>SHVP01000082.1 GCA_009694165.1 Alphaproteobacteria bacterium
CTACGAGATGTACCTGCAGATCCTGGGCCGGGCGGGCGACCGCCAGCTCAAGGATCCGCGCCTCGGTCTCACCCACAATCTGGGCGGCCAGCCGCACCGGAACGTGGCGGCCATCACCATCGTCGGCCGCTACGAGTAGACGCGTGACACATGACGGTGGGCGGCGCTGATCTCAGGACGCTCCGCCGCTTGGTTGCGGAGTGCCGGCGCGCGGTGGTATTCACCGGCGCCGGCATTTCCACCGAATCGGGCATCCCCGATTTCCGATCCCCGGGCGGGATTTGTTCACGTCACACACCGATCGACTTCCGCGATTTTCTCGCTTCCGAAGACGCCCGCCGCGCGGCGTGGCGCCTGAAATTCCTGATGGACCGGGATGTTCGCCGCGGCGAGCCCAATCGCGGCCACCGGGCAGTGGCGGCCCTGGTCCGTCGCGGCATCGTCAGCGCCGTCATCACCCAGAATGTCGACGGACTGCACCAGAAAGCGAGCCTTGATCCGCTCAAGGTGATCGAGCTGCACGGCAACGGCACCTACGCGAAATGCGTCGCCTGCAAAACACGCTACGAGATCGATCCGATCCGCGAAGCCTTCGAGCGCGAGGAGCGGGTCCCCTATTGCGACGCCTGCGGGGCGCCGGTGAAGGCGGCCACGATTTCCTTCGGCCAGGCGATTTCCTTCGACCAGGCGATTCGCGAGGCGGCGATTCGTGAGGCCAAGAAGGAAACGCTGGCGAGCGCCCTCTTTCTCGCCGTCGGTTCGTCGCTGGTCGTCTATCCGGCGGCGGGATTTCCGCTGCTGGCCAAGGAGAATGGTGCCAAGCTCGCGATCATAAACCGCGATCCGACCGATCCCGACGATTACACCGATCTGGTCATCAACTCCAAGATCGGCCCGGTCCTGGGCGAGGTCGCCGAGGTCAACTGACCGCCGGCCAACGTTCGGTTCCGCAGCGTGGTCAGTTCCGCAGCGTAGTCAGTTCCGTGGTCTGGGCGGCGAGGTAACCGCGCGGATCGACCGCCCGCGTTCCGCGCCTGAGCTCGAAATGCACCTGCGGCGTGTTCACATTGCCGGTCGCCCCGGCCCGGGCGATGACTTGGCCACGATTGACGGCATCGCCCCGCCCGACCAACAGGGTGTCGTTGTGGCCATAGGCGGTGATCCAGCCGTCGGCATGGCGAACGAGCAAGAGATTGCCAAAGCCCTTGAGCTCGCTGCCCGCATAGACGACGACGCCGTTTTCTGCCGACCGCACCGGCTCGCCGCGCGGCACGGCGATGTTGATGCCGTCATTGTGCAGGCCGCCCGGCTTCGCCCCGAATTCGGAGATGACGTGCCCGCGCACCGGCCACAGGAACCTCCCGGCGGTCCGGGGCGGCGGCTCGGCCGTTGCGCCAACCGCAGTCCCCCGCGCCATGGCGGGTTCGCCTGATGCGCCCGAGGCCGTTTCGGCTTGGCGTGGCGCTGTCGCCTCGACGACCGACGACCCCGCCCCATCAGGCCGCGGCGGCGTTTCGACCCGCGCCATCAGTGCCTGATCTGACACCGCCTGGGGTGCTACCTGGGACACAACTGGAGCCGCAGGCGGCGGCTGGATCGGTTCGACGGTGACGCGGCCCACCGCCTGACTGGCCGACCCCTGACTGGCCGACCCGCGATTGCCTCCCACACGGTCCGCTGCCTCGGCCGGCGGAAGGCGGCCGGATGTCGGCGGTGCCAAAGCGACGGCCACAATCGTTCCATCCCACGGCAAGCGTAGCCGCTGGCCGTGGCTCAGCGTGTAGGGCGGCACCAAGCTGTTCAGGTGGGCAAGCCTGTACATGTCTACGCCGTAGCGGCGGGAAATCTCGTACAGCGTTTCCCCGCCACGGACCGTGTGGTCGCGCCCCGATGGCACGCGCAGCGTCTGCCCGACCTGCAGACGGTAGGGCGGCGGCAGCGTGTTGGCCGTGATCAGGTCCCGTGTCGTCACGTTATGGCGCGCGGCCAGTCCATGGACGGTGTCGCCAGCGCCGACCACGATCGTCTGTCCGGCCGGCGCCGACGCGGCATACCGCCCAGCTTGGCTCTGGGCCTTGCCGCCAACCTGAGCCGGCGGCCCGGAACGAGTGCAGCCGACGCCAAGCGCCAAGGGGATCAGCAGCAGTGCCACCAGGTATCTTGGCCTCTTGCCCACCTGCTCAACCACGCCCACCTGCTCAACCACGCCCGTCGTGTCGATCACGCCCATCGCGTCGATCACGCCAGGCGTGCCGCCGTACCGTCATCAACCAGTGGCACAAAGCGCACATCGAACAGGTCATCGCGTGTGAATCCCTCTTCAGTGCGGCGCAGCCTGGCCAAGGTCTGGGCGCGGCCGGTCTTGCCGACAGGCAAGACCATGATGCCACCGATTGCAAGTTGATTGGCAAGCGCCTGGGGGATCTCGGCGGCCGCCGCGGCGACAAGGATTCGGTCGAAGGGCGCCTGCTCGGGCCAACCGCGGGTGCCGTCGCTGGCCAGGGCGGTGACATTGTGGATGCGGAGGCGCCGCAGCAGCGCCTCCGCCCCTTGTTGCAGCGGGGCATGGCGCTCGATCGTGTAGACGCGCCGGCACAGCTTGGCGAGAACCGCCGTCTGGTAGCCGGAGCCGGTGCCGATCTCGAGCACCGTCATCCGGTCCGTCACATCCAGTGCCTGGCTCATGGCGGCGACGACCATCGGCCGGCTGATGGTCTGCCCGTAGCCGATGGGCAGCGCCAGGTCTTCATAGGCCTGATCGCGAAACGTATCGGGCACGAACAGTTCGCGCGGCACCCGCTCGATCGCCGCGAGGACGCGCGTATCCGAAATCCCGCCTTTGCGCAGACGCATGACGAGGCGGATCTTGCGCGCTTCGACCGTCACCGCAGTGCCTTGCGCAGGGGCCCGATCATCGGCGCGTAAGTAAGGTCGAGGACGAGCGGCGTGACGGCAATAGCGCCCGCCTTGACGACGGCAAGATCCGTCTCGGAATCGAGTTCCTCCTCGGCCGCAGTAACGCCAAGCCAGTAGTAGGGCGTGCCACGCGGATCGAAACGCTCTTCGACCACCGATTTCCCGCCCAGGCGTCGCCGCCCCTGACGACAGACCCGGACGCCTTTGACCGAATGTGCAACAACATCGGGGAAATTGACGTTAATGAACGTGTTGGACGGCCACGCCACGGCGGTCAGGCTGCGAATCAGCGAAGGAAGGTGATGCTCGGCGGTCGCCCACTTCACCGGTTGGCCGAGCCCGTAGATCTGGCTGAACGCGATGGACGGCACGTCGAACAGGGTTCCTTCCATGGCCGCCGCCACGGTGCCGGAATAGGTGACGTCCTCGCCCAGATTGCCGCCCCGGTTGACGCCGGACAACACCAGCTGCGGCCTGCGATCCTTGAGGATATGGGTGATGGCGAGCAGAACGGCGTCGGTTGGCGTGCCGCTCACGGAATAACGGCGATCGGACAGCCGGTTGATGCGCAGCGGGCTCCGCAGGGTCAGCGAATGCGAGGCCGCGCTCTGCTCGGTGTCGGGCGCCACCACCCACACGTCGTCGGACAGGCTTTGCGCCACCTTCTCGAGGACATCGAGACCGGGGGCGTGAATGCCGTCGTCGTTCGAGATCAGGATCCGGGCCGAGGCGAGGTCGAGCGCGGCGTCAGTCATCGACGCCGATCCGCGCGCGGCCGCCGAGATAGGGCCTGAGAGCCTCGGGGATGATGATCGAGCCGTCGGCCTGCTGATAGTTCTCGATCACGGCGATCAGGGTCCGGCCCACGGCGAGGCCCGAACCGTTCAGCGTATGGACAAACCGGTTACCCTTGCCTTCGGCCGGGCGGTAGCGGGCCTTCATACGGCGGGCCTGGAAATCGCCGCAGTTCGAGCAGCTCGAAATCTCGCGATAGCGCTCCTCGGAGGGGATCCAGACCTCGATGTCATAAGTCTTGCGGGCCGAGAAGCCCATGTCGCCGGTGCAGAGGACGATCACCCGGTAGGTAAGGCCGAGGCGCTTTAAGACCTCTTCGGCGCAAGCCGTCATCCGCTCGTGTTCGGCGGCCGAATCCTCGGGCCGGCAGATGCTGACCAACTCGACCTTCTGGAACTGGTGCTGGCGGATCATGCCGCGCGTATCCTTG
Organism: Alphaproteobacteria bacterium; assembly: GCA_009694165.1. The sequence continues at coordinate 4,142 of SHVP01000082.1, forward strand.
CCGGCCGCCCCCGCCTCCGAACGGAAGCAGGGTGTCAGCGCCGTCATGCGGAGCGGGAGGCGCGCCTCCTCGACGATCTCGTCGGCGACAAGGTTGGTCAACGGCACCTCGGCGGTCGGGATGAGCCAGTAGTTGTCGGTGGTCCGGAACAGATCGGCGCCGAACTTGGGCAGCTGGCCGGTGCCAAAGAGGGCGCTGTCACGGACCAGGATCGGCGGGCTCAACTCGGTGTAGCCGAATTCGCCGGTGTGAAGATCGAGCATGAAGGCGCCGAGCGCCCGTTCGAGGCGGGCAAGCGCGCCGCGCAGAACCACGAACCGGGCACCCGACAGACGGGCCGCCCGGTCGAAGTCCATCAGCCCCAGCCCCTCGCCCAAGGCGACATGGTCACGAACCGGCTGGGGCAGTCTGGGCGGCGTGCCGTGACGGCGCAGCTCGACATTGGCGGTTTCGTCGGCGCCCTCCGGCACATCGTCGGCCGGCAGGTTGGGGATCTCGGAAAGCCGCGCCTCAAGCGTGGCCCCGAGCGAACGCGCCTCGGCCTCGGCCACCGCCTGTGCCCCCTTGTCCGCCGCCACCTGGGCCATCAGGGCGGCGGCATCGCCGCCCTTGGCCCGCGTTGCGCCGATCTCCTTCGAGAGCTTGTTGCGCCGGGCCTGGAGTTCCTGGGCGCGGGTTAGCGCGCCCCGATGGCCCTCATCGAGGGCCAAAATGGCCGCCCCACACGGATCGAGGCGGCGGCGCGCCAGGCCCCGGTCAAAGGCGGCCGGTTCATCGCGAATGAAACGGAGGTCGTGCATGGTGGGCCTTGGCGATTTGCGCGCTGTTTATAGGCTGGGCGAGCCGTCGCCGTCCACCTGGCACCCTACCCGGTCAGGCGGCAGCGTCTTCGGCCTCGCGCTTGGCACGGCCGCGCTCGATCAGCCGCGCCGCCAGGATCGACAGCTCGTAGAGGATCAGCATCGGCACCGCCAGGCTCACCTGGCTGATGACGTCGGGCGGCGTGATGACGGCGGCGATGATAAAGACGATGACGATGGCGTGGCGGCGCTTGGCAGCGAGCTGTGCCGCGCTCACCAGCCCCACCCTTACCAGAAGCGTGAGAAGGACCGGCATCTCGAAGGCGCAGCCGAAAGCGAGGATGAGCGACATCACAAGAGACAGGTACTGGTCGATCTTCGCCTCGAGCTGGATCGGCAGCTGATCGGGCGCCGTTGGTTGGATCTCGAATCCGAGAAAGAAGCTCCAGGCAACTGGAAAGACGAAATAATAGACCATCCCGGCGCCCATCAGAAAAAAAACGGGTGTCGCAAACAGAAAGGGCAGAAAGGCGCGGCGTTCGGTCCGATAGAGGCCGGGTGCCACAAACACCCAGATCTGGCTTGCGAGCAGCGGAAACGAAATGAACAGAGCGCCGAACAGGCCAATCTTGACGTAGGTGAAGAATGCTTCGGTGAGCCCAGTGAAAATCATCCGCCGACCAGCCTGGCCCTCGAAGATACTGGCCAGCGGATGGACCAGGAAGGCGAAGATGTCGGCAGCAAAAGTGTAGCCGACGACGAACGCGACAAGAAATCCAAGCCCCGCATAGAGGAGCCGCCGCCGGAGCTCGACCAGATGGTCTAGTAGCGGCATCGGTTTATCGGTCAGCCCCCTATCGCCCGATTCGCCTTCCATGGTTCAAGACTTCGGTCCGGGCCCGTCGCCGGCAACGGGCGGGCCAGCCGCCAGCGTTTTTTCGGCCGCCGCCGTAACGGCTGCAGCGGGCGGGGGCCCATCTGGCGTGGGTATCACGGTGGTGGATTGGGCAGCGGTAGAAGGCCCATCCGTCGCCGTATCGATATGGCGGCCCAGGTCGAAGTTCCGCACTGTATCAAACTGCTCTTTTACCTTGTCGATTTCCGACTCCCGGGCCAGATCGTCGAGCCCGCGGCGGAACTCCTGGGCCAGACCGCGGGCCTTGCCGGCCCATTGGCCGAGGGTCCGCATGCTGCTCGCGAGTTCCTTCGGGCCCAGGACAACAAGCGCCACGATTGCGATGACCGCGAGTTCGGACCAGCCGATGTCAAACATAGGGACCTTCGCGCCTCCCGCAGGCGCGGGTTGAGGTCAGGACTTGACCGACTTGCTGTCGTCCCGCGCCTGACCCGACGCCGTGCCGGTGCCGAACCCATCTGTCTTGGTGATCTGAGCCGGGCTGTCGGCGCCTTCGGCCGGCTGCGAATCATCCTTAAGTCCAGCCTTGAAGCTCTTGATTCCCTTGGCGACGTCGCCCATCAGCCGCGGGATCTTACCGGCTCCGAACAGGAGAACGATGACCACCGCTACGATGATGATATGCGTGATGCTCAATCCCATGGCGCGATCTCGATCCAAGTCTATGAACGGGCAGCGATCGGTCCGATCATCATGACAGATGGCCCTCGCCGCCGCAACGGCAAGTCCTACGGCGCTTGGCCTGGGTCTACCGTCGTGGCGCTCGGAAACACATGGACTCGCGCCGGATCGAGCCGGAACCGGATCCGGCTTCCCGGAACCGGCAGGAACCGCCCTGACACCCGCGCCTTGAAACGATAGGTGCCAACTTCCGGCGCCTCGATGCAAAGCCCAAGCAGACTAGCCCGGCCAAGGAGCCGCGCACTCTCGACCCTCGCCTCTGGCGCGCCGGCGTCCTCGTCGGCCAGCATGATCGCCTCCGGCCGCACCAGCACCAAAACTGCCGTATGCTCGGCGATCCCGGCCACCGGCAAGACGCCCAGCACGGTCTCGACCGCGCCACCCCGGACAACGCCGAGCAGCCGGTTCACTTCGCTAAAGGTCTCAGCGACAAAGGGATCAACAGGCCGGAAATAAAGTGTCTCGGGGTCACCGACCTGCACGATCGCCCCACCGCGCATGATCGCGATCCGGTCGGCGAGCAGCATCGCTTCCTCGGGATCGTGGGTCACCATCACGGCGGTGACGCCGGTCGCCCGGAGCGCCCGCAGACAGTCGTCGCGAACCTGGTCCCTGAGGCGCGCATCAAGCCCCGAGAAGGGTTCGTCCAGCAACAAAAGCCGCGGCCCCGGCGCCAAGGCGCGGGCGAGTGCCACCCTTTGCTGCTGGCCGCCGGAAAGCGTATGGGGAAACTGGCGCCCGAGGTGCCGGACACCGGTCTGGTCCAGCGCTTGCGCCGCCCGCGCTTTGCGCTCGGCGCGCGGCAAGCCGCTGAGCCCGAACGCGACATTGTCAAAGACCGAAAGATGGGGAAAGAGGGCAAAATCCTGGAACACAAATCCGATGCCGCGCGCCTCGGGCGGCAGTTCGACGCCGGGCGCCGCGACCTCGCGCCCGCCAATAGCAACGCGGCCAGCGGCAAGAGGCTCGATTCCGGCGATGCTGCGCAAGAGCGTCGATTTGCCGCAACCGCTCGGGCCGAGAAGGCACATGACCTCGCCGTCGCGCACCGCGAGCGTCGTCTCCCGGATCGCGAAGACGTCGCCGAAGCATACGCTCACACCGTCGAGGCGAAGGGCGTCCGGCCTATCAGTCACCAAGGGCGCCACCCCCGGTCGCTCCGGGCCTGGCCAATCCGACCGCCCGGCTCAAGAGAACCACCGGGATAAGTCCGGCCAGCACGATCGCCAGCGCCGGCGGCCCGGCATCGGCCAGCCGTTCGTCGACGGCAAGCTGATAGACCCTGATCGCTAGCGTATCGAAATCGAAAGGCCGCATGATGATGGTGGCCGGCAGTTCCTTGACGGTCTCGACGAAGACGAGAAGCATGGCGGTAAGGACGCTGCCACGCATGAGGGGCGCGTGGATACGGGCAAGCGTCTGCCCGACATTGCAGCCCAGGGTCCGCGCCGCGCCGTCCATGCTGGGGGTGATGCGCGCTAGGCCCGATTCGAGAGAGCCATGGGCAACCGCCATGAAGCGCACGACGTAGGAAAACGTGACGGCAACGATCGTGCCGCTCAGGATGAGCCCGGTGCCGACGCCGAACAGGTCGCGCGCCATCCCGTCGATCCGTTGATCGATCCAGGCGAAGGGCACGAGAATGCCGACCGCGATCACCGCGCCGGGAAAGGCGTAGCCGCTGCTTGCGATCTGCGCGGCAATGCCAGTCACTGCCCGCGGCCACAGCCGCCGGCCATAGGCGACGACAAGGCCGAGCGCCGCGCAGACCACCGCCGCAATTAGGGCGAGGACGACGCTGTTCGCGGCTTCCGTCAGGAAACGGGCGTCGACCATGCGCCTGGCGCCGATGGCGGCGCCAGCCACCAGGGCGGCGACGGGAAGGACGAACCCAAGCCCTACCAAGGCCGCGCAAAGTGCGCTCACCGCCCCGGCCTTGGACCCCCGCAAAGCAAGGCGCGGCAGCGGCCGGTAACGCGTGGTCGCATGGAACGTGCGCCGCTCCAGGCGCGACCACCGTTCGAGGCCGATGAGCACGAACACGGCGAAAGCGAGGATCGCTGCCAGCTGGGCTGCGACCTGCGGTTCGCCCATCCCAAACCAGGTTCGAAAAATTCCGGTCGTTAGGGTGTCCACGCCGAAATACTGCACCGTGCCGAAATCGTTCAGCGCTTCCATCAAGGCGAGGGCAACGCCAATGGCGATGGCGGGCCTGGCCAGGGGCAAGGCGACGGCGAAAAAGCTTTTCCACGGCCCGCAGCCAAGCGTCCGGCTCGCCTCGAGAACGCAAACCGACTGTTCGACGAAGGCGGCGCGGGCAAGCAGATATACATAGGGATAGAACACGAGGGTCATCATCACGGCGGCGCCCGGCAACGAGCGGATCTCGGGGAACCAGTAATCGGCCACCGCAAGCCTGAAGGTCGCTCGGATTGCCACCTGGATGGGACCGGCGACGTCCAAGAGGCTCGTATAGGTGTAGGCGATCACATAGGCCGGCAAGGCCATCGGCGTGACCAGCGCCCATTCGAACAGGCGCCGGCCCGGAAATTGGCACATGGTCACGAACCAGGCCGCTGCAGTCCCGAGCACCAAGGTGCCCGATCCCACCGCGACGGCAAGCCAGACGGAATTCGCGACATAGCGCCCGAGAACGGTGTCTGCCAAGTGCTGCCAGGCCGGCGACGCCGGCAGGGCCAGTGATGCGAAAACAACCAGGATCGGCACACTGATCAGCCCTGCCACCGCCATCGCCGCCAAAGGCCAGCCGCCCGGCGATCGAAGACGCAGGGCGGCTGGGTTGGGCGAAAGCGGATGAGTAGCCATCAACTCGAACCGGACGTCAGCACGATCAGCAAGAGGCGCACCATGCCGGAGCCAGGGCGGACGTCAAGCATCACATCCAGGGGGCCCGCCACCGCGATCAACGCCAGCCGACCCGGTCCATCAACCGCACTGCCTCGGCCGTCACCCGGCCGATTCCGGCCAGCGACCGGCCGTCCTCTTTGAAGGTGCCAAGATCCCGGATCACGCCGGTGGTCTCGACGCCGGGCCTGACCGGATACTCGAAATTCGCCTCAGCGAAAACGCGCTGCGCGTCCGGCGTGACCAGGAACTCGAGGAAGCGGATCGCCTCTTGCCAATGCGGTGCATGACGCGCGACACCGGCGCCGCTGATGTTCACATGGGTTCCCCAACCATTCTGATTAGGAAAGATAACCCCCACTTTTGCGGCGATGGCGCGATCCTCGGGGTCACGCGACGTCATGAGGTGCCCGAGATAGTAGGTGTTCACCACCGCCAGATCGCCGACACCTTCGGCAACCCCCTTGATCTGGTCACGATCGCCGCCACGCGGCGGGCGGGCCAGATTGGCGACCAGCGCCCGCGCCCATTCCTCCGATTTTTCGACACCATGCACGCCAATCATCGAGGCCGTCAGCGACTGGTTGTATTCATGGGTGGACGAGCGGATCAGGATCTTTCCTTGCCAACGCCGATGGGCCAGGTCCTCGTAAGACTCAATCGATGCCGGATCGACCCGATCCCGCGCATAGACGATGACGCGCGCGCGCTTGGTCAGTGCGAACCAGTGACCATCGGGATCGCGAAGGGAGCTGGGAATAGCCTGTTCGAGCGCGCCCGATTTTACCGGCGCCAAGAGCCCCGCCGCCCGCGCCCGGGTCAGCTGGGCGACATCCGCAGTGATGAACAGATCGGCCGGCGAGTTCGCCCCTTCGCTGCGCAGGCGTTCGATCAGCTGCCCCGCCGACGCCGATACGACGTTCACTTTGATCCCGCTTTCGGCAGTGAACCGAGCATAGAGCTGGGCATCGGCTTCGTAATGTCTTGATGTGTAGAGATTGACTTCGGCCGCCATTGCCGCGGGCCCACCCCCTGCCGCAAGAAGC
>SHVP01000083.1 GCA_009694165.1 Alphaproteobacteria bacterium
TGATCGTTGCCGAGGTCGAGCATTTTGCGGTCCGCCAAGCAGCACAGACGATCGATCCGGCGACGACATTCGTTCCGGTCGATGAGAATGGTGTGATCGATTTGGATGCGCTCGCCGGTGTGCTCGGGGCGCGTGGGACCACGGCGCTTGTATCGGTGCAATGGGCCAATAACGAAACTGGGGTCGTGCAGCCGATCGCCGAAGTCGCCAGACTTGCCCATCGGCATGGGGCGCTGTTGCATGTCGATGCGGTGCAAGCCACGGGCAAGGTCGAGGTCGATCTTGCCGCCGTCGGCGCCGATTTCGCCTCTTTGTCGGCCCACAAGCTTGGCGGCCCGCAAGGGGTGGGAGCACTGATCGTCCGCGCGGGCGTCGCCCTGAGCGCCCAACAAGTCGGCGGCGGGCAGGAGCTTTTTCGTCGTGCCGGGACCGAGAACGTGCCCGGTATCGCCGGTTTTGGCGTCGCCTGCGAGCTGGCGCAAGCCGAATTGGCGATCATGCCGAGGCTCGCCGCTTGGCGCGACGGCCTTGAGGAACAGGTGGGGCGGCTGCCGGGAACGCGGGTGTTTGGCGGCAGGGTTGCCCGGTTGCCCAACACGTCCTGTTTTGCCGTGGCGGGCGTGCCGAGCGAGACACAAGTGATCGCTTTGGACCTGGACGGTATCGCCGTTAGCGCCGGTGCCGCCTGCTCGTCGGGAAAGGTGGCGCCGTCTCATGTGCTGCGGGCGATGGGAGCGGCGGACGATCTGATTGGCGGCGCGATACGGGTGAGCCTGGGTTGGGGCTCGCGCCAGGAGGACATTGAGGGATTCCTCGCGGCGTGGCGCATTTTGTGCCTGCGGGCCGGCGAGCGCCGGGCGGCGGCCTAGCAAGGGGTATGACGATGAGTGAGACGCGTGCAAGGGCCAACATTCGGTTGCCGATCTATCTCGACTATCAGGCCACCACGCCAGTCGACCCGCGCGTCCTCGACGTGATGCTTCCTTATTTCACGGAGAAGTTCGGTAATGCGCACTCGCGCAGCCACGGATTCGGCTGGGAGGCGGAAGAGGCGGTCGAGACGGCGCGCGCGCAGGTGGCTCACATCATCGGCGCCGACGAAAAAGAGATCGTATTCACGTCGGGCGCGACCGAGTCGAACAATCTCGCGCTCAAAGGCGTCGCCGAGTTCTACAAGGACCGCAAAGATCACATCATTACCCTGGTCACCGAGCACAAGTGCGTCCTCGATACCTGCCGCCACCTCGAGCAACAGGGCTTCAAGGTCACCTACCTGCCGGTCCAACCCAACGGACTGCTCGATCTCGATCGTCTTCGCCGGGCGATCACGGACAAGACGCTGATCGTCTCGGTGATGGGGGTAAATAACGAGATCGGCGTGATTCAGCCGCTCAAAGAGATCGGTGACATCTGCCGCGGGCGCGGGGTTCTTTTTCATACCGACTGCGCCCAGGCGGTCGGCAAGATTTCGCTCGACGTCGAGGAAATGAAGATCGACCTCATGAGCATTTCCGCCCATAAGTTGTACGGCCCGAAAGGGATCGGCGCCCTCTATGTGCGGCGCAAGCCGCGCGTCCGGCTGCGCGCCATGATCGACGGTGGCGGGCAGGAGCGCGGCATGCGCTCGGGCACGCTGCCGACTCCCCTGTGCGTCGGCTTCGGCGCCGCCTGCGACTTGGCCGAACAGGAGATGGGCGGCGATAACGAGCGCATCCGTCGTCTGTCCGATCGCCTGCACACGTCGTTGACCAAGGATCTGCCGGAGGTTTTTCTCAACGGCGATCGCGAGCGGCGCTACCCCGGCAACCTCAATCTGAGTTTCGCCTATGTCGAGGGCGAGTCCTTGTTGATGGGAATCAAGGATCTCGCGGTCTCGTCGGGATCGGCTTGTACCTCGGCGTCGCTGGAACCGTCTTATGTCCTACGCGCGCTCGGCGTCGAGGAAGAGTTGGCGCACACGTCCATCCGCATCGGTATCGGACGGTTTACGACGGAAACAGAAATCGACTACGCCGCGGAGTTGATCCGCAAGCACGTCCGCAAGTTGCGGGAAATGAGCCCTTTGTGGGAGATGGTCCAAGAAGGGATCGATCTGAAGTCGATCAATTGGGCCGACCATTGATCGCGTTGAACGATTAGGAGTTTACTATGGCCTATAGCGAAAAAGTCGTGGAGCACTACGAAAACCCGCGAAATATCGGGTCTTTCGACAAATCATCCGACAATGTCGGCACTGGTCTCGTCGGCGCGCCGGCCTGCGGTGACGTCATGAAGCTGCAGATCAAGGTGAATGCCGAGGGCATCATCGAGGATGCGAAGTTCAAGACGTTCGGGTGCGGCTCGGCCATCGCGTCGTCGAGCCTCGTCACCGAATGGGTTAAGGGCAAGTCGCTCGACGAGGCCGAGAACATCAAGAACACGACCATTGCCCAGCACCTGGCGCTGCCGCCGGTCAAGATCCATTGCTCCGTCCTCGCGGAAGATGCGATCAAGGCCGCGATTGCGGACTACCGGGCGAAGCACCTGAAGAACGCGGGCTGACGCCCGGCCGTGGTGCGGAGGAGTTGGTAACATGTCCCAGATGATGACGATCACGGAAGCGGCGGCCGAACGCGTCAAGTACCTGCTGTCGAAGCGACCGAAGGCCGCCGCCGGAATCCGCATCGGCGTGCGTACCGCCGGTTGCTCCGGGTTGCAGTACACGCTCGAGTATGCCGAGGCCCGCAGCGAGTTCGACGAAATCGTCGCCGACAAGGGCGTCACGATCCTGATTGATCCCAAGGCGGCCATGTTTCTGGCCGGTACGGAGATGGACTTCGTCGATGAGAAGATGAAGTCGGGTTTTGTCTTCAAGAATCCGAACGAGAAAGGAAAGTGCGGCTGCGGCGAGTCCTTTCACGTCTAGCAGGCGGCTGCCCCGCGCCGTACGTTCCTTCATGTCAGACTCAAAATCCGAGGGCATGAGCCCTGAGACCGCCGCCGTGCAGGCGGTGTGCTGGTCGTGCCGCACCAATGTCGATGCGCGGGCGCTGTTTTGCCACGTCTGCGGCCTGATTCAGCCGCCGCGCTCGATCGACCATTTCTCCCGGCTGGGGATCCGGCAACAGTTCGATATCGATCTTAAGGAACTGGAACGCCAATATTTCGGTTTTCAACGCCGCTTTCACCCCGATCGCTTTGCCACCAAGACCGCCAGCGAGCGGGCTTTTTCCCTGCAGCACGCCACCGCCTTGAACGAAGCCTATGAGGTGTTGCGCAGCCCGCTCAGTCGCGGGCGGTACCTGCTGGAGCTGCTGAACCGGCCGGTCCTGGCGGAAGGCGATCATACGGTGAGCGATCCTGGCCTGTTGGCCGAGGCGATGGCCATGCGCGAGTCCCTGGCGGACGCCGACGGCCGAGCGGAGCTCGACGCGCTGGCCGCTGATGTCGCCGCCAAGACGGAGGACTGCCTGGGCTCGCTGGCAACCGCCTTTGCGACCGTGAACCTCAACGCCGCGGCGCGGGACGTACTGCGCCTTGGCTATCTCGAGCGATTGGACGACGAATTGCATCTGCGGCAAGTGCCGACGGTGGGATCGGCGTAATGGCGTTTCTCGACATCCACGAGCCCGGCGCGACTCCGCTGCCGCACGCCGGACAAGACATCGCCGTCGGCATCGATCTCGGGACGACGAACTCGCTCGTCGCAGTTGCCCGCGATGGTAAGCCGGAGGTTCTTCGCGACCCCAGGGGCGGCACCGGATTGGTTCCCTCGATCGTGGCCTACCCGCAAGGCGGAAGCGCCCTGGTCGGCGACGCCGCTCGATTGGTGATGCTGGACGAACCCGAGCGCGTGGTCAGCTCGATCAAGCGCCTGATGGGGCGCGGGATCGACGACGTGCAGATTCTGGCGGGAACCCGTCGCTATGAGGTGTTGGCCGCCGCCGCCGGCGAGATGGTTCGATTGCGGATCGGCGGGCGAATCCTCTCTCCGGTCGAAATCTCAGCCGAAATCTTGCGCGCCCTCAAGGCAAGGGCCGAGCAATCGCTGGGCCGCCCGGTGACCCAATCGGTCATCACCGTGCCCGCCTATTTTGACGACGCGGCGCGGACGGCGACAAAGGACGCGGCGCGGCTGGCGGGATTGCAGGTGCTGCGCCTGGTCAACGAACCGACGGCGGCGGCGCTCGCCTACGGCCTCGACAAAGAGGCCGAAGGCCTCTTTGCCGTTTACGACCTGGGTGGTGGAACATTCGATGTCTCGATTCTGCGGCTCGAACGGGGCGTGTTCCAGGTCATCGCGACGGGCGGCGATGCCGCCCTCGGTGGCGACGATTTTGATCAAGCCGTCGCGGAGCATTTCCTCGCCGCGGCCCCACATGATCGCCTGTCGCCGGGTGAAGTGCAGCAAGCGCTATTCTCCGCGCGACTCGCCAAAGAATGCCTGACCACCCAGGAAACGGGGGAATGGTGGATCGTGGCCGGCGGCCAGCGTAAGGCCCATCGGCTCGACCGAACCGGTTTGGAACAAATCGTCGACCCGATCGTCGCGCGCACGCTCGCGATTTTCCGCCAGGTCTTGATCGACGCCAAGCTGACTGCAGATCGGTTGTCCGGGGTCGTGCTCGTCGGTGGATCGACGCGCATGCCACTGGTCCGGCGCCGCGTCGCCGAATTTTTTCAGCGCGAACCGCTTGCCGACATCAATCCGGATGAAGTCGTCGCCCTTGGTGCGGCGCTGCAAGCCGAGGCTCTGACGCATGGATCGGACACGCTCTTACTCGACGTGACGCCGTTATCGCTCGGGTTAGAGACCATGGGCGGCCTGGTGGAGAAGCTTATTCCACGTAACACGCCTATTCCCGTCGCCAAGGCGCAGGAGTTCACGACCTATCAGGACGGGCAGGACGCCATGATGATCCATGTCGTCCAAGGCGAACGCGAAGTGGTCGATCAGAACCGCTCGCTTGCCCGGTTCACACTGACCAGGATTCCCGCAATGGTGGCAAGTGCGGCGCGCATTACGGTGACGTTCGCCGTTGATGCGGACGGCCTGCTGACGGTTTCGGCACGCGAAAAAACCACGGGCCGCGAGCAGGCCGTCGTCGTGAAGCCGAGCTACGGGCTTTCACCCGAAGACATGGAACGGATGCTGCGCGACTCGATGGTCAATGCTCGCGACGACATGAACCGCCGACTCGTGACCGAGAGCCAGGTCGAAGGCAAACGAGCGGTGCTTGCCGTCGAGTCAGCGCTGGCGAAGGATGGCGACTTGCTCGACACGGCTAGGCGCCATTCGATCGAGACGGAAGTGGCGGCGTTGAAACAAGCACTAGACGGAACGGATCGGTCGCTCATCCAGCGCCGGATCGAGGCGCTCGATCGGGCCACGCGGTCGTTCGCCGAGTTGCGGATGGATCGCGGCATCCGCGACGCGTTGAAGGGCGTTCAAATCGAACGCCTCGAGCGTCGGCTCACCGGGACGCCGCCGACGGCGACGGATTCCTGATGCCGAAAATGACCTTCATCACCCCGAAAGGGGAACGACTCGAGATCGATGCGCCGATCGGCGCGTCGGTCCTGGAGATTGCTCACAGTAACAAGATCGATCTCGAGGGAGCCTGCGAGGGCGCGCTGGCCTGCTCTACCTGTCACGTCATCGTCGACCCCGAATTTTACGACCATATTCCGGAAGCCAAGGAGGAAGAGGAGGATATGCTCGATCTCGCCTTCGGGCTCACGCACACCTCGCGTCTAGGCTGCCAGATTGTCATGTGCGACGAGCTTGACGGGTTGACCGTCCGGTTGCCGGAAGCGACCCGGAACATGATGATCGACAAGCCGCGTTGAACGGGAACGCCATGAAGTGGACCGACGTGCACGACATTGCCATCGAACTGGATGAGCGCCACCCGGAAACCGACGTCGTCAACCTCCGGTTCACCGATTTGCACAAATGGATTCTCGATCTGCCCGGTTTTGACGACGATCCCAATCGTTCGAGCGAACGCATTCTCGAAGCCATTCAGCAGGCTTGGCTCGAGGAGCGCGACTAACTACGGCGAGGCGTTGCCATGGCCTTTAACCGCGAGTTTCGCGACCACGTCCTGGATCTGCTCGAGCCGCTCGGCGTCACCGCTCGTGCCATGTTCGGCGGGGTCGGGTTCTTCGTGGAGCGGGCCATGTTTGCGCTCATCGCCGACGATCGGTTCTACCTGAAGGTCGACGACAGTAACCGGGGGGACTACGAGGCGGCGGGGTCGGTCAATGGATCTATGACGCCCCGGGAGGACGCAAGATGGCGATGCCCTATTGGGATGCACCCGACCGTCTGCTCGACGACAGCGCCGAGATGTGCGCCTGGGCAAGCAAGTCGATAGCGATCGCCCGGCAGGCGGCGGGGAACAAACGGCCCAGTAAGAGAAAGAGCCCGACCGCCAGCGCCAAAGGGGGAAAGGGCGTCAAACGGGGAAAGAATGTCACCCGGCGTCGACCCGGAACGCGCTAACGCCCCGTGAAGGTCGGCTGACGCTTCTCGAGGAAGGCACTGACGCCTTCCTGCTTGTCTTCGGTCTGATAGAGGGTGAGGCTCGTCGTTCGCTCGAAGGCGAGCCCGGCTTCCAGCGACATGGCGAAGGCGGCGAGGACCGATTGTTTGGCGGCGCGGACAGCCAGCGGAGGCTGCGCGGCAATCTTCTCGGCAATTGCCAGTGCTCGCGCGATCGTTTGCGCGGCCGGCACGACCTCGGCCACCATACCTGCGGCCAAGGCGGTTGCGGCATCGATGAACTCGCTCGTCAGAATCATTTTCATGGCGAGCGGCTTGCCCGCCGCGCGGACGAGCCGTTGCGTGCCACCCAGGGCCGGAATGATCCCCAAGCGCAGTTCGGGCAAGCCAAATTTTGCTGTATCGCCAGCGATGGCGATGTCGGCCATCAGCGCCATCTCGCAACCACCGCCGAGCGCGTACCCGTTAACCGCGGCGACGATCGGCTTGCTGAAGCTCTGAATCGAGTCCCAGTAATGGAAACGCTCGTCGGTCGGACTACCGTGAACGGGGCGGACCTTCAATTCGTTGATGTCCGCACCGGCGGCAAACACTTCGGCTCCACCGGTGAGCAGAACGGACAGGATGCCGTCGTCGGCCGCTGCCGCCGCGAATGCTTCGGCAAGCAACCTGATCAGGTTGTTGCTGAGCGCATTGCGAACCTTCGGACGGTTGAGGGTTAACTGCAGTACACCCCGAGCCGGGCGTTCAACCAGAAGGTCGCTGCCCTCGCTCATTCGATCGGGTCTTCGTCGACCTCGTCGGGTTTGCGCGGAATCGAGATCGTGTTCATGAGAAATGCCGGTACGTGGTCGCCCAAGCCGACGACCGGCGCGTCGTCGTCGACGGCGCGCCTGCGCCTCGTGAGCTGACCGGGCGGCGTCCCGCTCGCCCGCTGGTCTTGGCGCCGCGGCTCGGGCCTTGCCGGTCGATTGCCCTGCCGAGCTGGGGCGCGTTGCCGCTCCTGGGCGGGCGCCGGAATCTCCCGCGCCACCACTGGGGGATGAGCGGCCTCGGCTTGGTTGGTTTCGGTCGGGCTGGCGCTAAGACCGCTCAGGGTTACGCGCGGAATCGACTTGCGGATAAGCCGCTCGATCGCAGCAAGGAACTTTCCGTCGCCGGGCGTGGCCAGGGTGACCGATCGACCCACCATTCCGGCCCGGCCGGTGCGGCCGATGCGGTGGACATAGTCCTCGGCATGCATCGGCACGTCGAACAGGAAGACGTACGGGAGTCCTTGAATGTCGAGGCCGCGTGCCGCCACGTCGCTGCAGACGAGCAGGCCAAACTCGCCCTGCTTGAAGCGCTCCAGCGTCTCGGTGCGGGCCGGCTGCGACATGTCGCCGTGCAAAGCCTCGGCCTTGAAGCCATGCCGTTGCAGCGAGCCAGTGAGAACCCCGATGTCTTTCTTGCGATTGCAGAAGATGAGGGCACTCGCGACGTTCTGGGTGCGCAACAGGGTCCGCAATGCTTCGCGTTTGTCCCGCTCTTGCACCATGACCATCGACTGCTCGACGGTCTCGGCCGGCGAAGCCGGAGGCGAAACGGAGATTTCTTTTGGATTGTGCAGGAACGCGTCCGCCAGCCGACGGATCTCGGGCGGCATCGTGGCGGAAAAGAACAGCGTCTGGCGAAACTGGGGGGTCAGCGAAACGATCTTCTCGACATCCGGGATGAAACCCATGTCGAGCATGCGGTCGGCCTCGTCGATGACGAGGATCTTGATCCCGTTCAGCAGGAGCCGGCCGTTCTGCGCATGGTCGAGCAGCCGCCCCGGGGTCGCAATCAGGACGTCGACTCCGCGATCGATCAACGCGTTTTGCTCATCCATCCGGACGCCGCCGATCAGGAGGGCGACGGTCAGCGGATGATACTTGCCATAGGTCACGAAATTGTCGGCGACCTGAGCGGCGAGCTCGCGCGTCGGCTCGAGGATCAGCGAGCGGGGCATGCGCGCCTTGGCCTGGCCGCTGGCCAGGATGTCGATCATCGGTAGTGTGAAGGCGGCGGTCTTGCCTGTTCCGGTCTGCGCGCAGCCAAGCACGTCTCGGCCCTGAAGGACGATGGGAATCGCCTGTTCTTGGATCGGGGTAGGGTGCCGATAACCCGCGTCGGTGACGGCATTGAGGACCGTCTCGCTCAGGCCAAGGTCGGTAAAGCTCATGACCAAGCCCGGCGGCGGCGGCGAAGAAGCGCCAGAGGCATATTGGGGGGACCGATACTCGAATCCGGGCGGCCCGTCAACTTATGCCGACGTTACGCCTCCTCGGAATGTCTGATTCTGGCTATTCGCCGCTCCGTCGGTCCCCCTCTTGCGGTCGAAGGGGGGCTGATCACGAGCAGGGGCCCGCCGCTGGATTGCTGCAAGGCGAAACGAACGGCGAATTCCATGGCATTGCCGCGCTCATTAGTTGGTTGAGCAGCTTCTGAAACAGCGGATCGCGGGGATCGTTGGGGATCTGGGCCCGCGCATCGACCTCGGTGACCGCCTGGTCGCCGCTGCAGAAAACGGCGGTGACCGTAACGATTGGCTGCGCCGCCAAGGTTGAAATGCCCCCATCGCCCGAGCGACAGATGCGGGATCCGCTCAGATAGCGCTCGCTCGGATTGAAGACCAGGGCAAGACGAAAGGCGTGGGTCGGTGCGGGGATGGGGGTGGTGGAGAAGGTGGCGCGCGGAAAGGGCTGTTCGAGCTGAAGTCGTTCGGTGATGAGACGGTTGAATTCCTCGCGGGGTAACGGCGAGGGATTGCCATAGATCGTTGTCGGGAAGGGGCCCGATATGGCGACGTACTGCACGAAGGTTGGCGAGTATCCCGCTCCGGTCGTCCCGAACGGCGACACCAGCATGGGGTTCTGTTCACAGGCGACAATCCCGCCCGCAACCAGGACGACAAGAAGTTTCTTCAACATGATTGCCTCCACCGCTGGCTCATTCGGCGGATCATCCGCTAATATCCCTGGTCGTCAAGGCTGGCCCGGAAATGTGGCGAACTATTGACCAACCGCCGGGGCATGCCGCCCCCCGGGGCTCGGCTCATGGCGGATCCGTGTTGTCGGCAGATCACACGTTCGGCATCAGGTTCATCAACATCTGGTCCAGCAGGTTCTGGAAGGCGGTTCCATCGAAGGTCTTCGGGGTCGGCAATTGACCGACCTGCTGGCTCAGCGCCAAAGTGCGGATGCAGAGCGCCATCATGGCGGTTGTGGTCCCGCCGGGCGGGTCGACCGGCAGAGCGCCGCGGCGACAGATCGCCCCGACGGTGAGGCCGGGCCGGGTGGCATTGAAGACGACGACCACGCGCATCCCATGCCTCGGCGCCGGGGTCGGGGTCGGCTTCAACAGCAGGCGTGGGGCGGCGACCCAGACCGGATGGCCGCTGATCGCTCCACCAATGCATCGAAATCCGGTTTGGGCATGGCGGTCGGGTTGCCATGCACCTCGAGCGGCAACACGCCCTCGATGGCCGCATAGCGCACATACACGTTGCTGTACACCGTCGAAAACACAAGAAAGCCAGTCCGGGTGGACAACGTTTCCGGGGCGCAGCCAGAAAGGAATCCGGAGAGAGCCAGACCGCCTAGAACCAAAAGAAAATGACGCATGAAAGGACCCGATACTGCACGAAACTGGCGCAACTTGGACCGGCAGTTCGTTTCAGGAAATCGGGATATCTACGTAGTCGCCATGATCCTGATCAAATGTCGATCTCGACTGC
>SHVP01000007.1 GCA_009694165.1 Alphaproteobacteria bacterium
AGAAGATGACAAATAGGTTAACGATCCACCCATCGGTGGACCGCGGGATTAGTGTCGGAAAGAGGAAGTTCGGTGGAGGAACGCTCACCTGCAAATGCGCTGTCAATCCTGTCGAAGTCACGATCAAAAGTCAGTCGGCTCATAACCATGTATGTGGCTGCACAAAATGCTGGAAACCTGAAGGGGCTTTGTTCTCGATGGTTGCCGTGGTACCCCGCAAGAAACTAGCCGTCGCGAAAAACGCCAGAAAACTCAAGGTGATTGATCCGGCTGCCACGATTCAGCGTCGGGCATGCAAAGAATGTGGCGTGCATATGTACGGTCGAGTGGAGAACAAGAGGCATCCGTTTTACGGGCTCGATTTTGTTCACACGGAACTCTCCCAGCAGGATGGTTGGTCAGCGCCCGAGTTCGCCGCCTTTGTATCGTCAATCATTGAAAGCGGTACTGCCCCAAAGAAAATGGGAAAGATTCGCGCGCGTTTACGGAAACTCGGCCTTGAACCCTATGATGCGCTTTCTCCGCCCCTCATGGATTTCATTGCAACACATATCGCTAAGACAACAGGCACGTTGAAGTCTTAGCTGTCTTGGCGTCGTGTTGCGATCAGGACGCGCCCAATTCTCTAAGATGTAAAACTAGGGTGCGCGACGGGTTTCTGTTCTATCCGCCGCATCTGAACGACGCAGCGCATGCGCTCGGTGAAGGCCGGCCCGCAGGCTCTTCGCGATCTTCGTGCGGCAACGTGACAAAGGCCCCCTGAACGCATGCTACCATCGCCCGATTGACCGCACCGCTGATCTATGCGGATAACAATTATTATTTGTATGACAGCCTCCTAGGGTCTGATTCGGACCACGGAGGCGATTCACAGTGAGGATGGCGCCCCGGTGAACAAGGATATCTCGAAGATACACGTTGCCCAGGCCGATCTGCAGATGCCGAGCAGCGAGCGGCACCGGCGGTGGTTGCTGGTCCGCCACCCGGTGGGTCGGGCGACACTGGACGATTTTCTGTTTGTCGACGACATCCTGCCGTTGCCACCGCCCGGCAAGTACCTGGTGCGCGTGATTTGGCTCTCGATCGACCCCAAGCAGCGTATCATGATGAACGCGACGCCGCGTTTCGTCGAACTGGTGCCGCAGCATGGCCCGATGTTCGGCTTCGCGGTCGGCGAGGTCATGATCTCCAACCACCCCGATTATCGCCCTGGCGACATCGTCACCGATCTGTTCGGCTGGCAAAGCCATGCCATCGCCGACGGGAAGGGGCACTACGTCAGCAACCCCTATGGCACCCGCAAGGTCGACCCCTCGATGGGGCCGATTTCGACCGCGATCGGCGTCCTCGGCCACGGTGGGCTCACTGCCTATTTCTCGGTGCTGCGCGAACTAAAGCCGCGCGCCGGCGAAACGATGACGGTGTCGAGCGCCGCCGGCAACGTCGGCCTCATCGCCGGGCAAATCGGCAAGATCCACGGCTGCCGGGTCATCGGCCTCACCAGCACCGACAAGAAGTGTGCCGCGATCGTCGAGGAGTTCGGCTACGACGACGCCATCAACTATCGCACTACGCCCGACCTTGCCGCGGCCATCCGCAAGCTCGCGCCCAAGGGCGTCGACATGTATTACGACAACGTCGGTGGCCCGATCGCCGCGGCGGTAGCAAAAACGATGACTGCCGGAGCCCGGGTCACCCTCGTCGGCGTCATGGACAACTACAACAGTGTCAACGAGTCGGGCCAGTCCTGGAATTGGCCGTTCAAACAGACGATGTCGTATTTCATCTCCCACGACTATCGCAGCGAGTTCCACATCGGGCTGCGTGATCTCTCCGATTGGATCAAGCAGGGCAAGCTGCGCTACCGCGAGGACGTGGTCGAGGGACTCGAAAACGCACCGGCGGCGCTGTTCGACCTATTCGACGGCGGCAACCTCGGCAAGCGGATCGTGCGGGTGAGCCCCAATCCCCCGGGAATCGCCTAAAGGCTTCCTGAACACCGCTAGTTTGTGAAATCGCGCGCAATAGTGACCCCTGGCTGGCTCCCGACATCGTCCGCGCGATCCTCGACGGTCGCCATCCACCGGCGCTGACGGCGGCGGCCCTGATAGCGGGTTCCCGGCTGCCGTTGGACTGGCCGGCACAGCGCGCTGCGCTGGGTTTCGTGCCGGCGGCCTCGGCGTAACGATGACCGCCACCTTCCAGCGCTGAGAATCCCGCGAGCGCGCCGCGGTCGCCGCCACGTTGGTGGGCAGAACATCGCCACACCAAGTGGTACTGCAACAACGGCCGACGGAGACATCGAACCACACGGTCCGCGTTGGCGCGTCCCAGATCGGTCTCACCACGCCGACTGGCGATGCTCGCGGTGCGCCAAGCTCGCGACACGTCGGGTCGATTGCCGGTCGCCCGGAAGAACAATAATATGAGGCAATATAAATTACTTAAATGTGGCGGAGGGGGTGAGATTCGAACTCACGGTACCCTTGCGGGTACAACGGTTTTCGAGACCGTCCCGATCGACCACTCTGGCACCCCTCCGCGGTCGGCGCGCACCCTAATGTTCGCCGGGCCCGGCATCAAGGGCGTCGCGCCGGTCGACCGCCGCCGCGTCAGGACCGCCGCACCTGCAGCCGGAACCCCGGCATGACGCCGTCGACTGCGTGGGACCGACGATCAACGGCTTGCCCTTGCGCTCGGGTCGTGCAGTCGCACCGCCTCGGCCGAGTTCTCGTAGACCCGCCGCCGCGTCGCCTCGTCAGTGACGAGCGAACCGCGACGGCGGAAGGTGACGAGCCAGCCGCGAAACGACAGGTGCAGATCGGCCGGCCGCTGACGAAGGCGCCATCGACAGTCCGCTTGAGCGCTTCAGGAAGCTTGAGGTCGGCGACACCGAGGGGCGGGGCCTGGCCGGTCATGGTCGTCCTTCTTCGTTGGAGGCCAACCCGGAGCGGTCGGTAGGGACCCACACGGCCACGGGCAAGGACAGCCGGCCAGCCCACGGCGCCCGGTGGCTGCCCCGACGCCGCACCCTTTTCCCGCCCAACCCGCTGCGTCCGGCATCGGGATGGGCACAAGGCGCATGACCGGCCGCCCGTGGCCGATCAGCGAGCGCCGCCGTCAGCCGCAGAAATCCGCCATTGACTTGGGGTCGGCCCGGACTATATTTCGGCGCTTTCCCGCACCCCCCAGGGGTTGCGCCGCTCAGGTTTCGCCATGTACGCAGTCATCCGCACCGGTGGGAAGCAATACCGGGTCAGCCCGAACGACGTGATTCGGGTCGAGAAGCTGCCGGCCGCCGCAGGCACGGTGATCGATTTCGCCGACATCCTGTCGTTCGGCGACGCCAAGGGCGCGACGATCGGCACGCCGCTGGTGCAGGGCGCCCTGGTCAAGGCCGAAGTCGTCGAACAGATCAAGGACGACAAGGTCATCATTTTCAAGCGCCACCGGCGCAAGCATTTCCGCCGCACCAACGGCCACCGTCAGCGCCTGACCGTGCTGCGCATCACCGAAATCGCCGGCCCGGACGGCCAAACGATGACCGCCGCCGAGGCCAAGGCGGCTGCCAAACCCAAAGTGAAGAAGGCGAAGAAGGCAAAGACAGCGGACAAGAAAAAGAAGAAAGAGTCCGCCGAGGAAAAGGAATAGGTCCCCATGGCGCACAAGAAAGCCGGCGGTAGTTCCCGAAACGGTCGCGACTCCGAAGGCCGGCGCCTCGGGGTCAAGAAATTCGGCGGCCAGGTTGTCGTTCCCGGCAATATCATCATCCGCCAGCGCGGCACGCAGTGGCATCCCGGCAAGAATGTCGGCATGGGTCGCGACCACACCATCTTCTCGCTGATCGCGGGAAAAGTGGCGTTCGTCGAGAAGGAAAAAGGCCGGGTCTACGTGTCGGTGCTGCCGAGCGCCTGACGCGCCGCCCCGCCTTCCGCAAGCAAAGGGGAATTGCGGGCCATTCCCCTTTTTGTTTGCGGCCCGGCCGCGGGCCGCCAGGACCGGAGCGTCATGAAGTTCTTGGATCAGGCGAAGATCTACGTTCGCAGCGGTGACGGCGGCGCCGGTTGCGTCAGCTTCCGGCGCGAGAAGTTCATCGAGTTCGGCGGACCCGACGGCGGCGACGGCGGCCGCGGCGGCAACGTCTATGCCGAGGCCGTCGACGGCCTCAACACGCTGATCGACTATCGCTACCAGCAGCACTTCCGCGCCAAGAACGGCAGCCACGGCATGGGCAAGAACCGCAGCGGCGCCGGTGGCGCCGACATCGTGATGGCGGTGCCGGTCGGCACCACCATCCTGGCCGAGGACGGCGAAACGGTCGTCGCCGACCTCACCCGGGCCGGCCAACGCGCGTTGCTCGCCTCCGGCGGCGACGGCGGACGCGGCAACACCCGATTCAAGTCGTCGACCAACCGCGCGCCGCGCCGGGCCGATCCGGGTTATCCCGGCATCGAACTGTGGCTGTGGCTGCGCCTCAAGCTGATCGCCGATGCCGGCATCATCGGCCTGCCCAACGCGGGGAAATCGACGTTCCTCGCCGCCGTCTCGCAGGCCCGCCCGAAGATCGCCGACTATCCGTTCACCACCCTGGTGCCGCATCTCGGCGTGGTCGATTGGCGCGACAGCGGTTTCGTCCTCGCCGACATTCCCGGGCTGATCGAAGGCGCGCACGCCGGCCACGGGCTCGGCGACCGCTTTCTCGGCCACATCGAGCGCTGCGGCATCCTGCTGCACCTCGTCGATGGCACAGCGGCCGACGTGGCCGCCGCCTATCGGATCGTGCGTCGCGAATTGGCGGCCTATGGCGCCGGCCTCGAGGACAAGCCCGAGATCGTCGCCCTCAACAAAAGCGATGCGTTGACCGCGACCGAGCTGCAGAAGCGCTCGGCCGCCCTGTCGCGCGAGTCGGGTCACTCGATCTTCGTCCTCTCGGCGTCGACGGGTCAGGGCCGCGACGCGGTGCTGGATGCGTTGCTGGCCGGCGTCAACGATTGGCGGCGGCAGCGCGTGCCCGACGCCGCCGACGAAGGGTTAGCCTTCGAGGCCGCGGCCCCATGACCGCGCTCGGCTCCTACCGGCGTCTCGTCCTCAAGGTCGGATCGGCTCTCCTGGTCGATCCAGCCACCGGTTTTCTGCACCAGAAATGGCTCAAGGGGCTCGCTGAGGACGTGGCCTACTGCCGCCAGCGCGGTCAGGACGTCGTGGTCGTGTCGTCCGGTGCCATCGCCCTTGGCCGCCGTCAGCTCAACCTCGGATCGGGCGCGCTGAAGCTCGAGGAAAGCCAGGCCGCCGCGGCCACTGGCCAGATCCGGCTGGCGCACGCCTATCAGGAGATGCTGGCCGAACACGCGATCGTGGTGGCGCAGGTCCTGCTGACGCTCGAAGACACCGAGCAACGGCGCCTCTATCTGAACGCCCGCAACACGATCAACACGCTGCTGCGCCTCGGCGTGGTTCCGGTCATCAACGAGAACGACACGGTGGCGACCGCCGAGATCCGCTTCGGCGACAACGATCGTCTGTCGGCCCGGGTGGCGCAGATGATCAGCGCCGACTGCCTGGTGCTACTGTCCGACGTCGACGGCCTCTACACCGCCGATCCTGCGGTCGACGCGGCGGCGCGCTTCATTCCCGAGGTCGGCCGCATCACGCCCGAGATCGAAGCGATGGGCGGCTTGGCGCGCACCGACTACGGGTCGGGCGGGATGGTGACCAAGCTGATCGCGGCCAAGATCGCAATGGCTGCCGGCTGCCGGATGGTGATCGCCAAGGGGGCGGTGCACCGGCCGCTGACCGCCATCGAGAAGGGCGCGCGCTGCACCTGGTTCGTGGCCGACCGCAACCCGATGACCGCACGCAAGCAATGGATCGCCGGGTCGCTCAACCCCAACGGCGTCCTCGTCGTCGATGCCGGCGCCGTGAATGCGCTCGGCCAGGGCAAGAGCCTGCTGCCAGCCGGGGTGGTCGAGGTCGAGGGCAATTTCCAGCGCGGCGATGCCGTCATCGTCCGCGATCGCGACGGCCGCGAATGGGCGCGCGGCCTGTGCGCCTATTCGAGCGACGACGCCCGCCTGATCCTGGGACATAAAAGCAGTGAAATCGAAGGACTGCTCGGCTACCGTGGCCGCGACGAAATGGTTCATCGCGACGATCTGGCGCTGACCGGCGGAGAATCGCCATGACGACTTCGGCCAGGCGGGTGGGCACGCCCGACGTCGCGCAGCTGATGCGCGAGATCGGCGAACGGGCGCGCGACGCGACCCGAGCCCTTGCGGCGGCAACGACCGACTCGAAGAATCGCGCCCTCATGACCGCGGCGGCAGCGTTGCGCCGCAGCACCGCCGCCCTGCTGACCGCCAACGGCCGCGATCTCGCCGAAGCCGCTACCGGCCAATTGAGCGCCGCGCTGCGCGATCGGCTGGTGCTCGACCCGGCCAGGGTCGAGGCGATGGCCGCCGGCCTCGAGGCAGTGGCGGCCCTGCCCGACCCGGTCGGCGAGACCTTTGCCGAGTGGACGCGGCCGAACGGATTGCGCATCACCCGGGTACGGGTGCCGATTGGCGTGATCGGAATCATCTACGAATCGCGACCCAATGTGACCGCCGATGCGGGCGCGCTGTGCCTGAAGTCGGGGAACGCGGTCATCCTGCGCGGGGGGTCGGAAAGTCTGCATTCGAGCACGGCCATCGTCGACTGCCTGCACCAGGGACTGGCCGCCGGCGGCCAGCCGGAAGCCGCGATCCAGCTGGTGCCGACCCGCGACCGCGCCGCCGTCGGCGCCATGCTGACGATGACCGGCCTGATCAACATCATCGTGCCGCGCGGCGGCAAGTCGCTGATCGAGCGCGTCCAGCGCGAGAGTCGCATTCCCGTCATCGCCCATCTCGACGGCAACTGTCACGTCTACGTGCACCGCGGCGCCGACCTGGCGATGGCGCGCAAGGTGGTGCTCAACGCAAAGATGCGGCGAGTTTCGATCTGCGGAGCCGCCGAATCGCTGCTCGTCGATCGCGCCGTGGCCGACAGCCACTTGCGGCCGATCATCGCCGACCTGGCGGCGGCGGGTTGCGAAATCCGCGGCGACGCCGCCGCCCAGGCGCTCGACCCGCGCGTCAAGCCGGCCAGCGAGATGGATTGGTCGACCGAATATCTCGATGCCATCATCGCCGTGCGCGTGGTCGCGGGCATCGACGAGGCGATCGCCCACATCGAGCGTTACGGCTCGCACCACACCGAGAGCATCATCACCGCCGACACGGCGGCGGCGCGCCAGTTCCTGCGCGAGGTCGATAGCGCCATCGTCCTGCACAATGCGTCGACGCAGTTTGCCGACGGCGCCGAATTCGGCATGGGGGCCGAGATCGGCATCTCGACCGACCGCCTACACGCGCGCGGCCCGGTCGGAGTCCAGGAACTCACCACCTACAAATACGTCGTCTACGGCGACGGCCAGGTCCGGCCCTGAATCGACGCTTCCTCAAGTTCCCCGAACGCCGCGCCGAAGAACCCGGCCGCAACCGGGCGCCGCGACGGCGCGTCGGTCTGCTCGGCGGTTCGTTCAACCCTGCGCATCAGGGCCATCGCAAGCTGTCGCTGCTGGCGCTGCACCGCCTGTGTCTCGATCAGGTGTGGTGGCTGGTCTCGCCGCAGAACCCGCTCAAGACCGCTGCCGAGATGTCGCCGTTCAGCGAGCGCGTCGCCACCGCCCGCCGCGTCGCCTCCCATCCGCGCATCCGGGTGAGCGATTTCGAACGCCGCGCCGGAACGGTCTTCACCGTCGATACCGTGCGCGAGCTGACCCGCCGCATGCCGCGGTTCGGCTTCGTCTGGCTGATGGGCGCCGACAACCTGATCCAGATCCCGCGTTGGCGCCGGTGGCAGGAGATCTTTGCCCGCGTGGCGGTCATCGTCTTCGACCGGCCCGGCTTCACGCGGCGCGCCCTCACCGGCACCGCGGCGCGGCGCTTTGGCCGCGCGCGGGTGCGCGAGCCGCGGGCCGCCGGGCTGGTGGATTGCCAGCCGCCGGCCTGGGCCTTCCTGCACGGCGTCCATGACCCGAGTTCAGCCACCGCCTTGCGCGCCGGCCAAATCCCGCGTTAGATAGGCTCACCGTCGTAACAACGGAGCGCGGCACATCGCAACGCGTAAACCCCGAGGTGGGACGCCCGGTCGAACCAAGCGGCCGGCCCTGCTTGAGTTGATCAATGCGTCCCTGGACGACGACCAAGCCATCGAGCTGGTCGTCATTGACTTAACCGACAAATCCTCCATCGCCGACGCCATGGTCATCGCCTCCGGACGATCGGAACGCCATGTCCGATCGATGGCCGAGAATCTGGTCGAACGGCTGAGCAAGGCCGGGCGGCGCGGTCGGATCGAGGGCATCCCCAAATGCGACTGGGTGCTGGTCGATGCGGGCGACGTCGTCGTACACCTGTTCAAGCCCGACATCCGCACCTTCTACAACCTGGAAAAAATGTGGTCGGCCAACTTCAGCGCCAAGCAGGTCGAGGCTGCGGGAGCGCGCCGCTAAGGGCGGGATGGAGATCGGCATCGCCGCGGTCGGACGCCTCCGACGCGGCCCGCTGGCGGACCTCTACCGCGACTACTGCAGCCGCCTGCCATGGACAGTGGTGCCGCACGAGATCGACCCCGCGCCGGATCGGCGCGCGGCCGATGGTCGGCGCCGCGAGTCGGATGCGTTGGCCGCTGCTCTGCCCGACACCGGCCCCGTGGTGGTGCTCGATCAGCGTGGCCAAACCCTCAGCAGCGAGGCCTTCGCGCAACGCCTGGCCACCTGGCGCGATGGCGGGGTCCGCCGGGTCTCCTTCATCATCGGCGGTGCCGACGGCCTCGACCGCAGGCTGATCGAGCGGGCGGATCTGGTGATGAATTTCGGCGCCATGACCTGGCCACACCTGCTCGTCCGGGTGATGCTGGCCGAGCAGCTCTACCGGGCATCGAGCCTGTTGGCCGGTCACCCCTACCATCGTGGCGAGCAGGGGTGATGGGCCCTTGCCAAACGCGCCTTCTTTACCAATGTTGCGGCGTTGGTGCGGTCCCCGCTCGCGTTCTCCCATGGTAGATTGACCCATGTCCCGTCCCTGCTCCGTCGTTCTTTGCATCCTCGATGGCTGGGGCCATCGGCCGGAACGCGATCACAACGCCATCATGCTGGCCCAGACGCCGGTCTTCGACCGCCTGTGGTCGACCTGCCCGCACAGCCTTCTCCACACCGCCGCCCTGGAAGTCGGTCTGCCGCCTGGACAAATGGGCAATTCCGAAGTCGGCCACACCAATATCGGCGCCGGACGGGTGGTCATGCAGGACCTGCCACGCATCGACGGCGCCATTGCCGACGGCAGCCTCGCCAGCCATCCGGACCTGCGCGACCTCATCGACCGGCTGCGCCAGACGCGCGGTACTTGTCATTTGCTCGGACTGGTCTCGCCGGGCGGAGTCCATTCCCACCAGAACCATATCGTGGCCCTGGCCAAGATCGTGTCCGCGGGCGGGGTCTCCGTCGTCGTGCACGCATTTCTCGACGGCCGCGACACGCCGCCCACAAGCGGGCGCAAGTATATGGCGGCGCTGCATGCGGCGATCGGGACCGCGGCGACGATCGGGACGGTGGGCGGGCGCTATTACGCCATGGACCGCGACAAACGCTGGGAACGGGTGGCCAGGGCCTACGACGCCATCGTCGATGCCAAGGGTTCGACCGCGGCGAGCGCCGATGCCGCTATCGCCGCTGCCTATGGCACCGCTGTCACCGATGAATTCTTGCTGCCGACCGTGCTTGCCGGCTCCGCCGGCATGAAGGACGGCGACGGCCTTCTCGTCGCCAATTTCCGCGCCGACCGGGTGCGCCAGATTCTGAGCGCTCTGCTCGACCCCGCCTTCGCCGATTTTCTACGCAGCCGGATACCGCGCCTCGTCGCAGCGGTCGGCATGACCTCGTACTCGGAGGGGCACGATCGCTGGCTCCGCACCCTCTTCCCGTCGGTCGACCTCAAGGACACGCTCGGCGAGGTGATCGCCCGGGCCGGCCTGACGCAATTGCGGATCGCCGAGACCGAGAAATACGCCCACGTCACCTTCTTCTTCAACGGCGGCGAGGAAAAAGTGTTCACCGGCGAGCAGCGCATCATGGTGCCCTCGCCCAGGATAGCCACCTACGACGAGCAGCCAGCCATGTCGGCGGATGAGGTGACCGATCACTTGGTGGCGGCGATCGCGGCGCGAACGTTCGATCTGATCGTCTGCAACTTCGCCAACACCGACATGGTCGGTCACACCGGTCGACTGGACGCCGCGATCAAGGCCGTCGAAGCGGTGGACCGTTGCCTCGGACGCATCGATACGGCCGTCCGCGCCAGCAGCGCCGTTCTGATCATCACCGCCGATCATGGCAACGCCGAGCGAATGGTGGATGGTAACGGCGAGCCCCATACCCAGCACACGCTGGACGACGTACCGTTCCTTGTCGTCAACGCCGCCAACGTTCAGGCTACCACCAACGGCCGCCTCGCCGACATCGCGCCGACGGTTCTGGCGATCATGGGCCTGCCGCAGCCCGAAGCGATGACGGGCGGCAGTCTGCTTCGCCAGGAATCGGAAGCCATGCCGCGTCGTGTCGCCACCACCCGGGCGTCAGCCCGCGCCTAGGAGGCTGTCGTTCGCCACCTTGTCCTGACACTCGCCGCCATCGCCGCTCTGCTGGCCGGCGCCCCGACCGGGGCCCAGGACGATCCGCAGCGCCGGCTCCGCGACGTCGAGCGCGCCATCGAAGAGGGGCGCTCGCGGACCCAGCGCCTGGAGCGCGAAGCCGAGCATGTCGAGCGCGAGCTGCAGCAGCTCCAGCGCGGATTGATCGAAGGCGCGGCGCGCACCCAGATCCAGGAAGACATCGTCACCGAATCGGAGACGCGGCTCGCCGCCGGCCGCATCGAAGAGCGCCAGTAGCTCGACGCGCTCGCCCGCCGCCGCCAGGTTGTCGACACCATAATGGCGGCGCTGCAGCGGGCGGCCCGGGTCCCGCCCGAAGCCGTCATCGCCACGCCCAGTTCAGCCGTCGATTCGGTACGGGCATCGCTGCTGCTGTCGGCAGTCATTCCGGAAATGGTGGCCCAGACCAATGCCCTGAAGGATGAACTGGCGGCCCTGCGACAGGTGCGCTCGGAGATCAGCAGTCGGCGGGTCGGGCTGGCCAACGCCCAACAACGGCTCGAGCGCGAGCAGCAAGCGGTCGATCGTCTGATCGAACGAAAAACACGACTCCGCGAGCGGCTGCTGACCGAGAGCGAGGAGGAAAAACGGCAGTTGGCGAGCCTTTCGGCCAGTGCCACCGATCTCCGCCAGCTCATGGATCGCCTCGCCGATCGCCAGCGCGGCGCGCCCCTGCCGGCCGACCACCTCCTCTCGTTTTCGCGAGCGCCCGGAACCCTGCCGCTGCCGGCGCGCGGCCGCCTGATCCAGCGGTTTGGCGAGGAAAACGAGGCGGGCGTGACCCTAAAGGGAATCGTCGTCGAGACCCGGCCGTTGGCCCAGGTGGTTGCACCCTTCGACGGCCGTGTCGCGTTTTCCGGTTCCTTTCGCCGGTACGGCCAACTCTTGATCATCGCGCACGGCGAGG
Organism: Alphaproteobacteria bacterium; assembly: GCA_009694165.1. The sequence goes on from SHVP01000007.1 coordinate 11,636, forward strand.
GCTATCATTCCCTCGTGGCGGGCGTGGGAACCATCGACGTCGGCGTCGGTCAATGGGTGCTTGCCGGCGAGCCCGTCGGCAGAATGAGCCAGGGCGATGGACCTGGCCCGGAGCTCTATATCGAAATTCGCCGCAACGGCGAACCAATCAATCCCCAGCCCTGGTTAGCTGCGGCAGACACAAAGGTCGGTGGATAATGCGTAACCTATTTGCCGTCATCGGACTCTCGGTCGTCCTGTTTCTTCAGGCCCCAGCCGGGTTCGCCCAAAACAACTCGGAGACATATCGCCAACTGAATTTGTTCGGCGACGTTTTCGAACGGATCCGCCAGGACTACGTCGAACAGGTCGACGACGCCAAACTGGTCGAGGCGGCCATCAACGGGATGTTGTCAGCCCTCGATCCGCACTCGTCCTACCTGAACGCCAAGAGCTTTCAGGAAATGCAGGTGCAGACGCGCGGCGAATTCGGCGGCCTCGGCATCGAAGTGACGATGGAGAACGGCTTCGTCAAAGTCATCGCCCCGATCGAAGGCACACCGGCCCATCGCGCCGGCGTGTTGACCGGCGATTTTATCACCCATATCGCCGGCGAGTCGACTCAAGGCCTAACGTTGTCGCAGGCGGTCGAAAAGATGCGCGGCCCGGTCAATACCGGCATCAAGTTGACGATCGCGCGCCAGGGCGTCGAAAAGCCGTTCGATGTGACCTTGAACCGTGAAGTGATTCGCATCGCCTCGGTTCGCGGCCGTGCCGAAGGGGATATCGTGTACGTGCGCGTGAGCACATTCAGCGAGCAGACCTCGAACAGCCTGCAGACCGAGGTGGAAAAAATAAAAAATCAGGTCGGCAAGGACGTCGCCGGCCTCGTGCTCGATTTGCGCGGCAACCCCGGCGGCTTGCTCGATCAGGCGGTCAAGGTCAGCGATCTGTTCCTCGAACAGGGCGAGATCGTCTCGACCCGCGGCCGGCGCAACGGCGACTCGCAGCGCTTCAACGCTAAGGATGGCGACATCGCCAAAGGCCTGCCGATGGTCGTGCTGATCAACGGCGGGTCCGCGTCGGCCTCCGAAATCTTGGCCGGCGCCCTACAGGATCATGGCCGCGCGGTCATCATGGGCACGCAGTCGTTCGGCAAGGGTTCGGTGCAAACGATCATTCCGATCGCCGGCCAGGGAGCGGTCCGCCTGACCACCTCGCTCTACTACACGCCGTCGGGTCGCTCGATTCAGGCCAAGGGCATTTCGCCCGACATCGTCGTCGAACCGTCCCGCGTAGAGTCGGCGGCGGCGGCGGCCGGTCCGCCCCGCAACGAGGCGACGCTGCGCAACCATATCGAAGTCCAGGACGGACGGCCCAAGTTGTCGCCGGCGCAGCCGGCCGAGGAGCAATCATCCTCGACGGCGGCTCGTCCGACCGCGCCGACGCCGGCGGCGCCGCCTGCCCAGGCCACGCCGACCGATCGCCCGGAGGACCAGCAGTTGGCGCGCGCGCTTGATCTGCTGCGCGGCCTCAAACTGTTCGCCAAGAAACCGGCCAACTAGGGACGCGCGGCGGAGCGAGGTCGATGGCGCGGCCACCGGCGACCCCCGCGGGAAAGTCGGCAGCAAAAACACCACCGCCCGAGGACGAGCCGGACGACGTCGCCCCTGACACGGACGACGGCGACGCCGCCCACTCGCGCGGCGAAGCGCCGGAGCCCGCGACGGACGGCGACAACGATCCGGATTTCGATTTCGATGACGAGCCGCGTCTGGTTCAATCGGGAGCCGGGTCCTCCGACGACGCCGACGACGATGTCTTGCCGGATGACGAGAATCCGGACGAACCCTCCTCGGAAAATGAACCCACCAATGCGCGGAGCCGGTGGCTCTCGCCGGTCGCGCTGGCTGCCTACGGCATTGGCCTGTTGCTCTTGGCCGGGATCGCCGTTCTGCAGTTGACCTACCAAGGCGAGAACACCGGCAAAAAGGAGCCTGCTTCCGCTGTGGTGGCCTTGGCCCTGCCGCCGGTCGTCGAGGCGCCGCCGACGGCGAGTTCGAGCCCAACACCGGTCCCGCCCGAGCCGCAGCGGCCGGGGGCGGGGCCGCGACCGCCGACGCCGGCCGCGCCGGCCGCTGGCACCGCGGCCACCCGACCCCAAACCTCGCCCAGCAGTCGGCCGGAGCCGCGCGCTCCGCTGCCGCCGGCGCCCGATCCGACTCTGCTCGCCAAGGGCAACTTCGGACCGGTTCCCGTCATTGCCCCCGACGGGCGCCGGCCCTGGCAGGTCTACGCCCGGCCCTTCCCGCAGGAGAGCAGCCGACCACGGATCGCCATTCTCTTGGCCGGCCTCGGCATGAGCCGCGCCGCGACCACCAGCGCTATTCAACAGTTGCCGAGCAACATTTCGCTCAGCTTCACGCCCTATGCGCCCGGCCTCGAACAATGGATCGCCGCCGCCCGCGCCGGCGGTCACGAGGTGTTCCTGGAACTGCCGATGGAACCGGTCGACTATCCGGCAAGCGACCCGGGGCCCCACACCCTGCTCACCTCACTCAAGCCGGAAGAGAACCTGACGCGCCTCAATTTCCTCCTGTCGCGCTTCAGCGGCTATGTCGGCGTGACCAACTTCATGGGCGACAAGTTCACGGCCTCGGCCGAGAGTTTGACGCCTGTCTTGCAGGACCTGCGCGACCGCGGTTTGATGATCCTCGACGCCCGCACCAGTCGCGGCAGCGTCGCCGCCCAACTGGCCAGCGACCTCGACCTGCCGCGCGCGATGAATAACCGTTTCCTCGATCAGGAGGCTTCGCGCGTCGCGATCGACGCGCGCCTGCTCGAACTCGAGCGCATCGCCAAGCAGGTTGGAACCGCGGTCGGCATCGGCTTCCCCTACCCGGTCACGTTGGAGCGCCTGGCCCAGTGGGCACCGAGCCTCGAGGCCAAGGGCATCGACCTGGCGCCTATTTCGGCGATCGCCAACCGGCAAAGCGCGCAATGACCGCCGCGCCTGACGCACTTCCCTATCGTCCGTGCGTCGGCATCATGCTGCTCAATCCCGACAACCTGGTATTCGTCGGGCAGCGGACCGATAACGAATCCGACGCCTGGCAAATGCCGCAGGGCGGGATCGACCCCGGCGAGGAGCCGCGCGAGGCGGCGCTGCGTGAACTCAAGGAAGAGGTGGGTACCGACCAGGCCGTCATCCTGTGCGAGAGCACGGGCTGGCATCAGTACGACCTGCCGACCGAACTGATCGGCCAGGTTTGGCGCGGACGCTATCGCGGGCAACGGCAGAAATGGTTCGCGATGCGCTTTATGGGCCGCGACAGCGATATCGACATCCACACTCACGAGGCCGAGTTTCGATCGTGGCGCTGGCTGCCGTTGGCCGACTTGCCGGCCGTGATCGTGCCCTTCAAGCGTCAGCTCTATACCGACCTGGTGGCCGAATTCGCGCCGCTGGTCCTCGGGCGGCCGGCGCCCTGACAGCTGGCGTCGGCGCCACTAGGATACCGGTTCACCTCGTCGCGCCCCAGACGGGCAATCTTAGTCGCCAAGGATCACCTCGTGCCTCCCCCGATCGACAATCCGACGATGCAGCGCCAGGACTGGTTGCTGCTGTTTGCCCTGGCCGCGATCTGGGGCGTCTCATTTTTCTTTGTCGCCGTCGCCGTCGCCGATTTACCACCCCTCACCATCGCCTTCGGCCGGGTATCGGTGGGCGCCCTCACTCTGGCCGCCGTCTTTGTCTTCCAGCAGCGTGCTTTTCCCGGCCGTGCCTTGTGGCCGGCCTATGTGCTGCTGGGTGGCCTCAACAACGCCATTCCCTTCACGCTGACTGCGCTGGCCCAACAGTCGATCGGCAGCGGGCTGGCCTCGATCCTCAATGCCACGTCGCCCTTGTGGACCGTCATTCTGGCGCATGCCGTCGGACACGAGCGTCTGACCGTCATGCGGATCTCCGGCATTCTCCTCGGCATTACCGGCGTTGCCGTGCTGATCGGGCCGGCCGCCCTCGCCGATCTCGGTTCGACCTGGGGCCAGCTGCTGGTAATCGGCGCCACGGTTTCGTACGCGTTTGCCGGCATCTACGGCCGACGGTTTCGCGACCGTCCGGCTGGTGAAACGGCGTTCGGCCAGGTGGCGGGCGCCACGGTGCTGTTGTTACCGCTGATGCTCTGGATCGACCGGCCGTGGCTGCTGGCGCCGGGCGCGGCGTCCTTGGGCGCGATCCTGGGAATCGCGACACTGTGCACGGCCCTCGCCTACCCCATGTACTTCGTCATCTTGCGCCGCGCCGGCGCCACCAACGCCATGCTGGTCACCGTACTCAATCCGGTCACCGCCGTGCTGCTCGGCACTTTGGTCCTCGGCGAAACGTTGGAGTGGACGATGATCGCCGGCATGTTGCTCATTGCCGTCGGCCTGATGACGCTGGACGGGCGACTATGGCCGTTTACCCGGCTGAGGACGTGGCGGCAGAACCGCGCGAGGCGGAGCTAGGCAACGGCGCGGCGGAGACGGCGCGCCCGCGATTGCAAGATCCGATAGGTCAAGGCCGACAATTGGCGGTGGAGCCAGCCCTCGCGCTCAAGTCCAGCCGCCTTGAGGATCATCGTCACGCCCGTGTCGACGTGCGTGCGCTGATAGAGGCCGAGCGCCCGCGCCGCGTACTCGGCGATCGCCTTCTTGCGGTTGTATGCCCCGGGCAGGCGATTGCCGGCGTGATAGGCGTAGCCGAGTTCGTCGTCGGTCGTTTCGAGAGCGCGCGCGATCAGCGTCTTCAGCCGCACCAGCAGATTGAGCTGTTCGATCTCGAGATAGCGCTGCATGTGGCGCCGGAACAGGCCGTAGTGGGCAAATTCGTCGCGCGCAATCCGGGCGCAAATCTGTCGCAAAACCGGTTCCTCGGTGGCGTCGCGGATCGCCGAATAGAACGAACTGGTGCCGATCTCGACCATGCAGCGCGACAGCAGTTCGGCGGTTCGCGTACCGCGGATCGACTGGCGGACATCGACCTCGGGCCGAAAGCCCTCGAGGAAGGCGGCAAACGACGCCTGGAAATCGAACGACGGATCGGCGAGCTGCGCCCAGCGGGCTAGCGCCATTCCATGCTGCTGCTCCTCGGCCCCCCAACCGACCGCCGCCGCTTTGAACTCTTCGTCGTCGGCAAAAATATTGCAGAGGTAGGTGACGTAGTCGCCGCTGTTGTATTCGACCATCGAGGCCGCGCGCACGATGTCGAGAACCCGCCCATCAACCTTGGATCGGTCAAACCGGTGCCACTCAATATCGTCGAGAGACCAGTGCTTGAGCATGGCGCGTTTCCCCTAACGCGCCCCGATGATACCGGGGTCACCGCGTCGGGCACAACCCGCGTAAGGCCGCCCGCCGCCTAGATGGCGACTTGGAGCATCTCTTTCAAGGTCGCCAGTCGGATTTCCAGCAGACGGCGGTCGAGGTCCGTCTTGGCATTGCCGAGGTCTTCCTCGACATCCTTGATCCTCTGTTCGACCTCGGGTCGCTTGAGCTCGTCGACCGATACGGCCTCTTCGATCATCACCGCACAACGCTCGTTCGTGACCTCGGCAAAGCCACCGCCGACGAAGAACCGGCGCGGGGTCTGCCCTTCGCCCGATACCTCGAGCACGCCCGGGCGCACCGTGGTGATCATCGGCTGATGGCCGACGAGAACGCCGAAATCGCCCTCGCCGCCCGGAATCGTCACCATCTCGACCTCTTCCGCGATCAGCACGCGGTCGGGGGAAACGAGCTCAAAGGCGATCTTGCCGGCCATGACCGCGACCTACGCCGCCTCCGCCGCCATCTTCTTGGCTTTGTCGATCGCTTCGTTGATGCCGCCGCACATGTAGAACGCCTGTTCCGGTAGATCGTCGTGCTTTCCCTCGCAGATTTCCTTGAAACCGCGAATCGTTTCCTCGAGCGGAACGAACACTCCGGGCAGGCCGGTAAACACCTCGGCCACGTGGAAGGGCTGCGACAGGAAGCGCTGGATCTTGCGCGCGCGTGAGACGGTCAGCTTGTCCTCTTCCGACAGCTCATCCATGCCGAGGATCGCGATGATGTCCTGGAGCGAGCGATACTGTTGCAGCACCCGCTGCACCTCGCGGGCGACGCGATAATGTTCCTCGCCCAGAACACGGGCATCGAGAATGCGCGACGTCGAGTCGAGCGGGTCGACCGCCGGGTAGATGCCGAGTTCCGCGATCTGGCGTGACAGCACCGTGGTGGCATCCAGATGCGCGAACGAGGTCGCCGGGGCCGGGTCGGTCAAGTCGTCGGCCGGGACGTAGATCGCCTGAACCGACGTGATCGAGCCCTTGTTGGTCGAGGTAATCCGTTCCTGCAGCGCGCCCATGTCGGTGGCCAGCGTCGGCTGGTAGCCGACGGCCGAGGGGATGCGGCCGAGCAGCGCCGAGACTTCAGACCCCGCCTGGGTAAAACGGAAGATGTTGTCGATGAACAACAGCACGTCCTGGCCTTCCTGGTCGCGGAAATACTCGGCCAGCGTCAGACCGGACAGGCCGACGCGGGCGCGCGCGCCGGGCGGTTCGTTCATCTGACCGTAGACGAGGGCAACCTTGGATTTGTCGCCTTTTAGGTCGATGACGCCTGAATCGATCATCTCGTGATAGAGATCGTTGCCTTCGCGCGTGCGCTCGCCGACGCCGGCAAACACCGAGTAGCCGCCATGCGCCTTGGCGATGTTGTTGATCAGTTCTTGAATGATGACGGTCTTGCCGACGCCGGCGCCGCCGAACAGGCCGATCTTGCCGCCCTTCACGTAGGGCTCGAGCAGATCGATGACCTTGATGCCGGTGACCAGGATCTCGGACTCGGTGGCCTGGTCGACGAAGGCCGGTGCCGGCGCATGGATCGGCGCCCGTTGCTTGGTGTGAACCGGACCCCGTTCGTCGATCGGCTCGCCGATGACGTTGAGCATGCGGCCGAGGGTCTCGGGCCCGACCGGCATGGTGATCGGACCGCCGGTGTCACGGACCTCTTGGCCGCGCACCAGGCCGTCGGTCGAGTCCATGGCGATACAGCGGACCGTCTTCTCGCCGAGGTGCTGGGCGACCTCGAGAACCAGCCGGTTACCGTGGTTGGTGGTGTCGATGGCATTCAGGATGGCCGGCAGGTTGTCGTCGAACGCGACGTCCACGACCGCGCCCAGGACCTGGGTGACTCTGCCGACAGCGTTGGTGGCCATGTGGTTGCTCCGTTTCCTACAGCGCCTCGGCGCCGGAGATGATTTCGATCAATTCCTTGGTGATGACCGCCTGGCGGGTCCGGTTGTAGTTGAGCGTCAGGCGGTCGATCATGTCGCCGGCATTGCGCGTCGCATTGTCCATCGCGGTCATGCGCGCTCCCTGCTCGGACGCGGCATTCTCGAGCAGGGCCTGGAACAACTGGACCGCCAAATTGCGGGGCAGCAGTTCGGCCAAGATCTCGGTCTCGTCCGGCTCGTACTCGTGGACCGCATCGCCGAGGCCGGGTTCGACCGCCGCAGCGCTCGGCAAGGCGGCCGGAATCAACTGTCGTACCGTCACGATCTGCGAGATCACGGACTTGAAGCGGTTGAAGAACAGCGAGCAGACGTCGAACTCGCCGGCCGCAAACATGTCGAGAACGCGCACGGCGATCGGCTGGGCGTTGCTGAAGGAAAGCCGTTTGACGCTGCGCAGTTCGATCGTGTCGATGATCAAGCTGCCGAACTCACGGCGCAACGCGTCGCGCCCCTTGCGGCCGACGCACAGGATCTTGACCTTCTTGCCTTCAAGAATGAGGTGCTGAACGTGCCGGCGCGCGGCGCGGGCGATCGAGGAGTTGAACGCGCCGCACAGGCCGCGCTCGGCAGTGGCGACGACCACCAGATGGGTGTCGCTTTTGCCGGTGCCGACGAGGAGGGTGGGGGCACTGTCACTGTCGGTCTGGCTCGTGGCGAGCGAAGCGAGGACGCGCTCCATCCGCACGGCATAGGGTCGCGCGGCCTCGACCGCATCCTGGGCGCGACGCAGCTTGGACGCGGCGACCATCTGCATGGCCTTGGTGATCTTCCGCGTCGACTTGACGCTGCTGATCCGCTTGCGAAGGTCCTTGAGACTCGGCATCGCGCGATGTGCCTGCGGTTGGCCCGCCCGACTAGGCGAACGACTTGGTGAAAGCTTCCAGGATCTCGATCAGCTTCTTCTCGCTCGCTTCCGAGAGCGCCTGCTCGTTGCGGATCGTCGTCAATAGGTCCGCGTGGCGGCTGCGGATGTCGACGAGGAAGCGTCGTTCGAACTCTTGGATCTGGTCGACCTTGATGCGGTCGAGGAAACCGCGCACCCCGGAGAAAATCGAAACAACCTGCTCTTCGACCGGCATCGGCATGAACTGTGCCTGTTTGAGCAGTTCGGTCAGTCGCGCGCCGCGCGCCAGCAAGCGCTGCGTCGAGGCATCGAGGTCGGATCCGAACTGGGCAAACGCCGCCATTTCGCGGTACTGCGCGAGTTCGAGTTTGATGCGACCCGCCACCTGTTTCATCGCCTTGATCTGGGCGGCGGAGCCGACGCGGCTCACCGAAATGCCGACGTTGATGGCCGGCCGGATGCCTTGATAAAACAGTTCGGTTTCAAGAAAGATCTGGCCGTCAGTGATCGAAATCACGTTAGTCGGGATGTAGGCCGACACGTCGCTCGCCTGGGTCTCGATGATCGGCAACGCCGTCAGCGAGCCCGAGCCGTGTTCATCGCTCATCTTGGCCGCCCGTTCGAGCAGCCGCGAATGCAGATAGAACACGTCGCCGGGATAGGCTTCGCGGCCGGGCGGGCGCCGCAGCAGCAGCGACATCTGGCGATAGGCGACCGCCTGCTTGGACAAGTCGTCATAGATGACCAGGGCGTGCATGCCGTTGTCGCGGAAATACTCGCCCATCGTGCAGCCGGTATAGGGCGCTAGGAACAACAGCGGCGCCGGTTCGGACGCGGTGGCCGAAACGACGATGGTGTAGTCCATCGCGCCGGCGTCCTGCAGCCCCTTCACCACCTGGGCAACGGTCGAGCGCTTCTGACCGATGACGACATAGACGCAGTAGAGGCGCTTCTTCTCGTCGCCGGATTCCCAGTTCTTCTTCTGATTGATGATGGTGTCGATGGCGACGGCAGTCTTGCCGGTCTGCCGATCGCCAATGATCAGTTCGCGCTGGCCACGGCCGACCGGCACCAGCGCATCAAGCGCCTTGAGCCCGGTCTGCATCGGCTCGTGCACCGAGCGGCGCGGGATGATGCCCGGCGCCTTCACCTCGACGCGCTTGCGCTCGGTCGCCGCGATCGGACCTTTGCCGTCGATCGGATTGCCGAGGCCGTCGACGACCCGCCCGAGTAGCCCCTTGCCGACGGGAACGTCGACGATGGTGCCCGTCCGCTTGACGATGTCGCCTTCCTTGATCGTGCGATCGTCGCCAAAGATCACGATGCCGACGTTGTCGGTTTCGAGGTTCAGCGCCATCCCACGGATGCCGCCGGGGAACTCGACCATCTCGCCGGCCTGGACACGATCGAGGCCATAGACGCGGGCGATTCCATCGCCGACCGACAGAACTTGACCGACTTCCGAAACCTCGGCTTCGGTCCCGAAGGTTGCGATCTGTTGCTTGAGAATGGCCGAAATCTCGGCGGCGCGGATATCCATCAGCCGGCACCTTTCATCGAAATCTTGAGTCTCTGGAGTTTGGTCTTCAGCGAGGCATCGAGCATGCGGGAGCCGACCTGGACGATCAGACCGCCCAGCAAGCTGGGATCGACTTTCGTACTCAATCGGACTTCGGATCCGAGCATGGCGGCGAGCTGGCGACGAACAGCATTCAACTGGTCGTCGGCGAGCGGATGGGCCGAGATCAATTGACCGGCCTGTTCGCCGCGGTGGCGCGCCCGCAGTGCATTGAAGTCGCGCATGATGTCGGAGAGCGCGAACAGGCGGCGATTCTGCGCCAACAGGGCGACGAAGCGTCGTGTGAGGTCGGCGACATCCATCCGCTCTATCACGGCGATGACGGCGCGCTGCTGGTCGGCGCGCGACAGCACCGGACTTCGCAGGACGCGGCGAAAATCGGCGCTCTCGGCAATCGCGCGGGCAAGCTTCCCGAAGTCGTCGGCCGCGCGGTCGAGCGCCTTTTGCTCGACAGCGAGTTCGAACAGCGCCGTGGCGTAGCGGCCCGCGATTCCGGAAACGATGGTCGTTTCAGCTACCAAGCGACGCCCGTCGGGTGGGAGGGTCGTAAATGATTGTTATTAATCACAAATTTGGCGGCAAGGAGTGCTCATTCCGCGCCGCCGAGGCAGCGGATACCTACCATACCGACCTAGGGCTTGCAACCGAGACCGGCCGCGCAAAGCCGCAGAAGAATGCGGAAAAAAGCCGCACCCGTGCGCCACCGCGGCCGCGTTCGCGGCGGTTGTTCGGAGCCGACCGGAGCGCCAAGATGCGCACCCCACGGCAGGGGCGACATGGACGCGATCACGGCCGACCACCTCACCAAGACCTATCGAACCGGAGCCCAGGCCCTCGCCGGGGTCTCGTTCCGCGTGCAATCGGGCGAAATCTTCGGCCTGCTCGGGCCGAACGGCGCCGGCAAAAGCACCACGGTCCGGATTCTCGCCACGCTGACCGGTCCCTCGGGGGGCAGCGCTCAGGTGGCCGGCAAGGACGTCGTTCGCGATCCCCAGGGCGTGCGGCGTTCGATCGGCTATGTCGCTCAGGTTTCCGGCGTCGACCGGTGGGCCACCGGCCGCGAGAACCTCGTCCTTCAGGCCCACCTGCAACGGGTCGCCGCCAGCGCCATCCGCGAGCGTGTCCACACCATGCTGACCTGGGTCGGGCTGATCGAGGCCGCCGATCGGCTCGTCCACACCTATTCCGGCGGTATGAAGCGCCGCCTGGATGTAGCCATGGGACTGGTGCACGACCCGTCCATCCTGTTTCTCGACGAACCGACGACCGGTCTCGACCCCGAGACACGACAGGCGCTGTGGCGCGATCTCGACCGGCTCCGCCGCGAGCGCCGGCTCACCGTGCTGTTGACCACTCACTATCTGGAGGAGGCGGATCGTTTGTGCGACCGCCTCGCCATCATCGATCATGGCCGTGTCGTCGTCGAGGGAACGCCCAGCGAGTTGAAGGCGGGAATCGGCGGCGACGTCGTCGAACTCGATGTCGGCGACAGATCGGCGCTGGCGCACGAACGTCTGAGTGGCATCCCCGGTGTAATCGACGTCGCGGAGCGGGACTCCCTCTTGTTCGCGCGCGTGCGTGAGGGCGCAACCGCGGTGCCGGCACTCATGAGCGTCCTCGGCGCCGCCGGGATCGTGGTCAAGTCGATGACCGTGCATCAGCCCCGCCTGGACGACGTGTACCTACATCACACCGGCCATCATTTTGCCGTCGACGGACCCGGAGCGGGAAAGGGAATCTCGCCGTGAGCCAGGTTCTGCGCGAGATCTACCAGCTGTTGACGCGTCACATTAGGGCGACGATCCGCCTGCCGATCTGGCTCGCGGTCGCGCTGGTGCAGCCGATCATCTGGCTGGCCCTGTTCGGACAACTGTTCGAGCGCATCGTCGAACTGCCCGGCTTCGGCGCCGTTTCCTATGTCGATTTTCTCACGCCCGGCGTCGTCGTCATGAACGCCCTTTTCGGCTGTGCCTGGTCCGGCATGGGCCTGATCTACGACGTCGAGACTGGCGTGGTCGACCGCATGTTGGCAACGCCCGTCAACCGCGGCGCCCTGATCGCCGCGCGCGTCCTGCACGCCGTGCTGACGATCCTCGTCCAATCGCTGATCATCTTCACGCTCGCCTTCGCTCTTGGAGCGCAATTTGCCGGCGGCATCGTCGGCCTGATCGGCGTCCTGATCCCCGCGCTCCTGCTCGGCGCCGGCTTCGCCTCCCTGTCGAGTGGCCTTGCCCTCCTCACCCGGCGCGAGGAAACGCTGATCGCCATCGTCAACTTCTTCGGCCTGCCGCTCACGTTTCTGTCCGCGAGCTTCATGGCCGCGGGCCTGATGCCGGCCTGGATTCGAACGCTGTCCCAAGGCAACCCGGTGAATTGGGCAGTCGGGGCCGCGCGCCACGCCGTGGCTGGCGAGGATTGGCCGGCCGTTCTGATCAATTCCGGATTGCTCGGGCTGTTCGTGGTAGCGGCCGGGGGCTTCGCCACTTGGTCGTTCCACGCCTATCGGCGAAGCACCTGACTAGAGAAACGACTGCGGATCGATGTCGGTCTGGACGCGAACGTTGCCGGGCACGCGGACGCGCGCCAACCAGTCGGCGATGATCGGCTGCAGCGCCACCTCCCGCGCGGCCTTCACTAGCAGCCGGCGGCGATGCCGGCCGCGCAACAGGGCGAGCGGGGCAGGAGCCGGGCCGAGCACCATGACGCCCGCCAGGCGCGGAGCGGCGCGGCCGAGCGCCTGCGCCACTTCGTCGACCCGCTGTTCGACCTCGCTCGAAACGATCAACGCCGCTAACCGGCCATAGGGCGGCATTCCCTGGCTTTGCCGCGCCGCTAACTCCTGGGCGATGAAGCGCTCGCGGTCACCGGAGGCGAGGGCCTGAATCACCGGGTGGTCGGGCATGTAGGTTTGCAGGAACACCTGACCGGGGCGCTGCTCGCGTCCGGCGCGGCCCGCCACCTGCGACAACAACTGATAGGTCCGCTCAGCGGCACGCAGGTCGCCGCCCGCCATTCCAAGGTCGGCGTCGACGACGCCGACCAGGGTTAGAAATGGGAAGTGGTGGCCCTTGGCGACGATCTGGGTGCCGATCAACACATCGATCTGCCGTTCGCCGATCAGTCGTATGAGGTCGGCCACGGCCGTGGGACCGGTCAGCGTATCGCTCGCCATGATGGCCATCCGGGCCGCGGGAAATGCGGCAGCGACCTCCTCGGCAAGCCGTTCGACTCCGGGTCCGCAGGCGGCCAGCTTGTCCGCAACGCCGCACTGGGGACAGGCGCGCGGAACCTCGACGGCATAGTCGCAATGGTGGCAGCGCAGGCGGCCGCGGTGGCGGTGTTCGACCAGCCAGGCCTGACAATTGGGGCACTGCAGTCGATGACCGCAGGCCCGGCACAGCGTCAACGGCGCATAGCCGCGACGATTGAGGAAGAGCAGCGTCTGTTCGCCGTCCGTCAGCGTGCGCCGGATCGCCTCCTCCAGCAGCGGCGACAGCCAGCGACCGCGCGGTGGCGGATCGCGCCGGAGATCCAGCGTGCGGATCGTCGGCATGACCGCCACGCCATGGCGCTCGGGAAGCATCAGGTGGCGATAGCGAGTCTTTTGCGCGTTCACCACCGTCTCGAGCGAAGGAGTTGCCGATACCAGGACGACCGGGCAAGCCGCCTCCCTGGCCCGGACGACGGCGATGTCGCGCGCGTGGTAGATCACGCCCTCTTCCTGTTTGAACGAAGGATCATGCTCTTCGTCGACGACGACGAGACCAAGACGAGCGAAAGGAAGGAACAGGCCGGATCGCGCACCGACCACCACCGGTACCCGATCCTCGGCTACCGCCCGCCACACCCGACGGCGCTCGCGCGGCGGCATGTCGGAATGCCATAGGGCGGGATGGACGCCGAAGCGTGCCGAAAAACGATCAAGCCACTGCACGGTGAGCGCGATTTCCGGCAACAGCACCAGGGACGACAGGCCCCGTTGCAACGCCGCCGCGACCGCCTCGAAATAGACCTCGGTCTTGCCCGCGCCGGTAACCCCTTCGAGCAGCGTGACCGAAAACGCTTCGTCGTTGACCGCTTGCACCAGGGCCCGGGCCGCCACGTCCTGGGCCGGCGAAAGCGCCACAACCGCATGGCGGGGTTCCGGCTGCGAGAACGCCGATTCGGCCGCCAGCGATACGACCCGCAAAAGGCCAGCCGTCGCCAGATCGCGGACAACCCCCGGGCTGACCCCGGCTTCGCGGGCAAGGTCGCCGGCCGTCCGGGCCAAGCCGTCGGCGGCGAGGCCAAGAACCCGCCGGCGGGCGTCGGTCTGACGCGCGGGGGTCTCACCGGTCCACACCAGCCCCAGCCGCGCCCGCGCCGGCAACAGCGCGTCGGGTACGGACATGGCCATGCGGAGGACACTCCCCGTCGGCGCCATCGTGTAGGATGCGGTCCATTCGATCGTCCGCCGCAGCGAGGCGTTCATCGCCGGCACGTCGATGCGCTCGATCACTGCTTTCAGCCGGCTAAGGGCAACAATCGGTGCCGAAACCTGAGTCGGCGGGTCCCAGACAACGCCGACGACCTGGCGGGGTCCAAGCGGCACGCGGACGAAATCTCCGGGCGACAGACCGAGCTCCGACGCGCCGAGATAGTCGTACGCTTCGCTCAGCGGCAGCGGGATCAAGACCCGCACGCGGGGGCGTACGGGCGGAAAACTGGTCTCGCTGACTCCCATGGGCTACACTCTGCCAGCCGTTCGAAGCGGCCTCAACACGAACGACCCAGACGTGCCCCATTCGTCCTCGGCTGCATGAAGTTTTTCGTCGATACCGCCGATATTGACGCCATTCGCGAGTTGGCGGCGACCGGGCTCTTGGACGGAGTTACCACTAATCCATCGCTGGTCGCCAAAACCGGCCGCGACTTCCTCACGGTGCTGCGCGAAATTTGCGCCGTCGTGTCGGGACCGGTCAGCGCCGAGGTTGCCGCCACCGACGTCGACACGATGGTGAACGAAGGGCGAGCCCTCGCCGAACTGGCTAAGAACATCACGGTCAAAGTCCCGCTGACCTGGGACGGCTTGAAGGCGTGCCGGGTCCTGCGTCAAGCCGGCATCGCGGTGAATGTCACCCTCTGTTTCAGCGCCAGTCAGGCCCTGTTGGCCGCCAAAGCGGGGGCCAGTTACATCTCGCCCTTCGTCGGCCGGCTCGACGATATCGGCGAGGACGGCATGGCGCTGATCCGCGACATCAAGGCCATCTACGCGAATTATCCGGAGTTCAAGACGGCGATTCTCGTCGCGTCGATCCGCGACCCCGTCCATGTCGTCGAAGCCGCCAAGATTGGCGCCGACGTCTGCACCGTTCCGCCCGACATTCTGCGCAAGCTGGTCCTTCACCCGCTGACCGACAAGGGCCTCGCCGCCTTCTTGGGCGATTGGCAGAAGACCGGTCAGAGCATCTTGCGAAAGCGCGGCTCGTGAGTCCCAAAACCGGCGGAGCCGAAGGCGCGGTGGCGCGCCGATTGAGCAAGGATCAGGTCGCGACCTACCTGAAGGCCCACCCGACGTTTCTGAACGACCACCCGGACCTGTTGTTGCACTTGACACCGCCGTCGCAGCAACGAGGAAACGGCATTCTCGACATGCAGCGGTTTATGATCGAGCGGTTGCAGGAAGAGGTTGCCCAGCTGCGCCTGCGTCAGCACGAGTTTCTGGATGCCAGTCGCGTCAACCTGTCGAGCCAGGAACGCATTCACAATGCGGTGCTGGCGCTGCTGGAAGCCCGCACGTTCGAGCACTTGCTCGAGATTCTCGGCAGTGATCTTGCGCGCTTGCTGGATGTCGACATGGTTTCGCTTTGCTTCGAGACGACCGAGGCTTTCCGCAGCAGGAAGAAGGTCCGCGGACTGATCTTGTTGCAACCGGGAGTAATCGACGGCTTGGTCGGCGAAGGTCGCGACGTCCTCCTGCGCGACGAGACCGGCGGCGACCGGCTGCTGTTTGGCGCGTCGGCCACCAAAGTGAGTTCGGACGCGCTGGTCCGCCTCACGGTCAGTCGGGCCGGTCCGCCTGGACTCCTCGCCCTGGGGTCGCGAACCGCGTCGCGCTTTCACCCCGGGCAGGGAACCGAACTGCTGAAGTTTCTTGCCGGTGCGGTGTCGCGCTGCGCGCGGGCGTGGCTCGACCTACCGCCGGCGTGACGCGCACGCCCGAGCCGCCACCCACCGGCGCGGCCCCCGCGATGATTGCCGCCGCCGATGCAGTGACCGCGATCAACGACTTCCTCACCTGGTTGGCCGACGAGCGCCGTTCCTCGCCGCACACGACCGCGGCATACCGCCGCGACCTCGCCGTCTTCGTTGGATTTCTCGCCCATCATCTCGGCGAGCCGCCGTCGCTCCGGTCGTTGGCCGCTCTGCGCACCGCCGACCTACGCAGTTACCTCGCCCACCGTCGTGGTGAGGGGCTGACGAGCACGTCACTTGCCCGCGCCTTATCGGCGATCCGATCGTTCTTTCGCCACATGGAGCGCCACGGCGTTCTGCACAATCCGGCGGTGGCGGCGATGCGTTCGCCCAAGCTGCCGCACGCCGTGCCGAAACCGCTATCGGTCAAGGCGGCGGCAAGCGTACGGGAAGGCATCGCCGGCCTCAGCGACGAGCCATGGGTGCAGGCGCGCGACGTGGCGATACTGTCGTTGCTCTATGGTTGCGGTTTGCGCATAGCCGAGGCTTTGTCGCTGACCTTTGCCGACGTCCCGCTCGGCGAATTCCTAAGGATTACGGGCAAGGGCAACAAGCAGCGTCTGGTGCCGGTCCTCCCCATCGTCGCCCGGGCGGTGAACGACTATGCCGGCCGGTGTCCCTTTGCCCGCAGCAACGGCCCCTTGTTCGTCGGCGTCCGCGGCAAGTCGCTGCAACCGGCCATCATCCAACGCGGCATGCAGCAGCTGCGCCGCGCCCTCGGTCTCCCCGAGTCGGCCACGCCGCATGCCCTGCGCCATAGCTTCGCCACCCATTTGCTCGGGTCCGGCGCCGATTTGCGGACGATTCAAGAATTGCTCGGCCACTCGTCGCTGTCGACGACCCAGCGCTATACCGAGGTCGACGCCGCCCATGTCCTCCGCGTCTACGACAAGGCCCATCCGCGCGCGCGCGGCAATCGCTAACGCCTCGGCCTAGACGTGAAGCGCCGCGCCGCGGACGGCCATCGCCGCCTCGCGCAGGCCTTCGGCGAGCGTTGGGTGGGCATGACTGGTCAGGGCAATATCCTCGGCGGAACCGCCAAATGCCATGCATAGGACCGCCTCGTGAATGAGCATCCCGGCGTCGGGCCCGATGATGTGTACGCCGAGTACGCGGTCTGTCTTGGCGTCGGCCAGGATCTTGAAGAAGCCATCGGTCGTCCCATTGACCTTGGCCCGTGAAACGGCGAGGAACGGAAACTTGCCGACGCGATAGTCGATCCCGGCCGACTTGGCGGCCTCCTCGGAGAGACCGACCGAGGCGACCTCGGGCCAAGTGTAGACCACGCCCGGAACCAGGTTGTAATCGACCGACACGTGATGGCCGTGCATCATCTCGACGCAGGCAACACCATCGTCCGAGGCTTTATGCGCCAGCATCGGACCGGCGATGACATCCCCGATGGCAAAGATGCCGGCGACATTAGTGGCAAAGTGCGAATCGACGACGATGCGGCCCTGGGTATCGCGTTGCACGCCGGCAGCATCGAGACCGAGCCTTTCGGTATAGGGTCGGCGACCGATCGACACCAGAACCGCGTCGGCAACAATCTCTTCCTCGCTGCCGCCGGCGGCCGCGGCAACCCAAACCCTCACGCCGTCGCCTTTGGTCGTCACCCCCAACACCTTGGTTGCCAGCCGGAACACCATTCCCTGCTTGGTCAAGACGCGCTGAAAATTCTTGGACAGTTCGGCGTCCATGCCGGGCGTGACGCGGTCGAGGAACTCGATCACCGTTACCTTGGCGCCCAGTCGCCGCCAGACCGAACCCATTTCGAGGCCGATGTAACCGGCGCCGATCACGACCAGGTGGTCTGGCACCCGTTCCAGCGTTAGCGCGCCGGTCGACGACACGATCCGCTTCTCGTCGATATCGACGCCAGGCAGCGGCGCGACCGTCGAACCGGTGGCGATCAGCAGGCGCTTGCCGCGGACCAGTCGCTCGCCGCCCTGATTCAGCGCGACGCGCACGGTTTGGGCGTCGAGCAGGACGCCGTGGCCCTCGATGTGCTCGATCTTGTTCTTCTTGAACAGAAAGGCGATACCGCCGGTCAACTCGGCAACGACCTTGTCTTTCCGCTTCATCATCGCCGGGAGATCGAGCGCGACTGCCCCGGTCTTGACGCCGTGAACGGCCAGACCGCTGGTGGCTTCATGGAACAGTTCGGACGACTGCAGCAGGGCCTTGGACGGAATGCATCCGACGTTGAGGCAGGTGCCGCCGAGCGTCGCGCGCGTCTCGACGCAGGCGACCCGGTCGCCGAGTTGTGCGGCGCGGATCGCGGCGACATAGCCGCCCGGGCCGCCGCCGATCACCACCAGGTCGTACGCCTCATTACTCATTGCTCCCGCTCCTTCAGTGCGGGCTTCGGCGCCAGACGATATAGGCGGTGCCCTGGACGCCGCCGCGGTTGGCGGAGGGCGAGGTGAGGGTCAGCCGGTCGGCCTCGAGCGTCGCCTGCCGGCGCAACGCCTGACCGATCCAATTGGGAAAAAAACTGCCCTCGGCATGATGGATGACGGTATTGCCGACCACTTCGTAGGAACCACAATACGCGACGAAGCGGTTGGCAGCGGCCAACCGCTCGGCGTCGTTATCGCCGTAGAGGTTGTTCGAGGCGAAGGGTGCACGGCCGGCGGGCGCCATCAGCACATGCATATAGCCGCCAGGCGTATACGTGAGTCGCCCAAACGGCACATCGCCCATCGGACGAACCACCTTACCGTCGGCCGAGCGCGTCTCGTAAATCTCGAGGAACCAGGTTCCGACCAAATCGCCGGCTTTCATCGGACGCTCCCTTTCTCACCAGGCCGCGACGACCTGAGGCCGCCGCTCGGAATCACATGTCAAGCAGCAGGCGGTTCGGATCCTCGATGCACTGCTTCAGGCGCACCAGGAACGTCACCGCTTCGCGGCCATCGATGATGCGATGATCATAGGAGAGCGCGACGTACATCATCGGCCGGATCTGCACTTGGTCACCGACGGCGACGGGCCGCTTCTGGATGGCGTGCATCCCGAGAATGGCCGACTGGGGCGGGTTGAGGATCGGCGTCGACAGCAACGAGCCAAAAACGCCGCCGTTCGAAATGGTGAACGTGCCGCCGCTCAGTTCCTCGATCTTAAGCTTGCCATCGCGTGCCCGCTGGCCAAAGTCGGCGATCGCCTTTTCGAGATCGGCAAACGACCGCTGGTCGGCGTCTCGCAGCACCGGCACCACCAGACCCTGCGGGGCCGAAACGGCGACGCCGATGTCGTAGTAATTCTTGTAGACGAGATCGTCGCCATCGATTTCGCCGTTGACGGCCGGGATCTCGCGCAAGACGGTCACCGCCGCCGCCACGAAAAACGACATGAAGCCGAGCTTCACGCCGTGCTTCGCCTCGAAGGCATCCTTGTGCAGACTGCGCAGTGCCATCACGGCGCTCATGTCGACCTCGTTGAACGTGGTCAGCATGGCAGCCGTATTTTGCGCTTCCTTGAGACGCTGGGCGATCCGTTGGCGCAAACGGGTCATACGCACGCGCTCCTCGCGGTCGGCCCGCGCCCGCGGACCGCTCGGGACGGCCGGCTTCGCCACCGGTGCCGGCCCTCGTTCGAGTTGAGCCAGCACGTCGCCCTTGAGCACGCGCCCGTCGCGCCCGCTTCCCGGCACCTGCGCCAGGTCGAGGTTCTTTTCCGCCGCGACGCGGCGTGCGGAGGGCGCCGAGGCAATAGCCACAGACGGCGCGGGTGCCGCTGGCGCCTCAGCCTTCGGGGTGGCGGCCTTGGCCGTGGGCGCCGGGGTCGTCGGACAGGGCATGGCGACGCCCTGGCCGTCGGTGATCTGACCGAGGAGAGCACCCACCGCGACGGTAACGCCTGCCTTCGCCGTGATCTCGCTAATCGTTCCGGCCGTTGCGGCCGGCACTTCGACCGTGACCTTGTCGGTTTCCAATTCGACCAACGGTTCATCGGCGGCAACCGAGTCACCGACCGCCTTGAACCATTTGGCCACAGTCGCCTCGGTAACCGACTCACCAAGGCTGGGAACGCGGATCTCGGTCATCTCATGCTTCCACTTGTTGCGCTCAAAGGCTGATCGCTTCGTCGATCAGCCGCGCCTGTTCGCGTTGATGTGTCTTCAGCAACCCGGTCGCCGGCGACGCGCTGGCCGGGCGACCGACATAGCTGGCCCGCAGCGGTACGCGGCCGATGGCCGCCAAGGTCTCTTCGAGGCGGGGCTCGATGAACGACCACGCCCCCTGATTCTTGGGCTCTTCCTGGCACCATACCACCTCGGCCTGCTTGAAGCGCGCGAGCTCCTGGCGCAGCGTTTTGTCAGGGTAGGGATAGAGTTGTTCGATGCGCAGCGCGTAGACGTCGCGAATGTCCCGCTTCTCGCGCTCTTCGAGCAGGTCATAGTAGACCTTGCCCGAACACAACACGAGCCGCCGAATTTTCTCGTCGGGCAGCAGCCCTTTTTGCTTGTCCCAAAGCACGCGATGAAACGATGAGCCTTCGACAAAATCAGCAAGCGACGACACCACCCGCTTGTGCCGCAGCAAGGACTTGGGCGTCATGATCACGAGCGGCTTGCGAAACTCTCGATGCATCTGACGGCGCAGTATGTGGAAATAGTTGGCGGGCGTCGTGCAATTGGCGACCTGCATGTTGTCTTCGGCGCACAGCTGCAAATAGCGTTCGAGCTTCGCCGAACTGTGCTCGGGCCCCTGCCCCTCGTAGCCATGCGGCAGCAGCATAACCAAGCCGCTCATGCGCAGCCACTTGCTTTCGCCGGAGGCAACGAACTGGTCGATGATAACTTGGGCGCCGTTGGCGAAATCGCCGAACTGCGCCTCCCAAATGACCAGCCAACTGGGTGCGGCCTGGCTAAAGCCGTATTCGAATCCGAGCACCGCCATCTCTGAAAGCATCGAATCGACGACCTCGAAGGTTTCCTGGCCGGGATCGACATGTTCGAGCGGGACGTGCCGTGCTTCGGTTTCCTGATCGATGAACACCGCATGTCGCTGCGAGAACGTCCCGCGCTGCGAATCCTGGCCGCTTAGGCGAACACCGTGCCGTTCGTTGACAACGGTGCCGAATGCGAGGGCCTCCGCCGTCGCCCAATCAATTCCCTCGCCGGTCTCGATCATCGTTTTCTTCGCACCAAGCTGGCGCCTTATCGTGCGGTGCAGATTGAACGAGTCGGGCACCTGGCATAGCACGCGGCCGACTTTGCGGAGAACATCTGCACTGACGGCGGTATTGCCACGGCGATCGTCGCCCGATGCGATCCCCAGTCCCTTCCAAGCCCCTTCCAACCAGTCAGCCCGGTTCGGTCGATAGGTGATCGCCGCGGCGAACTCTTTTTCCAGATGCGCTTGAAAGTCGGCGGCGAGTTTGTCGGCCTCGGACTTGGTGACCAGACTGCGGCGCTCGAGATCGGCGGCATAGAGCTGGCGCGTGGTCGGTTGACTGCCGATGGCGCGGTACATCAGCGGTTGGGTGAAGGCCGGCTCGTCCGACTCGTTGTGGCCGTGACGGCGGTAGCAGAACATGTCGATGACGACGTCGCGATGGAAGGTCTGGCGGAAATCGACGGCCAGGCGGGCGACGTGCGCGACCGCTTCCGGATGATCGCCATTGACGTGAAAGATGAAGGCCTGGACGCCTTTGGCGACGTCGGACGGATAGGGCGTCGAACGGCTGTAGACAGGCGCGGTGGTGAAGCCGATCTGGTTGTTGACGATCACATGGATGGTGCCGCCGGTACGGTAGCCTTTGAGGTCCGACAGTCCGAAGCACTCGGCGACCACCCCTTGACCGGCAAACGCCGCGTCGCCGTGCATCAGCACCGGCAGCACCTTGTTGCGATCGGGATCATGGTGCTGCAGCGCTTTGGCCCGCGCCTTGCCGAGCACCACCGGATCAACGGCCTCCAAATGCGAGGGATTGGCCGACAGCGACAGGTGAATCTCCTGGCCGTCGAACAGGCGGTCGACCGAGGTGCCGAGGTGATATTTGACGTCCCCCGAGCCTTGCATGTCGTCCGGGTTGGCGCTGGTGCCCTGGAACTCGGAGAAGATCGCGACATAGGGCTTGGCCAGCACGTTGGCCAGCACGTTGAGCCGTCCGCGATGGGGCATTCCGAACAGGATTTCCTTCACCCCGGCGCGGGCGGCGCGCTGGTTGATCGCCTCGAGAAGGGGAATCAGCGCCTCCCCGCCATCCAGGCCAAACCGCTTGGTACCGGTGTATTTGAGGTGCAGAAAGCGCTCGAACCCTTCGGCACGCGTCAGCTGTTCGAGCAGCCCCCGTTGCTCGTTCACGGCGAAGGCGGGGCGAACCCCCTCGATCCGCTCCTGGATCCAGGCCTTTTGCTCGGGCGATTGGATATGCATGAACTCATACCCGATCGTGCCGCAATAGGTCTGCTGCAGGACGTCATAGATCTTGCGCATCGACGCCGATTCGATGCCGAGCACCTGGGCGATGAAGATCGGTCGATCGAGGTCGGCCGGGGTAAACCCGTAGGTGGCCGGGTCAAGTTCGGGATGGGGCGCGCGTCGTTCGAGGCCGAGCGGGTCGAGCGTCGCCAGGAGGTGGCCGCGGACGCGGTACGAGCGGATAAGCATCAAAGCCCGCAGCGAGTCGAGGGTGGCGGCGCGAACCGCCGCCTCGTCGAAAGCCTGAGCGGCGCCACTTCCCTTCTTAGCAACCGGCGGCCGATCTTCGGCCAAACCAAGGAACGGGCCACCCGGTGGGGCCCAGCTCGCCCCCCGTTGTCCGGCCATGACGGTAGCAACGTCGTCCCCGAGGGTACCGAAGAAGCCCTGCCAGCTTTCGTCAACCGATGAAGGGTCGCGCAGGTATTGCGCGTAAAGCTGCTCGAGAAAGGCGCTACTGGCACCACTCAAGAACGACAGCCGATCGACTGGCTTGTTCATTCCCATCCGCACACCCGAGCGGGTGCGCTCCCATCAATGTGTAGTCGGGGACTAGCGATTGCCTTTCAACACCGTCAACAGCGTCCGGCCGATCTCCGCCGGGGAACCGGCAACCGCGATTCCGGCCCGTTGCATCGACTCGATCTTGTCTCCCGCCCCGCCTCGCCCGCCTGAAATGATGGCGCCGGCGTGTCCCATCCGGCGCCCCGGTGGGGCCGTGCGCCCGGCGATGAAACCGACAATCGGCTTGCGCGTCTTGTTGTTGCGCAGAAACTCGGCGGCATCTTCTTCGGCGCGGCCGCCGATCTCCCCGATCATGATGATCGACTCGGTCTGCGGATCGCCGAGGAACATTTCGAGGCAATCGACGAAATTGGTTCCGTTGACCGGATCGCCGCCGATGCCGATGCAGGTCGACTGGCCCAAACCGACCGCGGTCGTCTGCGCCACCGCTTCGTAGGTCAGGGTGCCCGATCGCGACACGATGCCGACGCTGCCGGCCCGATGAATGTGGCCGGGCATGATCCCGATCTTGCATTGACCTGGCGTGATAACTCCCGGGCAATTGGGCCCGATCAATCGCGATTTTGATCCCTGCAGCACCCGCTTGACCCGGACCATGTCGAGCACGGGAATCCCCTCGGTGATGCAGACTATCAACGCGATCTCGGCATCGATCGCCTCGAGGATCGCGTCGGCCGCAAACGGGGGCGGCACGTAGATCGCCGACGCCGTCGCCGCGGTCTGGCGAACCGCCTCGGCCACGGTGTCAAACACCGGCAGGCCGAGGTGCGAACTGCCGCCTTTGCCCGGCGTCACTCCACCGACCATCTTGGTGCCGTAGGCGACCGCCTGCTCCGAATGGAACGTGCCCTGGGCGCCGGTAAATCCTTGGCAGAGGACGCGCGTCCCGCTGTTGACGAGGACAGCCATCAGGCGGCGTCCTTGACCGCCCGCACGATCTTGCGAGCGGCGTCGCCGAGATCGTCGGCCGAGACGATCGGCAATCCGGATTGCGCCAGAATTTTCTTGCCCAGATCGACATTGGTGCCTTCGAGGCGAACCACCAGAGGCACCGTCAAACTGACCTCTCGCGCCGCGGCAACGACGCCTTCGGCGATGACGTCGCAACGCATGATGCCGCCGAAGATGTTGACCAGAATTCCCTCGACGTTGGGGTCCGACAGAATGATCTTGAACGCCTCGGTCACCCGCTCTTTGGTCGCACCACCGCCGACGTCGAGGAAATTGGCCGGCTCGCCCCGCATCAGCTTGATGATATCCATGGTCGCCATCGCCAGGCCCGCACCGTTCACCATGCACCCGATCGAGCCGTCGAGTTTGATGTAGTTGAGGTCGTGCTTCCGGGCCTGAACCTCGACCGGATTCTCTTCGTCTTCGTCGCGCAGTGCGGCGATGTCCTTACGGCGGAAGAGCGCGTTGTCGTCGAAGTTCATTTTTGCGTCGAGCGCGACCGCCGCTCCGCTGCGAGTGACAACGAGCGGATTGATCTCCAACAGGCTGGCGTCCTTATCGACGAAGGCTTGATAGGCCGCAGCGATCAACTTGCTCGCCGACTTAACCTGCTCGTCCTTCAGGCCAAGGGCAAAGGCGACGCGGCGCGCGTGAAAGGGCTGCAGCCCGCTGGCCGGATCGACGGGAACGATGATGATCTTCTCGGGCGTGCGCGCGGCGACCTCTTCAATGTCCATGCCGCCCTCAGTCGACGCCATGATCGCGACGCGGCTGCGCTCGCGGTCGACCAGCATGCCGAGATACAATTCACGCGCGATATCCGCCCCTTCCTCGATATAGAGGCGCTTGACCTCTTTGCCCTGCGGGCCGGTTTGTGGCGTGACCAGCTGCATGCCGAGCATCTTCTGGGCGTAGTTGCGCACCTCGTCGACGGATCGCGCGATCTTGATGCCGCCGCCCTTGCCGCGCCCACCGGCATGAATCTGCGCCTTGACCACCCATACCGGACCGGGCAGCGAGCCCGCCACTTTCACCGCTTCGTCGACGGTGTAGGCGACGCCGCCCCGCAGCACGGCCACGCCGTATTTGGCGAGCAGACTCTTGGCCTGGTATTCGTGAATGTTCATGGCGCGTGCCTGTTCGGCCTGTCGCCTGACGGAGCTTCCGCTAGGCCGGCAGCTTGAAGCTGGGATCGAGGCGATTGACCGCCTCGATCAGGCCGCGAACGGACTGCACCGAATGGTCGAACATCTTGCGTTCCGCGTCGTTGAGTTCGATCTCGACAATGCGCTCGACGCCGCTCGCGCCGATCACCGTCGGAACGCCGACATAGAGGCCACGCACGCCGTACTGACCATTGAGATAGGCGGCGCAGGGCAGGACGCGTTTCTTGTCGCGCAGATACGACTCGGCCATCGCGATCGCCGACGAAGCAGGGGCATAGAACGCCGAACCGGTTTTGAGCAGGCCGACGATCTCGGCGCCACCATCGCGGGTGCGCTGCACGATCTTGTCTAGCTTGTCTGGCGTCGTCCACTTCATGCGGATGAGGTCGGGCACCGGAATGCCGGCCACCGCCGAGTAGCGCACAAGCGGCACCATGGTGTCGCCGTGCCCGCCCAACACGAACGCTGTCACGTCCTCCACCGAGACGTTGAACTCCTGGGCGAGGAAATAACGGAACCGCGCCGAATCGAGGACGCCCGCCATCCCCACCACCTTGTTTGGCGGTAGCCCGGACGCCTCGCGCAACGCCCAGACCATGGCGTCGAGCGGATTGGTGATGCAGATGACGAAAGCGTTGGGCGCGTGCTGCTTGAGGCCTTCGCCGACTTGTTTGATGATCTTGGTATTGATCCCGACGAGGTCATCTCGACTCATACCGGGCTTGCGCGGCACGCCGGCGGTGACGATGACGACATCGGCGCCGGCCAGGTCGGCATAGCTCTGCGTGCCGCTGATCCTGGCATCAAAACCGTCCACCGGCGAGGACTGGGCGAGGTCCAGTGCCTTGCCTTGCGGCAGGCCTTCGACGATGTCAAACAAAACGATATCGCCCAATTCCTTGAGACCGGACATATGGGCGAGCGTCCCGCCGATGTTGCCACTGCCGATGAGGGCAATCTTGTTGCGAGCCATGGATCCTCTCTCTGCCTTGGACGTGGCCCAGAACCCCCCCGCGGCAGGGCCGGGCGCGGCCCGGTAGGTACTCCGAATCGCCAAGCCCCGCAAGGCGGCGAAGGCTTCGAAACCCTCAGATTCCCCTTGAACGCCGGGGGCCTGATCACATATTGCGACCAGTTCAGCCGCTTCTCTTTGTACTCGGAGCAACGACATGACCCCGACCGCCGCCACCGCCGAGAAGCGCAGCTTTCAGGCGGAGGTCAGCAAGCTTCTCCACATCGTGGCGAACTCGCTGTACAGCAACAAAGAAGTCTTCCTGCGTGAGTTGATTTCGAACGCCTCGGACGCCTGCGACAAGCTGCGCTACGAGGCCATTCATCGCCCGGAGTTGACCAAGGGCGACGCGGATTTTTGTATTCGCCTGATCGTCGATACCGGTGCCGGCACGCTGTCGGTGACCGACAACGGCATCGGCATGAGCCGGCAGGAGCTGATCGACAATCTCGGCACCATTGCCCGCTCGGGCACCAGCGCCTTCGTGGATCAGCTAGCGGCAACAAAGGAGAAGGGCGATGCCGTTCAGCTGATCGGCCAATTTGGCGTGGGATTTTATTCAGCGTTCATGGTGGCAGACGAGGTGACCGTCATATCGCGGCGCGCCGACGAAGCAACGGCTGCCCGCTGGCAGTCGGACGGGCACGGCGAGTTCAGCGTCGAAGCGGCCGACCGCGACACGCGTGGCACTATGGTCACGCTCCATCTCAAAAAATCTGATCGCGCTTTTCTCGAGGCCGCGACGCTGCGCCGGGTCGTAAAGACCCACTCCGACCATATCGGCATCCCTATCATCCTCGAGGTTCCGGGAACAAAGAACGAGACCGTCAATGTCGCTTCGGCCCTGTGGACGCGCCCGCGCAAAGACATCTCGGCCGACCAATATCGAGAGTTCTACCACCACGTCGCGCAGTCTTTCGACGAACCATGGTTGACGCTGCACGCGAAAGCGGAAGGAAAGATCGAGTACTCGCTGCTGCTTTTTGTACCGACGGCGAAGCCGTTCGACCTCTTCGATCCGGCGCGACGATCGCACATCCGGCTTTATGTCCGCCGCGTATTCGTCACTGATCGACTGGAAGGTTTGGTCCCGCCCTACCTCCGGTTCTTGCGCGGCATCGTCGACTCGGAGGACCTCGACCTCAACGTCAGTCGCGAGATGCTGCAGCAAAGCGCCGTCGTGGCGCGCATCAAGAAAGACCTGACCAAGCGCGTATTCAAAGAATTGGAGAAGAAGGCGACGGAGGACGCCGATGGGTTCACCACGTTCTGGAACAACTTCGGTGCCGTTCTCAAGGAAGGGCTGTACGAAGACGCCGACGCCCGTGACGCACTTTTGAAAATCGTCCGTTTCCGGTCGACCGTGTCGGGCGCTAAACTGATGACTCTCGATGACTACGTCGCCCGCCTGCGCCCCGGCCAACGGGCCATCTATTACGTCAGCGGCGACGATCGCGAGACCATCGACAAGAGCCCGCAACTGGAGGGTTTCCGCGCCAAGGACGTCGAGGTCTTGCTGCTTTCGGACCCCGTGGACGACTTCTGGGTCGGGGCAATGCACGAATACAAGGGCAAGGCCTTCAAGTCGGTTACCCGCGGCAGCGCCGATCTCGCCGCGATCACCGCCGATGACGGCAAGGCCGCCCAACCCGCAACCGAGCCGGCGGACAACGCCAAGCTCAACAGTCTGATCGCCTCACTGAAGCTGACGCTCGGTGCCGCCGTGAAGGATGTCCGCGTCTCGGAACGCCTGACCGAGAGCCCGCTCTGCCTGGTCGCCGACGATGGGGCGCTCGACATGCACATGGAACGGATGTTGCGGCAACATCGGCGGGTCGAGGAAGCAGCACCCCGCATCCTCGAACTCAATCCCCGACACGACCTGATCAAAGCTTGCGCCGACTTGGCGAGCGAATCTGGCGCCAGCGACCGGCTCGGCGATGCCGCCCATTTGCTGCATGACTACGCGCGGATTCTTGAGGGTGAAGCACCGGCCAATGTCGCCGCGTTCTCGCGGCGCTGGTCGGCCCTGATGGCCGTCGCGCTGCGTCGGTCCGTGGATCAGCGCGAGGTGAGGTCGTAGGTCGCGACCGCCAGCACGCGCCCGAGATTTCCTTCCCGGACCACGACCGCGACGCCGTCGCGGTCGCCCTCGCGCAACTCCGTGAGGCTGAGCGACAGATCGAGGCTGCCGCCGTTCCATTCGCCGATCCGGCGACGGTCGGCAACGACGTTGGAATACAGCAGGGTCTTACCGCTGTTCTCGCCGCGCTCGATGGTCACCTCACGGTGTCGATCGAAGCGCACCAACCAGATCGTTGCCGGCGTCGACGGAACCTATGGGCCGCTCAGCGAAAGCCCCAGGGTGTTACCCGCCCCCGGCGCACGAGCTTGGGACCCTCGCCCATCTGGGCCGACACCTTGGTGATCAGGGCGTCAACGGCGTCGCGCCGTGAGCCAACCTCGTGGGCGACGCCGCCAACCACAATCTGCGGCGTATAGATGCTCCGCTCGCCGAACACCTTGGCGAATTCCCGCTAACGCCATGCATTGCGTTCGCTGCCGAAAGTGTCCTTCCAGCCGAGATAGTCCCAGTGGTTGACGTGAAAGCTAAGCGCGATCACGCCCTTGCGTTTGATCAGTTCGACCAAGTAGGCGTCGGCCGGCGGGCAGGAATCGCAACCCTGCGACGTATAGAGTTCGACAATGACGGGCCCTTGCGGCCCGGCCGACCCCGATGAAGGGATCAGCGCGGCGCCGGCAAGAAAAAGGGCGATCGTTAGCCAGCGGGTCATGGTTTCACCCTATGGTGCCCCCACCGGAGCGGCCAATCAACTATGGGTGAGTCCGCTCCCGGCGCGCCGATCGGCAACCCTCAGGCCGCCTTCATCAGGTTGCGCAGGACGTAAGGCAGAATGCCGCCGTTTCGGTAGTAGTTCACCTCGTCCTCGGTGTCGATGCGGCAGGTGAGTTTGATCGACCTCTTGCTACCGTTGGCATAGGTGATGGCGCAATCGACGTCCACGCGCGGGCGCAGCCCCTTCTCGATGCCGGTCAGATCGAAGACCTCGGACCCGTCGAGCTTGAGAGTCTTGCGGTTCTCGCCGTCCTTGAATACCAGGGGCAGCAGGCCCATCCCGACCAGATTCGAGCGGTGGATCCGCTCGAAGCTTTCGGCGATGACGGCACGGACGCCGAGCAGCATCGTGCCCTTGGCCGCCCAGTCGCGCGAGGACCCGGTGCCGTATTCCTTGCCGGCCACGATGACCAGCGCGGTTCCGTCCTTCTGGTAGGTCATCGACGCATCATAGATCGACGTGACCTTGCCGCTCGGGACGTGCTTGGTGACGCCGCCTTCGGTGCCCGGCACCATCTCGTTCCGCAAACGAATATTGGCGAACGTGCCGCGCATCATCACTTCGTGATTGCCGCGGCGGGCACCGTAAGAATTGAAATCGAGCGGCTGAACCTGGTGCTCCATCAGATAGGACCCCGCCGGCCCATCCTTCTTGATCGAGCCCGCCGGCGAGATGTGATCGGTCGTGATCGAATCACCCAACAGCGCCAAGACGCGGGCACTGCGGACGTCCTTTATCGCTCCCGACTCTTTGCTCATGTTGATGAAATAGGGCGGATGCTTGACGTAGGTCGACCGCTTGTCCCAGACATACGTATCGCCCTTGGTGGTCTTGACTTTTCGCCACAGCGCATCGCCGTCGAAGACCTTGCCGTATTGCTGGCGGAACATCGACGGCTTGACGCTTTGACGGATCGTCTTTTGAATTTCCGCGTTCGACGGCCAGATGTCGCGCAGATAGACCTTCTTGCCCTTCTTGTCGGTGCCGATCGGGTCCTTCAGCAGATCGACTTGCATGTTGCCGGCGATCGCATAGGCGACCACCAACATAGGGGAGGCCAGGTAGTTGGCGCGGGTATGCGGACTGACACGCCCTTCGAAGTTGCGATTGCCCGACAGCACCGCGGCGGCCACCAGGTCGTTGGTGGTGATGGCGGCGGCAATCGGGTCGGGCAGCGGGCCGGAATTGCCGATGCACGTCGTGCAGCCGTAGCCGACGAGGTTGAAGCCGAGCTTGTCGAGCGCCTTCTGCAGGCCGGCCTTGGCCAGGTAGTCGCTCACCACCCGGGAGCCCGGCGCCAGCGATGTCTTGACCCAGGGTTTGACCGTGAGGCCGCGCTTGACCGCATTACGGGCGACCAAGCCTGCGCCCAGCATGACCGCCGGGTTGGAGGTGTTGGTGCAACTGGTGATCGCGGCGATACAGACCGAGCCGTGGGCCAGCTCGTACTTGGTTCCCTTGACCGCGCCGCGTTTCTTTTCATCCTTCACGCCGTAGCTCGGCAACGCCTTCTTGAACTCGACGGCGGCCTGCGACAACGCAACCCGGTCCTGTGGGCGCCGCGGCCCCGCCAGGCTTGGCTCCACGGTCCAGACGTCCAGTTCGAGCGAATCGGTGTAAACCGGCTCGGGTGACTTCGCCGAGCGCCATAACCCCTGCAGCTTGGCGTATTTCTCGACCAGGTCGATGTCGGCTTTCTTGCGGCCGGTTGCCTTGAGATAGGCCAGCGTCTCGCCGTCGATCGGAAAGAACCCGCAAGTCGCGCCATATTCCGGCGCCATGTTGGCGAGCGTCGCTCGGTCGGCCAGCGACAACTCGTCGAGGCCCGGCCCGAAGAACTCGACGAACTTGCCGACCACGCCTTTCTTGCGCAGCATCTGCGTCGCGGTCAGCACGAGGTCGGTGGCCGTCGCGCCTTCCCGCAGCTTTCCCGTCAGGCGCATGCCGACGACTTCGGGAATCAACATCGAGATCGGTTGACCGAGCATCGCTGCTTCGGCCTCGATGCCGCCGACGCCCCAACCCAACACCGACAACCCGTTGACCATGGTGGTGTGGCTGTCGGTGCCCACCAGCGTGTCCGGATAGGCGACGGTCTTGGCGCCCTCTTTCTTGGTCCAGACGACGCGCGCCAGGTATTCGAGGTTCACCTGGTGGCAAATGCCCATACCCGGTGGAACGACGCGAAAGTTGTCAAACGCCTGTTGCCCCCAGCGGAGGAACGCGTAGCGCTCGCCGTTGCGTTCATATTCGACCGCCACGTTGTCCTTGAATGAACGGGACGAGCCGAAGCTGTCGACCATGACCGAGTGATCGATGACGAGATCGACGGGCGACAACGGATTGATCTTCTGGGTGTCGCCGCCGGCTTGGGCGACGGCCGCTCGCATCGCCGCCAAATCGACCACGGCAGGAACGCCGGTGAAGTCTTGCATCAAGACGCGCGCCGGACGATAGGCGATCTCGCGATCCGACGTACGCGAGCGCAGCCAGCCGGCGATGGCCTTGACGTCGTCCACCTTGACCGTCTTGCCGTCCTCGTGACGCAGCAGATTCTCCAGAAGCACCTTGAGCGAGTACGGCAGCCGCGATAAGTCGCCCAGACCGGCCTTGGCGGCCGCGGCCAAACTGAAATAGTCGTACTTGCGATTGCCGACGCTGAAAGTGCGACGGGTCTTCAAGCTGTCACGTCCGGTCGACGCCACGGCGGTTCTCCATGCTCGAAATCTGGCTAACGGGGCTCCTCGGGTTTCGACGTCATCCTCGCCCGAGTGTGGTAGGGCACGCATTATGCTCTGCGGCCCGGGTGAACGCTAGAACGCACCCGCAGCGACGGAGTGGCGGTCGCGTCCCCAATGCCACACTATGCGGGTCCATGGCGCGTCCCCTTTCACCATGTCGACACTAGCCGCGCGGGCCGGGTTGGCGGCCAGCAATCTGGCCTGTACGCGTGGCGACCGCGCGGTTTTTGCCGGCCTATCGTTCGTCGTACCGACGGGGCGCGTCCTGGTCGTGCGCGGGGCCAATGGCGCGGGAAAGACCAGCCTGCTCCGTATCATTGCCGGGATCGTCGGTCCGACCGACGGGCAGCTGACGTGGCAGGGAACGGACGTCGGAACCTTGGCCGAGGCCTACCGGGCACATGTGTCCTATGTGGCCCACCTCGATGCGATCAAACCCGCACTGACCGTCGCCGAAAATCTCGTCCACTGGGCGAAGTTGCGCGCCGGCACCGGGACCGTCGCCGCAGCATTGTCGGCGCTCGGGATTGAGCGGTTGGCCGAGCTGCCGGCGCGCTTCCTGTCGGCCGGCCAGCGCCGCCGGGTGGCCTTGGCCCGACTGCTCGTCGTCGACGCGCCGCTATGGGTGCTCGACGAACCGACGGTGTCGCTCGACGACGCGGGCGTCGATCTTCTCGGCCGGGCGATGGAGGGCCACCTGGGTCGTGGCGGCCTGATCGTCGCCACGACCCACGTCGATCTGCCGGTCGCCGCGGTCGACCGGCTCGACCTGACGCCACCATCCGACGGGGGCGAGCATGCGCCCCTTTTTTGAGATCATCCGGCACGATTTGCGCCTCACCTTGCGACAGGGCAACGCCGGCACCAGCGTCGTCGTCTTTTTCGTCCTTACCGTCACCCTTTTTCCCCTCGGGGTCGGCCCGGAGCCGCAAGTCCTGGCCCGGGTGGCGAGCGGCGTCCTGTGGGTTGCCGCCCTGCTCGCCTCCACCCTCGCACTCGATCGGTTGTTCCAGGCCGACTTCGAGGACGGGACCCTCGAGCAACTGCTGCTGTCGCCGCTATCACTTCCCGCGCTGAGCCTAGCGAAAACGACCGCCCATTGGATCACGACCGGGTTGCCGCTGATCGTCCTGGCGCCGGTGCTCGCCGTCACCCTGCATCTGGAAACCAGCGGCCTGGTGACGCTGGTGGCGGCCCTCGCCCTGGGAACCCCTGTCCTCAGCCTGGTGGGGGCGGTGGGCGCAGCCCTGACCGTTTCGATCCGGCGCGGCGGCGTGCTTCTGTCGCTGCTGGTCCTGCCCCTGTTCGTTCCGACGCTGATTTTCGGCGTGGGCGCGGTCGAAGCCAGCGTCAACGGCCTGTCGGCTCGCCCGCATTTACTTATTCTTGGCGCCGAGTTCCTGGTCGCCCTTGTCCTCGCGCCTTTGGCGGCGGCGGCGGCCCTGCGCGTTCACTTGGATTAGGCCGCAATCCTGTCTGGCGATTCCGCACCGCGGCACCGCGTCACGCTGACGTGGCTTGTTCCCGTCGCCAGAGCGGCAGAAAATTGAGTTATGCATCGCTGGGCCAACCCGACGAGATTTCTCCGCCTGTCGCGTACCGTGCGGCCGTGGGCGACCGTAGTGACCGCAGTGCTGCTGGCCGCCGGGCTTGCCATTGGTCTCTTCGTCTCGCCGCCCGATTACCAGCAGGGCGATGCCGTGCGCATCATGTACGTGCATGTACCCGCCGCCTGGATGGCCCTGTTCGTCTACACCGCGATGGCGCTCGCCAGCGCAACGGCCCTCATTTGGCGACACCCGCTCGCCGACATCGCCGCCAAGGCGAGCGCGCCGATCGGGGCCGGATTCACGGCGATCGCGCTGGTGTCGGGTTCGCTATGGGGTCAACCCACTTGGGGAACGTGGTGGGTGTGGGACGCACGCCTGACGTCGGTTCTCATTCTTTTCTTCCTCTACCTCGGCTACATCGCCCTATGGGAGGCGGTGGAGGACACCCAAAAAGCTTCGCGCGCCGCCGCGATCCTGGCACTCGTCGGTTTCATTAACGTGCCGATCATCAAGTTCTCCGTCGACTGGTGGAACACCCTGCACCAACCGGCGAGCGTGCTGACGATGTCGGGCCCGACCATCGACATATCGATGCTGATCCCGCTTCTGTTGATGGCCGTCGGCTTCACGACGTTCTATCTCGCCGTCGTCCTCGTTCGCATCGAACGCGAAATCATCGCTCGGCGGATCCGGGCGCTCCGCACGCTGACGAACGAATCCTGACCCGAGGAGACCGCAGTGCTGTTTCTTATTCAGTTCGACACGGACTCGGGTGCGTTGGCGCAAGTCGCGCCGGAGCAAGTCCAGGACCTTGCCCGCCGCGAATGGCAGGCGGGCCTCGAGAGCTACCGCAAGGGCAAGCTGCTGCGAATCTATTTCCTCGCCAATGGCGCCGGCGCCATCGGCATCTTCGACTTCGCCTCGCACGATGAAATGCAGCAGACCGTTCGGGCGCTGCCGTTCTTCCGCTACTTCGCGCGCATTACCATCACCCCGCTCGTCGAGCATCCGCTCTATCCGCATTTCGCCAAACCGGATGCCGGCGTCAGCGCCTATGAACCGCCCGAACGCTAGCGACCCGCACGCTGGACGCTTCCCTGGGGCGTCCATATAGTGCGGGCCGCGCCTGTCTTACCTGGAAAAACGATCGGTACCAGCGCAATCGACATGGATGTGGTTGTCAGATTCCTCGCAATGGGTGGCTACGCGGCCTACGTCTGGCCGGCGTTCGGATTGGCTGCCGCAGTCATGACCGCGCTCGTCTGGTCAAGCTTGCGCGCGCTGCGCGGCGAGCGCCGGACGTTGGAGGCGCTGGAACGAACGCGGGTGAACCCGCGCCGCGCGTCCGCGGAGACCGGGCGATGAGGCCCAAACGCTACCGCCTTCTCTTTGTGTTGGTCGGCATGGTGCTGCTCGGGGTCGCCGCCACCCTGGTTCTGCTCGCCTTCGACGAGAACCTCGTCTTTTTCGTCAGCCCCACCGAGGTTGCTGCCAAGAAACCGGCCCCTTCTGTTCGCTTTCGCTTAGGCGGGCTGATCGAGGAGCGCTCGATTCAGCGCAACGGGCTGACAACGACGTTTCGGGTGACCGATCTCAGTCACGCCGTCGCCGTGACCTATACCGGCTTGCTGCCCGACCTGTTCCGCGAAGGGCAGGGCGTCATCACCGAAGGGCGGCTGGGACCGGATGGCGTGTTCGTCGCCAGCACGGTCCTCGCCAAGCATGACGAGAC
>SHVP01000084.1 GCA_009694165.1 Alphaproteobacteria bacterium
CGCGGCCGACGGCGTCGGCGAACCCACCGTAGCGCGGAGCGGCGTCACCAACAGCGACACCTGTCACCTCGACGTCGTCGATCGAGCCGGCAACATGGTTTCGGCGACACCGTCGGGTGGCTGGATGCAGAGTTCACCCGTCATTCCCGGGCTCGGTTTCCCGCTCGGCACGCGGGCCCAAATGTTCTGGCTCGATCCGGCGTCACCCGCCGCGCTCGCACCAGGAAAACGACCGCGAACCACGCTAACGCCCAGTCTTGCTCTGCGCGATGGCGAGGCCTATCTCGCCTTCGGAACGCCCGGCGGCGACCAGCAGGACCAATGGTCGCTACAGTTTTTTCTCAACCATGTGCATTTCGGCATGAACCTGCAGGAGGCGATCGACAGCCCTGCGTTCCATTCCGACCACTTCCCGAGTTCGTTCTACCCGCGTCTTGCCCAGCTCGGAAAGTTGGTGGTCGAGGGGCGCGTCGCGCCGGCCTGCGTCGCCGAGCTGAAGCGTCGCGGCCACCTCGTCGAAACCGCCGCCGACTGGTCGGAAGGTCGTTTGACCGCCGTGGCGAAGGAAGGCCCGCTGCTTATGGCAGCCGCCAACCCGCGGGGCATGCAAGGCTACGCCGTCGGGCGGTAGGGTCGCGATGAACGCCACGACCGCGGCTGACCCCGAAGGTGAAACGTTGCTGTGGTCACGCCGTCGGCGCCGACCGGTTCGCCTCCGCGCGGCGTTCTGCCGAAGATC
The DNA here is from genome assembly GCA_009694165.1 of Alphaproteobacteria bacterium. The sequence continues at coordinate 740 of SHVP01000084.1, forward strand.
CTAGAGGTCGCCACTGACGCGAATGACGACGCGCCCCTTGGTGTCGCGTCGTTCGAAGCGGGCATGCAACGCCGGCACCTCGTCAAGCGGCACGATCTCCGAGACCGGAATCTTCCAGCGTCCGCTGCGGACCGCCTCGAGAATCATCGCGTCGTCGCGTCCCTTGAGAATCGCCCCGAGCACGACCAGGCTCATAGCGCCAACCTTAATTGATCTCTTCATCAGCACATCTTGCGAAATATCCGGTCCGCGCGGACCCGCGGTCGCGCCGATCAAGAGGATGAGGCCATTGGCCGCAACGGCATCGTAGTTGCGCGGGAAATCCGGGCCGCCGTTGCCGTCGATGATGACGTCGGCGCCGCGCCCGCCGGTCTGGCGTTTCACCTCCGGCACCCAGTCATTATTGCGGTAATCGATGAAGTGGTCGGCGCCGAATGGGCGGGCAAAGTCGATCTTGGCCGCTCCGCCGCACAGCGCATGCACGATGGCGCCCTTCTCCTTGAGGATCTGCGTCATCACGATGCCGATCGCGCCGGCGCCGGAATGCACGACGACGTGGTCCCCGGTCTGAACGCGGGCGGCGGTATGAACGCTATGCCAGGCCGTCGCACACATGCCGCGAAAGACCGTGCCGACCGGCCACTCGAGGCCTTCGGGGAACGGACTGAACGCGCCCGGTCCAGCGATCGAGTATTCGGCGCAACCGCCGCCAGCGCCGCCCGACAGCACGCAGCGGCCAAGCCATGACCGATCGACGCCCTCGCCCACCTTATCGACGACACCGGCGTGGGCGACGCCGGGAATGAGCGGAAAGCCCGCGTTCCAGCGCCCTTGGCGCGCGAACACGTCGACTGGATTGAGACTGCAGTAGGCCACCTTGAGGCGCACCGCGCCGGGGCCCGGTTCGGGAATCGGTACGCGCTTGAGCACCAGCACTTCCGGACCACCGGCCTTTTCGGCAACGACCGCGCGCATGGTTGCTTGCGCCATGGTGCTCTCCCCCGCGGGCCCGCCCGCCGGCGACCAGCCTACGCTTTGGCGTGCCCGCCTTCTAGGGGCCGATCTGCTTGACCATGTGGACGCCGACGCGACCCGCCAAGCGCTGCCGATGCGTCTCGACGTAGCCGAGGCACGTATAGAGGGCGATATTGCGCGTCATCCGTTCGTGGGTGAACAGGCGAACCGTTCGGCGCGCATGCACGCTGGCGCGGTCCTCGGCGAAGGCCATCAGGCGGCGGCCGAGACCGCGGTGCTGATGGCCGGGCGCCACCGCCACGCTCCATACGTAGAGGCAGTCCGGTTCGACGATAAGAACGAGTGATGCCGCCGGACCGTCGGGCCCGGCGACCATCCATACCTCGTGCTGCGTCAGTAGATGGCTCCAGTCGGCCGCCATCGGCTGCGGCTCGACCCCTATAAGGCCGACATAGTCGCCATAGGCGGCGCGCGCCAATGCGCCGAGCGCGGCCGCGTCGGCCGCCACCGCCCGATGCGGCGGCCACGGGCCGGTGGACATCTGTGCCTTAGCGGCGGGCGCCGAACAGCGACCCAAAGGCGCGCGAATCGTCCGGCTCGGTGAAGGTGGGCACCCCACCCATTGCCCGCGTCACGCCGGCAAAGAAGACTTTGTCCGGCGCGAAGCCGGCCTGCTGCAGCAACGCCCTCGGATCCTGCGACCGGAAACGACCTTTGAACGGTTCGTTCTCGTGGTAGGTGTCCCAATCGTTGACGAACGCCTCGTGCATGCTGATGCCGGTGAAGAATTTGCGCTCGGTGTGAATGGTCGCGCCGCCAGGCGCCAACAGCCGATGGCATTCGCGCAGGATGTTGCGCAGCGCCTTGTCCGAGGTCTCGTGCGCCACCGCATGGGTCACGACGAGGTCGAAATGCCCGTCGGGAAACGAGGTGTGCTCGACGTTCTGCTGCGAGAAGTGCACGGTCTTGCCCATCGCCTCGGCGCGGGCATGGCCGTAGCGGAGCAGCGGCGCCGCGTAGTCGACGGCAAACACCTTGGCATCGGGAAATGCGTTGCAGTAAGGCAGCGTCGAAGTTCCCACGGCGCAGCCCATGTCGAGGATGCGCCGCGGGCGCAGGTCGGGGCAATGCTGGCCCAGATAATGAAGCGCATTGCGGGTGGAGCCCTCCATGACCAACGCGTCCGGCCGCTCCTGCAGCTGGTGCCCCTTCGACCCCATCAGGCTCATGACCACGTAGTAGCTCCCGCGGTCATAGAGGGCGCCGGCATAGACATCGTCGCGGGTGATCTCACTGTGATAGCCGCCCGGCATCGCATGGATGTCGATCGCGGCGTTGTAGCGCGGCACCGGCAACACCGGGTCGAGGATGAGCGTCCCGCGCGTCCGGCCCCGCGGTTTGGCACGTGCGATGAGCGTCGGCAATTGCCGTTCGACGCTCTCGCCGACGTCGTCCCAGATCATTTCCTTGAGCGTGCGCGTGAGCGCGCTCCACATCTGGTAATACGGCTCGCCGCGCATGGCCCGGCGCACGTCATGGTGATCCTTGGGGGCGTGGCCATGCTCGCAGATGAAGCGGGGCTTGCCGATGCGCTCATACACCACTTCGTCGCCCGGCGTGATTTGCTCTTCGACATGAATGCGCGAACTGACGACGAAATTCTGGCGCGCCAACTCATCATGTGTGGCGTGCGGCATCATCCCATGGGCGTACGGTTCTTTCATGGTGCGGCCTCCCGGCTGGCTTCATTCTACGCCAGGTCGGGGTAACCACCCCATGCCCGCGCGTGCTCCCGCCCGGCGGTTCGCGCAACCTGGGTCTAGTCGCCAGCGGTGAGCGCGTCCGCCCGCTTCGACGCCGGCTGGCGCCCGGCCAGCGGGACATCCTTCAGCAGGAAGGACGCGGCCAATACCGCCAGGCCCACCAGCACCACCAGGCCGAAGCCATCGACGATCGCCCAGCCGAGCGGCTCGGCCGGGAGGCCGCGCAGGTTGGCCGGCACGGCGCCGCTCAACCGGTTGGCCAGCGAATGACTGACGATGGTGCCGACGATGGCCACGCCGAGGACCTGACCGAGGGAGCGGAAATAGGTGATGGTGGCCGTCCCAACGCCGAGCAGCGCGTGCGGCAGGATGTTTTGCGCAATCAGCGTGACCAGCGGAAAGAATGTGCCGACCCCGATGCCAGTAATGACCATGTCGCGAATGGCGACCGCCGCCGAGGTTTGCGGCGTCATCCGGCTCAACAGCAGCCCGCCTACGACCAACAGCACGCTGCCACCCACCGCCAGGATGCGGTAGCGGCCGATGCGCGACACGACGAAACCGCAGATCGTCGCCCCGACGATGAAACTGAGGGTCATCGGTGTGATGGTGGCCCCGGCATAGGTCGCCGTCATGCCGGCGACATTCTGCAGAAAAATCGGCATATAGGTGACGACCGACATCATGGCGACGCCGATACCGAGCGCGACCACCGCGTCGGCGGCATAGATGCTGTTGCGGAACAGGTCGAGCGGCAGAATGGGTTCGACCGCCCGCGTCTCGGCCCACAGGAATAGGCCGATCAGCACGATTGCCGCGGCCAGGAGGGCGACGACTTCTGTCGCAGTCCAGCCGTGATCGATCTGGCCGCCCCAGGTGAGGCCGAGCAGCAGACAGATCGTCCCCGCCACCGACAGGCCGGCGCCGAGAAAATCGATGCGGCGGATGGCGTTCCAGCCACGATGGTTGCCGCCGGCGCTGCCGCGGATGGGCGGCAGGTAGACGATCAGGCCCACCAATGTCAGCAGGGCAAGCGGCACCATCACGAAAAAGATCCAACGCCAGCGGGTGCCCTCGTCAACCAGGCCGTCGATCAGGGGTCCATGGTCGGTCAGCCAGCCGCCGAGCGTCGGACCGATGATGCTGGCCAATCCGAACACGCCGCCGAACAGGCCCTGCCAGCGGCCCCGCTCCTGGCGACTGAACAGATCGCCCAGGACGATGACCACCAAGGCCATGCCCATGCCGCCGCCGATACCCTGGACGGCGCGCGCGACGATCAGCATGTCCATGTCGTCGGCCAGGCCGCCTGCCAACGTGCCGAGCAGAAAAATGGTGACGCTCGCCAGCAGAAAACGTTTGCGGCCGAATTGATCGAAAAGCTTGCCGGCGATCGGCACCACCGCGGTCGTGCCGAGCAAATAGGCTGTCATTACCCAGGTGAAGCGGTCGAGGCCGTGCAGCGACTGGATGATTCGCGGCAAGGCGGTCGACAGAATGGTCTGAAACAGTGCCTGCAACAGCATCGTCATCATCAGCGAGGCGAGCACGGCAGCGAGGGCGAAGCCGCGGGGGCCGGGCGGACGCCGATCGTCGGCGGTCCGCTCGCCCGTTGTCCCTGCGGCAGGTTGATCTTGGTCCATCAAATGTAACCGGTCATTGGCGCCGTTGGTCGATCGGCCGGGACAAAAGAGAAGAAGCCTACCCTCGACCGGCGCGGACCGGCTACGGTGTCATCGCCTATGCCGCCCGCGGGGATTCTATGACTCAAGCGCCGACAATTTACAGCCTGTTCGATATTCGTGGTCGCGTCATTCTCATGACCGGCGCCTCAAGCGGCATTGGACGCTCCCTCGCCAAGGATCTGGCGGCCCTGGGTGCCCGGGTCGCCTGTGCCGCGCGCCGGGCCGACCGGCTGATGGCGCTGGTCGACGAGATCGCCGCCGCCGGCGGCGCCGCCGCCGCGTTCCCATGCGACATCACCGCCGCGGGTGCGGCGGCCACGTTGGTCGATGCCGTCGAGCGCCGCCTGGGGCCGCTCGACGTGCTGGTCAACAACGCAGGAGTTAGCTTGCCCGCTCCGTTGCTCAACATCGAGCGCGCCGATTGGGACATGGTCATCCGCACCAATCTCGACTCCGCCTGGGCATTGGCCCAGGAAGCGGCTAAACGCATGGCGACGCGGGGTCGCGGTTCCATCGTCAATATTTCGTCGATTGCCTCGTTCCGCGGCTTCTCGGTAGCGCCCGCCTATGGCGCCGCCAAGGCCGCTCTCAATAACTTGACCATGACCATGGGAGCCGAGCTTGCCCCGAAAGGCGTTCGCGTCAATGCCATCGCACCGGGCTCGTTCGACAGCGAATTGGGCGGCAACTACGCTGCCCGCCATCCCGAATACCGGGCGCGCAACATCGCCAAGATCCCGATGCAGCGAGTGGGCGATCACCGCGAGTTGCTAGGGCCGCTGGTGATGTTGGCCTCGGAGGCCGCCTCCTACATGACCGGCACCGTGCTGGTGGTGGATGGCGGCGTCACCGCGGCACGCTGACCCAGGCAACGGCGTGGCAGCGCCGGCCGCCGACCAGGTCAGTTGTTGTCCGGTACGGGCCAGACGCCGGGCGGCAGCGAATCGACGATCAGCCGGTAGCGCACCCGCGCATTCGACACCGAACGGTAGAAGCTGACCAGCCGATCCCAGGGCGAAGACACCTTCTGGAAACCCGAGATGAACACGACGATGGTGCTGACCTCGACGTGGCCGTGGATGACCAGCACGCCGCCCACCATGAGAACGACAAGCGGGCCGACCGCGTCCAGCAGGTTCTCGAAGAAAGTAAGAAAGTACTGCACCCGATAGCTGAGAATCCGCGTCCGGTAGGCGAGATTGATCGCCCGCCCGAAGCGATCCTTGCTACCGTCATGAACGACCAGGTCGCCGAGCCGGCGCACGAACCGGGCATGGGCGGCCGACCAGCGATTGATCGCCCGCTGGCCGAAGGGAATGACTCCCAGCGAGGGCAAATAGATGATCACAGCGAACATCGCGATCAGCGGCTCGACCCATACTAGGTAGCCGAGCACGAACACCAGCGAGCCCACTTGGAGCAGCGGGACGGAGATTCTTTCGCCAACACTGCCGCCGACGAATTCCGCTTCGGCGGCCATCATTGACACGATCGCACCGCGGCGCGGCGTCGTCGGGCGGCCCCATTCGTCGGTTTCCGCCACGGCCGCTGCCTGCTGGATGCGGTGGCGCAGGTGACACGTCACCTGCTCGACGACGATGCCACGGTAGACGTTCAGCGCATATTTGGCGCCGCCGCTCAGCAGAAGCAGGGCGAGATAAGCGCCACCAAGGGCGAACAACGGGACAAAGCCGGGCCCTTTGCAAGCCTCATCGACGATGCGGCGCTGCAACTCGAGCGGGGCGGTCTGCATGGCGACGACGATAAGGGTCAGCACGCTGAGGATGATCTGACCCCGGCGACTGACCTGAAACACATAGGCATAAAGCGACAAAGGCATGACTCTTCCCAGGCAGGTTCACCAGTCTGACGGCCGCCGTGACCGACGCACCGACATAGATCAAGCGAAACCGCTCCGCTCGGTCGGGACCGCAGCCGGGATGATGCTGCGTCAGGACGAAAGGCGTTTCGGCCACACCTTTGTCGCCTCGTGGCCGTTAGCCCCCTCGATCGCCACGTGATGAACGTCGCTGCCGATGGCGAGCTTGCCATAGGCTTTACCGCGCACGCTGTTGCGGTGAAAAAACACTTCCTGGCCGTCGAGATCGACCAGGTAGCCGATCTCGCGCTCTGGTTCGAGCCGTACCACCTTGCCGATCAGGGCGGGTGGGTCGGCCGCCTCCACGACACCCTTACCGCGACGCCGCCGGCCATAGTCCTGCAACTGCCGCTTGATCGCCCGGAACGCGTCGCGGGCGGCGACGTAAACATCGGCATGGGACGCATCGGCCGCAGGGCTGCGGTTGGCGACGAGTTCCTCGCCGGGAACCGTCAGGTCGATACGCACCTGATAGAGCTTGCCCTTGTGTTGATGCCGGTGCGGCGCCTCGATCGAGACCCGGCAGGCCATGACGCGCTCGTGGAACTTGTCGAGCTTGGCGGCGTGCTCGCGGACGTATTGCTCGATTGCCGGCGACGGAGCGATATCCTTGAAGCTGATCTCAAGCGGGATCTTCATGACCGCTACCTTTCGAGGAACCAGTCCGGTGCCGGAACTCGGCGCGCCGGCACCACGGCTCACTCTAGAGCGGACGGCCGCCGCTTCGTTGACTTGGCTCAACGACCTCGGTCAGTCGGCCAGGCTCCATTTTTCATACAGCATGGTGCGATGCCAGCTGGTGAAATCCTTCACCCGTTTGTTCGCCGCGAACACGTCGATCCCGTTGAACAGATAGATGGCGAGCGCATCCTCGTTGGCCGCCTTCATCAGGTTCTTGACGATCGCCTCGCGCTTGGTCGGATCCACCTCGACATTGGCCTGGTGCAGCAACGGCATGTGACGGTCGACGCAAACAAACTGTGCTGAATAGGCGCACGAGTACCAGGCGAACGGGCGCGTCGCGTCCATAAACGGATCGACCGACGGCGAAAACCCGGTGCCGATGCCCTCCCAGTTGCCGACCCGCAGCTTGGCGACCCAATCCGAGAACGGCACCACCCGCATGTCGACCTTGATCCCGATCTTGCCCATCGCGTCGGCGACATAGGTGTAGAACTCGCGGTCGCGCGGAATGACGCCAGTCATCACCTCGGCCACCATCTGAAAGCCGTTCGGATAGCCCGCGTCGGCCAATAGCTTCTTCGCGCGGTCGGGGTCGTAGGGATAGGGTTTCACGTCGGGATTGAAGCCATAGGTCGAGGGGGTGGCCGGTTGTCCCGAGGGTTCGGTCAGACCGTTCATCAGGCCCTCGGTCAGGGCCTTGCGATCGATTGCGTAGTTGACGGCCTGGCGGACGCGGACGTCCTGGAAGGGCGATCCCTTGGCGCCAAAGGCGCCCTTGGGGTCTTTGGTGAACAGGACGAAGGTGACGACATTGGGCGCGCGCCCGGTGATCACCTGGTGCCCGGCGTTCTTGACCTGGCCGATGTCGTCGGGCGTCATCGCCATGACGAAATCGACCTGATCGGAAACCAGCGCCTGCAGCCGTGCGGCAGCCTCGGGCAGTTCGACAAATTTGAGTGTCTTGATCTTGCCGGGCCGCCAGGACTTGTCGAATGCGGCGAACTCGGCGTCATTGTCGTTCCAACTGGTCACCAGCCACGAACCGCTCGTCACCGGCTTGGCGGTATAGGCCTCGATGCTGTCGCGCCAAGCCTTGGGCTCGATGAAATAGATACCGGAAACGCGGCGCACCAGCAGCGGATCGGGGGTCTTTGTCTTGATCTCGAGCGTCCGCTCATCGAGTGCCTTGACCGAATCGAACCCGGCGGCATCGAGTTTGGCGCCATTGGAGAAGACGACGTTCGCGCGCGACGTGAACCGCCACGTCAGCGGATCGACGATCTCCCATTTCTCGGCGAGCCAGGGAACCGCTTGCCCCTGTCCGTCGGTACGGGTGAGCGAATCGTAGAGCCCATCCCAGAAGTAGGTCGCCGGAACCGTGGCGGCCATGAACGGGTTGCCGCGCGTCGGCGCCTTCGAGTAGACACCGATTCGCAACGTGTCCTTCGGACCCGCCGCCAAACTGCCATCTGTCCAAGCGAATGCACCCATCGCCGCAATCACGCCGATGATCGTCGTCCTACCAAAATGAACTATTCAGCCCTCCCGTTCCCGATCCAAGCATTTCGCTTCCAGATGCTCACCCCAATCTCTCGGATGCGCTGTTAGTCTACGCTTGTCCACCCAACGTCGCACGGTAGGACCCGCGTAGTAGGCGGCGGAGACGACTACTGCAATCACGAGAACCAGCGCCACGATCGTGGGGTCGCGATCAAGAACCAAGGCTTCGAGAATGATTTTGACCAGGTTAAGCATGAAGCCATCCTGCCGACACCTAGCCCCACATTCGATCCCCGCACGATGGTGCCGGGTTTCGACCAACGGCGCCAGATGGGCTTGCGCGCGGGCGGAAACTCCCCGACCATGCCGGCTCCTGCCCCGTTGAGCGCACCAATCATGTCCCCGTCTCCCCGTACCGGCGCTCGCCTCATCGTCGATGCCCTGCGACAGCACGGCGTCGACACCATCTTTCAGGTTCCGGGCGAGAGTTTTCTCGCCGTCCTCGACAGCCTGCTCGACGCCGCCACCGATATCCGCACCATCACCTGCCGCCACGAATCGGGCGCCGCCAACATGGCCGACGCCTACGGCAAGCTGACGGGGCGACCGGGCATCGCCTTCGTCACCCGCGGGCCCGGGGCCTGCCATGCGAGCGTCGGGGTGCACGTCGCCAAGCAGGACTCCTCGCCGATGATCCTGTTCGTCGGGCAGGTCGAAACCTACGCCCTCGGCCGCGACGCTTTTCAGGAAGTCGACATCGCGCAGATGTTCGGCTGGACCGCAAAATGGGCGGCCGACATTCCGCACGTCGATCTCATTCCCGAATACATCAGCCGGGCCTTTCACCTCGCGACCTCGGGTCGCCTGGGGCCGGTGGTGCTGGGCCTGCCCGAGGACATCCAGATCGCGACCAGTCTGGTGGCC
>SHVP01000085.1 GCA_009694165.1 Alphaproteobacteria bacterium
GTGTCGTGGTTCATGGTCAGCTGTCGCGCCACCGCGGCGAGCGCTTGGCGAGGAACGCATCGATGCCCTCGGTAGCGTCGTGCATCAGCATGTTCTCGGTCATGACCTCGGCGGTGAGCGCATAGGCCTCGGCGAGCGGCAGGTCGGCCTGACGGTAGAACGCCGATTTGCCGAGCGCGACCACCGCCGCTGATTTAGCCGTGATCGTCGTCGCCAAGGCGAGCGTCGCTGCGTCGAGCTCGGCGTCGGCGACGACCCGGTTAACGAGGCCGTAGCGGGCCGCCGTCTCGGCATCGATCATCTCGCCGGTATAGAGCATCTCGAGTGCCCGCTTTCGCTCGACGACGCGCGACAGCGCCACCATCGGCGTCGAGCAGAACAAACCGATGTTGACCCCGGGGGTGGCGAAGCGGGCCGATCTTGCGGCGACCGCGAGGTCGCACGTCGCCACCAATTGGCAGCCGGCCGCGGTGGCGACGCCGTGGACGCGGGCGATGACCGGTTGGGGCAGGGCAACGATCCGTTGCATAACGCCGCCACACTGACGAAACAGCCGCCGCAGGTAGGCGGCATCGTTGCTGGCGCGCATCTCCTTGAGGTCGTGTCCGGCGCAAAAGGCCGGCCCCGCCCCGGCCAGCACGACGACGCGGATGGCGGGCTGGCCGGCGATCGTCGCGAGCTCCTGATCGAGCGCATCGAGGAGCGCTCGGTTGAGGCTGTTGCGCGCCTCTGGGCGGTTGAGCGTAAGGGTCGCCACGCCGTCGTGATCCTGGCGCAGCAGGGGGGGCGATGCCACGGCGGCTCCTGAACTGACGGCGCGTTTATAGCAGCTTTGCCGAGGGCGGCGCGCCGCAGGTGGAGGGCCGAGGTATTATTATACCTCGCCATAACACCTTGGTTTTTCTTGGTGCGAGCGTTGACAGTCTGGGGATCGGCGGGGATACTCCCGCGCCGCCGACCGGACTGTCCGGGCGCGGCAGAGGCAAGGACATCCCCGATGAGGACTTATTCCGCGCGCCCGAGCGAGGTGACGCACAAGTGGTACGTGATCGATGCCGACGGCGTCGTGCTCGGCCGCCTAGCGACCATTATCGCCATGCGCATTCGCGGCAAGCACAAAGCGATGTACACGCCGCATATCGACTGCGGCGACCACATCATCGTCATCAACGCTGAAAAAGTTCGGCTGACCGGTCGCAAACTGGAGCAGAAGGTCTATCACAAGCACACCGGTTATCCGGGCGGCATCAAGGAGACCAAGGCAGGCGAAATCGTCAAGGGCCGCTTCCCGGAACGTGTCATCAAGAAGGCGGTGGAGCGCATGCTGCCCAAGGACAGCCCGCTGGCGCGCGACCAGTTGCGGCACCTCAAGGTCTATAGCGGGCCGGCGCATCCGCACGAGGCGCAGGGGCCGGTGGTCCTCGACGTTGCGAAGATGAATGCCAAGAATCGCCGCTCGGCGAGAAAGAATTGACCATGTCTGAACCGCAGAAGCAGGGCCTCGAAGGGCTCAAGAGCATGGCCGCGGCGGTCGTCGCCGCGCCGGTCTATGAAAAGAAGGTCGATGCCCAGGGCCGCGCCTACGCCACTGGCAAGCGCAAGAATGCGATCGCCCGCGTATGGATCATGCCGGGCAAGGGCACGATCACGGTGAACGGCCGCAAGAGCCAGACCTATTTCGCCCGCCCGGTCCTGCGCATGATGATCAATCAGCCGTTGGTCGCGGTGCAGCGCGACGGCCAGTACGACGTGTGGTGCACGGTTGTTGGCGGCGGCCTGTCCGGCCAGGCCGGTGCCGTCCGTCACGGCATCTCGGTCGCGCTGCTTCGCTTCGAGCCCGATCTGCGCGGCGTGCTCAAGAAGGGCGGCTTCCTGACCCGCGACAGCCGCGTGGTCGAGCGCAAGAAATACGGTCGGCCCAAGGCGCGACGCCGCTTCCAATTCTCGAAACGCTAACGCTGAACCGCGTTCAACCAGGGCCCGGTGGCGACACCGGGCCCTTTTTTGTGCCCGAGCGTTGTCTGCCCTAGAATAACTAGGCGCTATCACAACCGGTGACTTCGCAACACCTGATGGAGGTCGCCATGTCGTTGTTGTCCCGCTTGGTCTCTCTATTTTTCCCAGCGGTCGCCTTCGCCGCTTTGGCGGCCTCGGTCCTTACTCCCGTTCATGCGCAGAGCCTTCACCAAATGGATAAGGGGACGGTCGTGTCCGGCGTGGTAAAGTTCGCCGACAAGCAAATACCGCTGCCTCCAGGGGATTGGGTCGTCGTCGCAAAACAAGCACAACAGGCGACCGTCGGCGGTGGTTCCTCTGCCAGCGGCGGCGAGACAACGGCGACTGTGTGGTTGGCGCAGCTGATGAATGGCAAGCTGTCTGGCGCCGTTTTGACCCGCACCAATCTTCTTCTCTCTCCAGGCGGTTGGGCGCGCGAAACGACAGTGTGCGGTCGTCGCGATACGCACTTTGCGTACTCGGATCAAAACTACAACCCGAAGGAAATCGACTGCTGGGTGGTCAATCACTTTGTCATGACCATGCCCGCAAATGCGTCGGAGGGCACCGTCGAGTTTTATCGGTGGTTGGCCGAGAAGGGCGGACCGGGCACGATGCTCGGGCAGCAGCATCAGCTCGTTCGAGGCGGCGACTATCTTTCGGTCACTTATTACGACAATCCGGAACCGCGGCGCTTTCCGCCCACTCCGCCCGGCCAATGGCAAGCGAACCCGTGGCATCGCGATCAAATCCGCGGCAACGCTGAGAAGCTCGCCCATATCGCGCAACTGACGAAAGACGGCGAACAGCGTTTAGCCCAGTTGAAACAGGCGATCTACGTGCGGCTGCCGAAGAACTGACGGGCACCGACAAAGGGGTCCGCAGCGACCTAACGGGGCGGGGGCGGCTTGATGGCCGCCCCTTTTTTTTGGCCTAAGTCGCCCGGTTTTGCCGGGAAAGTGGTTTAGGTGTATCGTCGAAGTCATTGAATCTTAGGGACTCTATGTTGGAAGCAAAGCGGATCAGGGCGGCCATTCTGGGTGCCAGCGGCTATACCGGGGCCGAGCTCGTGCGCCTGCTGTCCCGCCACCCCGAGGTCGAGCTTGCCGTACTCACCGCCGACAAGCAGGCGGGCAAGCCGCTGGCCGAGGTGTTTCCCCACTTGGCCATGCTCACGCTGCCGACGCTGCGGAAGATCGACGACGTCGATTGGGCCGACAGCGGCCTCGATGTCGTGTTCTGCGCGCTGCCACACGGAACGACGCAGGAGGTGATCGCCAGGATACTTGCTGCTGGCGCGCGGCCGCCGCGCGTGCTCGATCTTTCCGCCGATTTCCGCCTGCGCGATCCCGCCACCTATGCCGAATGGTACGGGCACGCGCATCGCGCCCCCGACCTGCAGAAGGAAGCGGTCTACGGCCTCACCGAATTCGCCCGCGCGGCGATTCGCAGTGCCCGCCTGGTCGCCTGTCCCGGCTGCTATCCGACCACCTCGCTGTTGCCGCTAGTGCCGCTGCTCGAAGCGGGCCAGATCGATCCGCATGACATCGTCATCGACGCCAAGTCGGGCGTCTCGGGCGCCGGGCGCGAAGCGAAGCAGTCGAGTCTTTATGCCGAGGTCGGCGAAGGGATCCACGCTTACGGCGTAGCCGGACACCGCCACGCCCCCGAGATCGAGCAGGAGTTGTCGCGTGCGTCGGGCGAGCCGCTGGTGGTCAATTTCACGCCGCACCTGATGCCGATGAACCGCGGCATCCTCGCGTCGATTTACGTGCGGCTGCGGAACGGGGCGACCGCCGACGATCTGCGGGCCACGCTCGCGGGCCGCTACGCCGACGAGCCCTTCGTCGGCGTCGTGCCGGCCGGCGTGTCGCCGGCTACGCGTCACGTTCGCGGTTCGAACCACTGCCTGATCGGGGTCTTCGCCGACCGCGTCAAGGGGCGCGCCATCGTCCTCTCGACCCTCGACAACCTGGTCAAGGGGGCCTCCGGGCAGGCCATCCAGAACATGAACCTGATGTGCCAATTGCCCGAGTCGGCCGGTCTTGAGCAACTGCCGATGTTTCCGTGAGGAGGCGATGACGCAGCCCCCCACTGGTTCCGTTCTTCCCCATCGCGGCATCGAGCCGCGCCTAGCGGCCGATGTGTTCGTCGCCCCGGGGGCGAGCGTCATCGGTGACGTCGAGATCGCGTCGGGGTCGAGCGTCTGGTACCAGGTCGTCGTGCGCGGCGACGTCAACGCGATCCGCATCGGCGCCAACGTCAACCTGCAGGATGGCACCGTTGTCCATGTCAGCCGGAAGGAGGGCGGACGCACGGTCATCGGCGACGACGTCACCGTCGGCCACCTCGCCTTGATTCACGCCTGCACGCTGGAACCGCGCTGTTTCGTCGGCATGCGCGCCACCGTCATGGATGGAGCTGTGGTCGAAACCAACGCGATGGTCGCCGCCGGCGCGCTGGTGACGGCCGGCAAACGTGTGCGCAACGGCCAACTCTGGGCCGGGTTCCCGGCGAAATACCTGCGCGACCTGACGCCCGAGGAAATCGCCTACAACGCCGCGACCGCCGCACACTACCGGCGTCTCGCCGACGACCATCGGCAGGCACTCGCGGCCGGCGGGGTGAGGACCCATGCGGCATAGCCCCTTCCTGATCGCCCTAGTGCTCGCCGGCTGCGCCCCGGCGATACCGGACACCATGCAAATCGCCGCGCGCGACGTCGGCAGCGATCAACTCTTCATCGGTACCGTCCAAGGCATCCGCGGCGAACCCACGGCCGAAGTCGCGCTGGTCGGCACCGAGGGCAATCTGATCTGTCGCGGTATGACCGGCGTTGGCGGCGTCAGCAAAGTCGAGCCCGGGATAACCGCGCGCTTGACGCTCCAATGCCAGGACGGGCGGATTATCTACGGTCGCATCCGCTATGACGGGCCGGCCTATGGCGTCGGCGAGGCGCGCGATACCAAGGCGGCCGACTACCAGGTCATGCTCGGTCGGTTATCGCTCACCGAGAACGAGTTGCGGCGCGAGTTCGCCGCCTTGCCGCCGCCGAGCACCGCGCCCAGACCCGCTCTGGTCCCGGCCACCCCGACGCCGGGGCCGACCGAGCGCGACGTCGGCGAACCGCCGCTGCAACCGGGCGTCGTGTCGCGGCCGGACATTGACTGCAAGGGCGAACGCCTCGACGGATCCTGCCTCGACGATTTCGAACTCGACCACTTCGACGGGGACAACCTCGACCAGTTCCTGCGCGAGCGTGACCGCCAGCGCACGCCCAAAGAGCGCATCGACGCCTAATCGGCGTTGGCGGTCGCTTTCTTCTTTACGTAGCTGCCCGGTGCTTCTTCGATACCCTTCTTTGGGGCGCGCGCGGCGACCTTGTCGCCCGACTGGCGGGCGAGCCAGGCCACCCAGTCCGGCCACCACGACCCCGCCTTGGCGGTCGCCGTCGCCAGCCATTGGTCGGGCGCTGCCGGCAACGCGTCGTTGGTCCAGTGGCCGTACTTGCCGGCGTCGGGCGGGTTGACGACCCCCGCCACGTGCCCCGATTGCGCCAGCACGAAGCGCCGCGGGCCGCTGAAGGTCTGCGTGGCGACGTAGCAGGACTTCCACGGCGCGATATGGTCTTCCTTGGTGGCCAGAACATAGCTCGGCAGCGCGATGCGCCGCAGGTCGATCGGCGTCTCGAGCAAAGTGAGGCCGCCCGGCACGATCAACTGGTTTTCGTGGTACATGCGCCGCAGGTAGTAACTGTGCATCGCCGCTGGCAAGTTGGCCGAGTCGGCGTTCCACGACAGCAGATCGAACGGCAGCGGTTCCTTGCCGAGCAGATAATTCTGCACCACGAACGACCAGATCAGATCGTTGGCGCGCAGCATGTTGAAGGCCTGCGCCATATGACGCCCCTCGAAGACGCCCTTCTTCTGCATGTGCTCGTCGATGGCGCGAAGCTGCTCGTCGTCGATGAACACGGTGATGTCGCCAGCCTCGCGAAAGTCGATCAACGCCGTCATAAACGTGGCGGCGGCGACCCGGTCGTCGTTCTTGGCCGCGAGATGGGCAAGCGCCGCCGCGGTTAAGGTTCCGCCGGCGCAATAGCCGACCAGGTTCATTTGCGCTTCGCCGGTGATCCGGCGCACGGCGTCGGTCGCGGCGAGAAAACCCTCGCGCAGGTAGTCTTCGAACGTGGCCGTGCCGAAATCGGGGTCGGGATTGACCCACGACACCATGAACACCGTGAAGCCCTGGTCGACCAGCCAGCGGACGAACGAGTTTTTCGGCCGCAGATCGAGGACGTAGCACTTGTTGATCCACGGAGGGATGATCAGCAGCGGCAGGCGGTGGACTTGTTTGGTGGTCGGGCTGTACTGCAGCAGCTGAATGATCCGGTTCTGGTAGACGACCTTGCCCGGCGTCACGGCGACGTTTTCGCCGACGATGAAGGCGTTGGGGTCGCTCATGGTGATGCCGCCGCGCTCCAGATCGGCCAGCAGGTTGTCCAGTCCCTTGACCAGGTTGTCGCCGCCCGACTCGTAGGTGGCCCGCAACACCTCGGGATTGGCGCCGACGAAGTTGGAAGGCGACATCGCGTCGACCAATTGTCGCGTGTAGAAATCGATCTTGTGCCGGGTCTTGTCGTCGAGGCCCTCGGTGTTGGCGACGCGGCGCTGCAGCCAGCGCGAGGTCAGCAGATAGGACTGCTTCAAAAAGTCGAAGAGCTGGTTGTCCTGCCAGGCCGCGTCCTTGAACCGGCGATCGCCCTTGTCGGCCTCGACATAGGGCTTGGTGTCGCTCTTGCCACCCGCCCGCTCGACCACGTTCTGCCAGACCTTCAGATACTCGGCCCAGATCTCGCGCTGGGCCTCCAAGGCCTTGGCCGGGTCGGCCATCATCCTTTGGGTCAGCTCGACGAAGGCTTGGGTGATGGCGAGTGGGTTGAGCGGCGACTGGGCCTGCTGCTGGCGCTTGAGGAATTCGCCGATCAGTGCCTGGCTGCGTTCGGAGACTATGCGCCATTGGGCGAGGAAGGCCTCGCCGGCAGCCGCGGCCTGGTCAGACGCTGGTTGATCGGCCATGAAGCAATCCTTTATGGTAGGTCTCAAACTCGCTGATATTCCGGCGAATTACGGCATTATATGGGGCGCAGGCGCGGGCTATTTTAGACTGAAGCGCCGCATGGTTCTTCGTCTTAGAGGGCTGGACAACGGTCGTTCCCGGCGAGACAAAGGGCTTCGCGCGACGGTAGCGGGGCGAGGGGTAAGGTGGCGAATGAGGAATGCTAAAGCGTTCGAGCGTATGCGGTCCGTCACCTTCGCCGCGGGCGCGGTTGCCTTGTTGCTGGCCGGCTGTTCGGTGCCGAACTGGGTCAACCCGGTTCGCTGGTACGACTTGGTCACCGACCAGTTCAGCAGCGACCCGGCGCCGCATGCCCAGCAGAGCGCGCCGCCGCTCTCCAGCGTGCCCGAGCGGCCGCGTGCCACTCCCCTCGAGGACCGTCGACAGGTGACCCAGGGGCTCGTCGCCGACCGTGAGGGCGCCCGCTACACCGACGACATCGTTCGCCGTGCCGAAACCGATTCGCCGACGCCGCCCTCGGTTCGCACCGCGCCAGCGCCCACCCAGGTCGCCCGGGCCGAGCCGCCGCCTCGCGCGCTGCCGCCGCCCGTTGCCGTTGCCGCCCCGGCGCCGGTCCCGCCGGCGAGTTCCGCGTCCCCCGCGTCGAACGCCGCGCCGCCGCGTGCTGCCGAATCCTCCTCCACCGGGCCGACGCTGGCCGAACGCCGCACCCAGCCCGACACCCGGTTGGCACAGGCGGCCGATCCGTTGGCCGAGCGCCGCATCACCCCCGGCCCGGCGCCGACGCCGGCGGCTCCGCCGCGCGCCGATTCGCTTGACGACCGCCGCGCCACCCCGATTGCCCCTCCGGCCTCGCCGGCGGCCGACGACGACACCCTTGATTCGCGCCGCACCATCACCTCTGGCCGCGTTGGGCGAACGACACCGCCGCCGGTGGCTCCTCCCGCCAACGTGGTGGTGAAGCCAATGGCGCCGCCGGCACGGCCGCCGACCGTGGCGGCCGCGCCTCCGCCGCCTGCGGCTTTCCCACCGGCGGCCGCGGCGCCGGCCCCCTCGGTCCCCCGAGCGGCCGCGGCGCCGCTGCCGGCTCCAGCGCCGGCCCCCGCGTCGGTGGTCGGCACTGCCCCCGCCTTCGTGCCGCCGCGGCCGACCGTGGCGGTCGCGCCCGGCGATACGGTGCTGAGCCAGACCTTCGCCAAGATGCTGTCCGAATCGGCCTCGACCGTGACCACGGCGCCAGCCCACATTAGCTTTGCCGGGCCGACCGCGGCGCGCCTAGGACCGGCCGACACGACAGCGCCGGCGATCGTGCGCGATACGTTCAATGCCTCGCTGCGCGGCGGCGAAGAGGTCGCCCGCCGCGGCGTCCAGCCGGCGCAGACGGGGCCGTCAGCAGGCGGTATGTCGCCCAACGCCGCGGTCATCCGTTTTGCCAATGGCGCGAGCAAGGTCGAGGCCAATTACGCGCCAGCCCTGCGCGATATCGCCGATACGTTCAAACAGCGCGGCGGCCGCCTCCGGGTCATCGGTTATGCTTCGTCGCGCGCCAAAGGCAGCGAGGTTGACCAGCGTCTGATCAACTTCCGGCTGGCGCATGACCGCGCCCAGGCCGTGGCCAGCGAACTGATCGGCCAGGGCGTCCCCGTCCAGGCGATCTTCATCGAATCTCGGGGCGAAGACCCCCGCTTCCGTGCTGGGACGCCGGAAGCCGAAGCGGAAAGCCGGCGCGCCGAAGTCTTCCTCGACATCGGCGCGTAGAGGCGGTAGGGAGGCGCCCGCCAGGCCCGGGTCGGATCACTGGGCCCCGGCGGCCGCATGATTGGTCTCCAGCGATCCGTCGGTACTCCTGATGGACGGTCAATTTCACCGCATCAAACGTCTGCCGCCTTACATCCTGGCGGAAGTGAACGCCATGAAGGCGCGTGCACGCGCCCAAGGCGACGACATCATCGATTTCGGCATGGGCAATCCCGACATGCCGACGCCGCCCCATATCGTCGAGAAGATGGTCGAGGCGGCGCGCAATCCGCGGGCGCATCGCTATTCGAGTTCGCGCGGCATACCCGGGTTGCGCCGTGCCCTCGCCGGCTACTACGCGCGCCGCTTCAATGTCGACGTCGACCCAGAACGCGAGGTCATCGTCACCTTGGGTTCGAAGGAGGGGTTGGCCAATCTCGCGCAGGCGATCAGCGCTCCGGGCGACGTCGTGCTGGTGCCCAACCCGAGCTACCCGATCCATACCTTCGGCTTCATCATCGCCGGCGCCAGCATTCGTCACCTTCCGGTCGGTGAGGCGCGGCAGCAGAGCTTCATGCATTACCTCGAGCGGGCGGTGAAGCACTCGATTCCCAAGCCGCTGGCGCTCGTCCTGAACTACCCGGCCAATCCGACAGCCGAGGTTGTCGACCTCGATTTCTACGGCGAGATCGTCGAGTTCTGCCGCAGCCGCGAGATCTACATCGTCTCGGATCTCGCCTATGCCGAACTCTATTTCGATATCCCGCCGCCGCCCTCGATCCTGCAGATTCCCGGCGCCAAGGACATCGCTGTCGAGTTCACGTCGATGTCCAAGACCTACGCGATGCCCGGTTGGCGCATCGGTTTCGCCTGCGGCAACCGCCAGCTGATCGAGGCGCTGGCGCGGGTCAAGAGCTACCTCGACTACGGCGCCTTTACGCCAATCCAGGTCGCCGCCGCCACCGCGCTCAACGGACCGCAAGATTGCGTCGACGAGATCCGCAACATCTATCGTTCGCGTCGTGACGTACTCGTGGCGGCGATGGCGGCGGCCGGTTGGGACATCCCGCCGCCCAAGGCGACGATGTTTGCCTGGGCGCCGCTGCCGCCCGCCTTCATGGACGTGGGCTCGCTCGAATTCTCCAAGCTGCTGCTAAGCGAGGCCAAGGTCGCGGTCTCGGCCGGCGTCGGCTTCGGCGAGTACGGCGAGGGGTTC
>SHVP01000008.1 GCA_009694165.1 Alphaproteobacteria bacterium
TCGTCGACAAGCTCGACAAGATCGGCCCGGCCGGCGCCGGCAAGACGCTGGTCGACGAACTCGGGGTCACGTCGGCGCAGGTGGCCCAGATTTTGGCCCTGGCGGAGATTCGCGGCACCGACGACACGGTGGTGCAACGCGTCAAGGACCTCGGCGTCGTCGAGCCCCTGCTCGAGCAGGGGCTCGACGAACTCGCCTTTGTGCTGCGCGAGTTGAAGACCCAGGTGGGACGCGGCTATCTCGCCGACCTCTCGGTCGCGCGCGGCCTCGCCTACTACACCGGGACCGTCTACGAGACGAAGTTCGTCGAGTGGCCCGACTACCCGACCATTTGCGGCGGCGGCCGCTACGACAACCTGGTCGGTTCGCTGATCAACCAACGCCTGCCCGGCATCGGCATCTCGATCGGCCTCACCCGCATCTTCGCCAAGCTGGTCAAGGAAGGCCGGCTGCAGTCCACCCGCAAGTCGCCGACCGAGGTGCTGGTGGCCTTCGTTCCCGGCAGCAGCTATGCCGCCGTAACCGCGACCGCGCGCCAGTTGCGCGGGCGCGGCCTCAAGACTGAGCAGTACCACGACGATCGCAAGCTCGATCAGCAACTGCGCTACGCCGCGGCCAAGGGCATTCGCTATGTCTGGTTCCCGCCCACCAAGGCGGGCGGCGAGCACCAGGTCAAAGACCTGGAAAGCGGCCGCCAGGCCGGCGCCGACCCGGCGGCGTGGACGCCCGCCTGAGTGTGATTGTTTCCTTCGAGGAACCACGCTTGAGCGGCATGGCGCTACAGCCGGTCGGGGCTGGCGAAGCACTCGGCCAACACCGCGCTCGCCCGGATCGCCACCGGCAGCAGGTCGAAATCGGCGGCGCGTTCGAGAAACTTGACGGCAAAGACCCGGAACGTGGGTTCGCTCCGCAGCCCCTTCTCGATCTGCCAGCCGGCGAAGCCGCCGTCGCTGAGCGCTTCGGCGCTGGCCGCCGGCACGAACGCGGCCCAATGATTCATCGGCCTACCTATCCTGGTCCGGCATGCCAGAAAGATTTCGGCGTTACGCGCCGTATCGCTCGCCTCGGGCTCGCGACCCCATAGCGCGCGCCATTCGGCGGTAAACGCCTTCACCTCGGGATTGCTGTAGATGCGGTCGACGGCGTCCGGGCCACTCAGAGCCATGAAATCGAAATAGCGGAAGCGCGCCGCCGGCACCGGCGCAACGATCCGCCAGTTCGAATAGTGGGCGATCCCGGGCACGCGATTGAAGAAGGGGTTGTCCACTTGGCGAATCCAACGGATATAGCCGCGGTCCTCGGCGTCGGCGCGCGGCGTATAGGTCAGCAGGTACATCAAGTCAGCGGTCGGTGCGGCCATTTGGCCCCTCCTCGCCATCGTCGATTGCGCTGGCGGGAGTATAATGGTCGCCGCCCGATCAAGGAGGAGTCCCGGTGAACGACCCCAAGAAGCCACAAAAGATGATCTTCGACCGCTACCGCTTTTCGGCGCTGCCCAAGCGCCCGAAATATTCCTGGCCCAACGGCGCCAAGGTCGCGGTCTATTTTGCCCTCAACGTCGAGGCGTTCGAATACGGACTCAATCCGGGCGCCGACTTCACGTCGATGCCCTCGGCCCCCTTCAACCGCGGCTACGCCTACCGCGATTACGGCAACCGGCTCGGCATCTGGCGGCTGCACGAACTGTTCGAGGACATCGAGTTCCCGTGCTCCATTCTGTTGAACGCCTCTGTCTATGACGCCTACCCGGAAATCCTCGAACCGTGGCGCAAGCGCGGCGATGAGATCGTCGGCCACGGCCGCACCAATTCCGAACGCCAGGCGGAAATGACACCCGAACAGGAGCGGGCCATGTTCGAGGTGGCGAACGCCCGCTTCCGCAAGGAGGAAGGCAAGACGCCGAAAGGCTGGCTCGGCCCCTTCATTTCGCAGAGCCGGCAGACGCCGGAATTGCTGAAGGAGTTCGGCTACACCTACATGATGGACTGGTGGTTCGACGACCAGCCGCAGTGGTTCCGCACCGACCGCGGACCGATCCTGGCGGTCCCCTATCCGTCGATGGAGCTGAACGACATTCCCGCCTTCATCAATCGCGGCATCGACGATGATGCCTTCACCCGCATGGCGATCGACACGATCGACGAGATGCTGGACGAGACAGCGCGCCACGGCTGGCCGCTGGTTCATTGTCTGTCGCTGCACACTTTCTTGATGGGACAGCCGCACCGCATTCGCCAGCTGCGTCGCATCTTCAAGCATCTGGCGGCCAATCGCACCGATCTATGGATCTGTCACCCGCACCAGATCGCCGACCACCTCTATGGTCTGCCGGAAGGGACCGTAGCGAAGCCGTAACTGAGGCCAACCGCACAACAGGGAGAGAAGCATGGCCAGTCTGACGATGAAGAAGGCGCGCAAGATTATCGACGGCGCGCTCAAGAAGGCGCGCGAGATGAACCTGCGGCCGATGACGTTCGTCATCGTCGATGCCGGCGCACATCTCAAGGCGCTGATGCGCGAGGACGGGACGCCCAATCTGGGACCCGATATCGGCCTCGGCAAGGCGGAGGCGGCCGTCAACATGGGCCGGACCTCGCGCGAGCTGGGCGAGCGCTTCGGCCAGAACCACGGCCTGATTGCCGCCCTGGCCTCGGCCGCGGGCGGGCGCTTCCTGCCGATTCCGGGCGGCGTCCTGATCGTCGACAAGAACAACAACCTGCTCGGCGCGGCCGCCGGCACCGGCGACACCGGCGACAATGACGAGATTTGCATCATCGCCGGCGTCGAGGGCGCCGGTTTCAAGACCAAGCTGGCCTAGCCGCTGCGCACCGGATCCACGGCCGCGGAGAACCGTCGGGAAACCAGGGCCCAGGCCCCCTTTCCCGACGGGAACCCGCGCGGGTATCGTGTGGCGCCACCTGGCGGCATTGGAGGGGGGCGATGCCCAACAGCTATGACGTGATCGTCGTCGGCGCCGGGACCGCGGGACTGCCCGCCGCAATCTTCGCGGCGCAGCGCGGCGCCCGCGTCCTGCTGCTCGAAGCGGCCAAGGAAATCGGTGGCACCCTCCATCTCACCGGTGGGCAGCTGAGCGCCGCCGGCACGCGGCTGCAGGCTGCCAAGGGCATCGTCGATTCGCCCGATCAGCACTTCGACGACATCATGCGGATCAGCCGCGGCACGGCCAACGCCAAGATGGTGCGATTGGCGGTCGACAACGCCGCCGACACGATGCACTGGCTGTTCGATCTCAGCTACGAGCCCAATCCCGAATCGCCGATCATCTTCATGGGCCACGAGCCTTATCGCATTGCCCGCACCTATATGGCCGAGACCAAGGGCAAGGAAATCCTGCGCGCAATGGCACCCGTGGTCAATCGCCTGGCCAAGCAGGGGCGGATCGACCTCAGGCTCAATGCCGAAATGACCGGCTTCGTCGCCGGCGCCGACGGCGGGGTCGACGGCGTCGTCGCCCAGGGACAGGCGTTCTTCAGCACCAACATCGTGCTCACCACCGGCGGCTACGCCAACAGCCCCGAGCTGTTCCCGCGCCTCACCAGCGGGTACCCGCTGTTTGGTCGGGCGGCGCCGTTCTCGCGCGGCACGGGCATCGAACTCGCCACCAAGTTCGGCGCCGTCGTGCGCGGCGGCGAGCATTTCGTGCCCGGCTTCGCCGGCGTCGAACACCCAGACGAACCGGGCAAGTACTACACCTTCACCAACACCACGCCGCAGTTGCGGCCGCCCCGGGAAATCTACGTCGGCAGCGACGGCCATCGGTTCATGCGCGAGGACCTGGCCTCGGTCGACGAGCGCGAGCACGCCCTGCTCGGACGCAACGACCTGACCTTCTGGGCGGTCTATGACCACCGCATCGCCGACGAGGCGCCGTTCTTTTTCACCGCCATCGTCGGCGGTCTTTCCGCTGATGAGGTCGCAAGCGCCTTCGCCCGGCGCCACCCGTCCTTCGTCACGGCCGCGACGCTCGCCGAATTAGCGGCGCGGACCGGCTTGCCGGCCGACGCCCTGGCGGGAACCGTCGCCGACTACAACCGGGCGGTCGACACCGGCCACGATGCCCTCGGCCGCCAGCACCTGCCGCGGCGTATCGAACAGGGCCCGTTCTACGCCGTGCGGCACGGCGGCATGTCGGCCGTGTCCTTCGCCGGCCTGGCGGTCGACGATATGCTGCGGGTCATCCGCGCCGACGGCAGCCCGATCCCTCACGTCTATGCCGCCGGCGAAACGCTCGGCTTCGCCTTGCTGAACGGCGGCTCCTACTGCAGCGGCATGAGCCTCACCCCGGCGCTCACCTTCGGTCGCCTGCTCGGCCAGCGCCTGTTGCACTGGCGCAGCGCCTCGGACGGGCACCGCGCCTCCACCGCCTAAAAGCAGCCATGCCCGCCCAGACCTCGCACCGCATGCTCCCCATCGCCACGCACGACGAAGGCTCGCGGCAGAAATTTGTCACCTCGATGCGCGAGCAACTGACGCTGACCATGCTGCCGGACAATCGGGCGCTCTTTCACAACCGGGTCATGCCACGTTTCGTCCGGGAGCACGGCGCGATGGCGGCGCGCGCCGAGGCCTTGACGCGGCGGCCGGCGGGATCGCTGCGCCTCGACCCCGGCCTCACGGCGCCGCGCTATCTCGAGGCCCAGGATAACCACGTGATGCCGGGCAACTATCAAACCGACCGCGGCCCCGCCGACCTCATGGCGGGTGCACTCTACGACCGCGGCGTCTACATCTTCCTCAAGGGCGACAAGGGCGGACTTTCGGACGGATTAGGCATCCTCGTCTGCCGGTTCATCCGCGAACGGTTTCCGGCATTCCGACCCAAGCGCATCCTCGACCTCGGTTGTACCGTCGGCAATTCGACGCTGCCCTATCTCGACCACCTCCCCGACGCCGAGGTCCACGCCATCGACGTCTCCGCCCCGTGCCTGCGCTACGCCCATGCCCGCGCCGAGGCGCTCGGCAAGGTGGTGCACTTCAGCCAGCAGAACGCCGAGGCGACCGACTTCGCCGATGAATCCTTCGACCTCGTCGTCTCGCACCTGTTGCTGCACGAAACCTCGAACGCCGCCCTACCGCGGGGTCGATCCGTTCGACCAGTATCTCTGCGATTGGGATACGGATTACAACCTCGAGCCGTTCATCGGGCGCCTGCACGACCCCGACCCGCCGCAGATGATGGTGGAGGCCGGATTCAAGCGATCGGATTGCGTCGCCGCGAACGTCCCCGCCTATGTCGCCAATCCGGGTGAAGCGTCGACCGCGGTGCGGCGGGCAACCGACAAGTACGGTTCGAAGCGGACGATCTGGGGCGCTTGGAAGCGCTAGCCGCCGAGCCGTTTCCCCGCCCGCGTTGACGCCCGACCAGCGGCTGCTGCTTGAGCAGATTCTCCGACGCGCCCATCAATGGCGGCGCTGGATCGGCAAGGAGACGCTCGATCCCAAAGTGCTGGCGGCGATCGCGCGCCTGCCGCGCGAGGACTTTCTGCCGCCGGCATTGCGCCGCCAGGCCTATGTCGACGAGTCCTTCGACATCGCCGCCGGTCAGCGTATCTCGCAACCGACGGTCGTCGCCGTCATGACCGACGCCCTCGCCCTCCGCCCGACCGACCGCGTGCTCGAGATCGGCACCGGTTCGGGGTACCAGACGGCAGTGTTGGCGCAATTGGCCCGCCAGGTATTCAGCGTGGAAATCATTCCGGAACTCGCGCAAAGCGCCCGCAAGCTGTTCGCCTATCTCGGCCTCGACAACCTGTCGGTGCGCTGTGCCGACGGGCGCGAGGGCTGGATCGAGGAATCGCCCTTCGACGCCATCATCGTCACCTGCGCCGTGACCGAGGTGCCGCCGGCGCTGCTTGACCAACTGATGCCGGGCCGACGGCTGGTGGCCCCGATCGGCCGGACCGGCCACCCTGCTCTCGACGACGCCGCGCGCCAGCACGTGACGCTCCACCGCAAGGACAAGACCGGCGCGATCGAGACCGTGCGCGGCCTGCCGGTCACGTTCGTGCCGATGAGCGGCGCCAAAGTGAACTAAGTCTAGGCGATGCCGGGAACCGGAAAGCGGGCGCAGAACTCTTCGACCTCGCGCCGGATTTGACCGAGACTGGCCTTGTCAGCGCGCTGACACAGCGCATCGGTCATCCAGCCAGCCAGCCGCTGCATGTCGGCCTCGCCCATGCCGCGCGTCGTCGCCGCCGGCGTGCCGAGGCGCACGCCCGAGGGACGCAGCGGCGGATTGGGATCGTCGGGAATGATCTGCTTGTTGGTAGTGATGCCGACCTCGTCGAGCGTCCGCTCGGCCTCGCGACCGTCGATGCCAAAGCTCTTCACCACGTCCATCACCATTAGGTGGTTCTCGGTCCCGCCGGTGATCAGCGACACCTGGCGGTCGGTGAGGCCTTGCGCCAGCACCCGGGCATTGGTCATCACCTGACGAACATGGATGCGGAACTCGTCGGTCAGCGCCTTGCCGAAGGTGATGGCGGCGCCGGCGACCGCGTTCATGTGCGGCCCGCCTTGCAGGCCGGGGAACACCGAGGAATCGATCGCTTTGGCATGGGCCGCCTTGCAGACGATCAGGCCGCCGCGCGGACCGCGCAGCGTCTTATGCGTCGTCGTCGTCATGAAGTCGAAGCCGACATCCATCGGGTTTTTGAGCGCATTGCCGGCGATGAGGCCGCCGATATGCGAGACATCGGCCATGGTGAGTGCGCCCACTTCGTCGGCGATGCGCTTGAAGGCGGCATAGTCGAGGTCGCGCGGGTAGGACGAAAAGCCGCACAGCACCATCTTCGGGCGCACCTCCTTGGCGAGGCGGCGTACCTCGTCGAAGTCGATGGCGCCTTGGCGGTCGGGCCGGGTCTTGTAGCGGACGAAGGTGAACACTTTGCCCATGTGCGACACCGGGGCGCCGTGCGTCAGGTGGCCGCCGTGCGACAGATCCATGGCGAGCACGGTGTCGCCCGGCTTCAGCGCCGCGAAATACACGGCTTGGTTCATCGGCGAGCCGGACAGCGGCTGCACGTTGGCGTGCTCGGCACGGAACAGCTTGCATGCCCGCTCGCGCGCCAGATTCTCGATACGATCGGTAAATTCCTGGCCGCCGTAGTACCGCCGCCCGGGATAGCCCTCGGAATATTTGTTGGTGAACACCGAGCCGAGCACGGCGAGCACCTCGGGATAGGTGTAGTTCTCCGAGGGAATCAGTTCGATTCCAGCCTTCTGGCGTTTTTCCTCGCCGATCAGGGCGGCATAGATATCGGGGTCGTTCTGGGCGAGCAGTCGGCGATCGGCGTCCATTGGCGGGATCCTCCAAAAAAACAAGCCTGGGCCATCATTGTCGGCATGCCCAGGCGATCGGCGGAGGTCCGTCCCGCGCTCCCCGGTGGTCGATCCCACCTCCATTCGCCAGTCGCGCAGGGGTTATGATGACGTCTCGGTTCGCGTGTGGTTGGTCACCTCGTCAGGTGGGCGGCGACTCTGCCAAACGACCGCCGGTGGTGCAAGTCCGCGCTCACGGGTTGTTGGCGGGTTTCGGTTCGAAATCCTCGTCGACCACGAGGCGTTTCTTGGGCCGTTTGCCGACATAGGGCTCCAGGGCCGGCGGACAGGCCATCGCCGGCGCGATGCGCTGCTTCTCGGCCCAGGCGCAGGAGGCCATGCGCCGCATCGCCGCCCCCAACAGCCCCTGCTCCCGCAACGACAGCTGCTGGTCGAACAGTTCGTCGATCGCCACCTCGTAGACCTTCCACATCTTCTTGCGCAGCAACAGGCCTTCGGCGGTGATTTCGGCGATCGCGCCGCGACGATCGTCGGCCGACTTGCTGCGCAGGACGAGCCCCGCCTTTTCGAGTTGATCGATCAGGCGCGTGGCGTTGCTGCGCCCGATCACCAGCCAGTCGGCCAACTCGAACATGCGCCGGCGATGGTGCGGCGCCCGTTCGAGCGCCCACAGCGCGTCGTACCAGGCGAGCGGCGGAAAGCCGGCCCCGGCGAAACGGCGCTCGATGCATTCCATGACGACCGCATGGGCGGTGACGAACGCCACCCACGCTGAATCGCGCGTGTCCTCTTTGAACGATGACTGGATCGACATCGGCATAGCCGGCCTCAATTAATTGCTTATGCAATCATGCCGAACTCAACAAAAAAGTCAAAGGGGGGGCCGGCGTTCGCGCTTTTGGGCGCAGACCCGCCCGCTAGGCCCGGATTTCCTGGCGCTGGAAGATGAGGTAGACGAAGGTGAACAGCAGGAAGACGGCCGCCACCAGGCCGGCGAGCTGCGGCCACACCAGCAGGATGCTCTGGTCGAGCGGCAGCGGCTGACCGAGCACGATGCGGTCGAGCTGCAACGGGTCGAACACCAGCCCGAAGGTGCGCGTGGTCGGATTGAGGATGGCCAGCGTCGCCTCGCCGTAAAGCGTGTTGGGCGACAGCCGGGTGATCCATTGTTCGAACTGGGCCTGCTGCTGGGTGGGCCCGAACAAAAAGTCCTCCTCGGTCGCCCCGATCTGGCCGATGACGCCGGCGACGATGGTCCAGAAGATGGCGAACAGGAGCCACAGCGCCAGCGACGCCATCGCCGAGGTGGCCGGCGCCCGGAAGACGGTCGAGAAGAACATCGACAGGGCGAGCCAGACGCCGGCATAGGCGACGGTGGCGACCAGGAACACCAGGCCGCGCACGACCTCCTCGCCGCTAGGCGGCACGCCAAGCGTGAACAGGCCGAGCCCGGTGATCAGCAGCCACAGCGCGACGAAGGTCAGGGTCAGCGTCAGCAGGGCGGCCAGGAACTTGCCGACCAGCAATGCGTCGCGATAGATCGGCTGGGCCAGGATGCGTGACAGGGTGCGCCGCGCGTATTCGCTGTTGATGGCATCGAAGCCGAGCGCGATGGCCACGATCGGCACGACGAAGCCAAGAAAGGACACGAACGAGGGAAACGGTTCGCGCGCGATGGTGAACAGGCGCAGAAACAGGAATGGATCCTCTGTGGTGACGTTGCGCATGACGCCGATGGCGGCGAAGACCGCGCCGATGGCGGTGAGCAGGATCAAGCCCTCCAACACCAGCATGCGCGCGCTGGTGACGTGATCCGCCGTCTCCTTGGCAATAACGGTGAGCAGCCCGGTCCAGGGCGATCCCTTACGCCCCATTGCGCGACCCCTCGAAATAGCGCGTATAGACCTCGTCCAGGCTCGGCTGCTCGAGCGAGAGGGAAAGAATTTGACCGCCCGCCTGCTGTACCGCCGCGGCGACGTCGTCGCGCCGGTCGCGGTCGGTCGACAGCCGCCATTTTCCTGGTCCCTGCGCCTCGACCGTCATGTCAGTCAGCCGGCCGAGCGCACTGCCGACCGAGGTGCCGTGGGCCTCGACCGCGATGTGGTACGCCGTGCCGAGCACGCGCTTGGCCAGGTCGGTCACTGTGCCTTCGAGCGCCAGGCGGCCCTTGTTGAACAAGCCGACGCGGTCGCAGATGCGCTGTACCTGGTGCAGCAGGTGAGAGGACAGCAGGACCGTGATGCCGTCGCTCTTCAGGCCGAGGATGATGTCGAGCAACGAGTGGGTCGCATGCGGGTCGAGACCGGCGGTCGGTTCGTCGAGAATGGCCACTTCCGGTTTCTTCATCAGCACCTCGGCGAGACCGAGCCGCTGGCGCATGCCGCGCGAATAGGCGCCCACCTTCTTACCGCCGACGTCGCCCAGTCCCAGGCGGTCCAAGGCCTCGTCGATCCGTTTGTCGATCTCGCTGGGCGGTATGCCGCCGAGACGGGCCGTGTATCGTAGATTCTCGCGACCGCTGAGGGTGTCGTAGAAGCCGACCGTATCGGGCATGTAGGCGACCCGGCGCTTGACCTCGAGCGGGTCGTGCGTCGGATCCATGCCGACGACCCGAACGGTGCCGCCGCTGACGTCGGTCAGGCCGATCAACATGAGGATCGTCGTCGTCTTTCCGGCGCCATTCGGCCCCAGCAACCCGAACACCTCGCCACGATTGACGGTCAGAGTGAGATGGTCGACGGCGACGAAGCGCCCGTAGCGCTTGGTCAGACCAACCGCCTCGATGACGGGAGACGCGTTCATCGGCGACCGTAACGCAGAACGGCCAGACCGAGGATCACCGCGGCGGCGGCAATGATGAGAACGGCAATGATGCCCCAGGCCGTCGAGGTATTGACGGTGATGCGGAACTCCGCCGACGACAGAACGCTCTCGCCGTTGGCATTCATCGTCACGCGGTAGTCGCCGTTGATCGCCCGATTCGACGGCGTTATCAGGGCCGTCACTCTCTGCTCCTGCTCGGGACCGATCTCAGGGAACAGTTCCGGATTGAAGGTCACCTTCCAACCGCTCGGCGGCGAGGACGACATGCGCACGTTGCGTGCCGGCGCGTTGCCGCGGTTCTTCACCGTCAGTTCGATCGGGCTTTCCTCGCCGGCCATGGCCCGCGCGCTCAACCGCTGATCAGGCCCGGAAAGGCCGAGCTCGGGCCGTCCGGAAATCTCGATCGTCATGTCCGAGCGCGCCTGCACGCCCTCGGCCTGGGCGCGCAGGGTGACCGGGTAATTCCCGGTCGGCGTCGTCCGTTGCGGTTCGACTTCGAGCTGTACGTCCTTGGTGGCGCCGGCTTCGATCGGCAGCGTCGTGACTTCGCGCGCGCCGAACGCTTCGGTGACGGACGCGCGAAATCCCGTCGGCGCCTCCGCCGCCAGGGTGACCAGCGCCGCCCGCCCGCTTTCGTTCTTAACCGTGACGCGGAACTTGAAGTTGGTGCTGGCCGAGCCCTTGAGCGCCGGCAGTTCCGGCTTCAACGACAGCCGCGGCGGCAGCGTCTCGCCGACCACCAGGGTAATCGGCAACACCGAGTTGACGCCCTGCCCGCTTGCCGTCAGCGCGAACTGGTAGCTGCCGGCCGGCGGCGTCGGCGGCGGTTCGATACGGAGATTGATCTTGGCACTCTGCTCGGGTCCGACGAACACCGCCGTGATCGGACGCCCGTCGCCAAGGATGCTGACCTTCCAACCGGCCGGCGGCTCGCCCACCGAAAGATTAACCCGCTGGGGCGGCTGGCCTTTGCTGTTGACCGACAGTTCGAGCGTCACCGGTTCATCGGCCGACACCGTCACCGACGGATAGGTCGTGGCGAGCCACAGGCCCTTGTATTCCTGGCCGGCGGCTGGCGTGATTCCGACCGCAGCGGCAAGCAGCGCAAGCACGCAAAAAGTGGAGCCGCGCATGGTGAACCTCCTCCCAGACATTGGTGAACCCCGTATTCGGGTTGGCTAAATAGGCAAGTCGCCGCGTGCTGGCAAGAGCCAAGTCACCCGCGGCCGTCGAGTAGAACGCAACAGATAGAGGGCGCCCCTATGCCCCCAACAACTGCTTGGCTTTGTTCTCGGCATCGCTCGCCGCCTGCTCCTCGCCCAGACCGTGCAACGCCGCCGCAAATCGCCGCCACCCCCACGGGCTCTGCGGATGCGCCGCCGTTCGCTCGGCCAGCAGCGCCTTGGCGGTCCGGTGGTCCCCAGCCTTCAGCGCGCATTCGATAATCCATTGGGCGAACAGGTCGCGCTGGGCATGGCTTCCGCCGATCAGCAAAACGTCATAGCGCACCGGCATCAGTTTGGCGAGGGCGCCAGCGTAGTCGCCCCGCTCATATAGCGCACAGGCCGTGGCGAGGGGCAACACGAGGGCGCGAGTGACCTGGGCGAGCGTGCTGTCGCCGGCGGCAACGAGGCGGGTCGACTCGACCATCGCCCGCAGCGCTTCCCGCCGCCCCGTCGACGCCAGGGCCAAGGCAAAATGAGCCTGGGAAAAGGGCAACAAATGATCGTCCTTCTTGAGCACGCATTTCTCGCCCAACTCATCGAAACGACGACCGACGTCAACGCCGCGGGCGCGCAGGCGCCACAGCAGCCCCACCGCGTTGGAGATATCCATGTAGTCCATCGATGGCAGCGGCCGGACGCCACGATCGTAGAGGTCGAGAACGGTGTCGAATTGTTCGAGATCGAGATGGTACAGCGCGCGATGCCACCACATGTGATAGGCAAAATTCCCGCACGGCGTCCAATGCTTCTCGAGGCCAGTCAACCAGCGAATGCCGTCGCGCGGGCGACCGGTCGCCTCGAACACGTGGGCGACGGCATGAACGCTCCACACCCCGCCAGGGTTGCGTTCGCTCGCCCGGCGGCCGAGGGCTTCCGCCCGGGCGAAGTCGGAGGTTTCCGCGAGGCCAAACGCATACATGCCCTGCACGTAGTCGGTTCCAGGCTCGCCCTCCTGCCACAGCGGCAGCAGACGCGCCGCACAATCACGCATACGACCCATCCGACCTTGGAAGAACATCACCAACTGCGACACCCACAGCGCCAGGATGTCGCGCGGGTTCTCGTTGATCGCCGTTTCCCAGTGAACGGTCGCCCGCGTCCAGTCGCCGTGGTACCAGGCCTGGACCGCCGCTGCGTGATGGCGTTCGCGGGCCGTCACCTGGCCCTGCGCAACGATCCTCTGCGCCTTGATCATGGCGTCACGACCGCCCAGGAACAGCGCTGGGTCGTTGCCGAGGCGCATGAAATAGGCGAACAAGCAGTGGCCGAGCACCAGGTCGGGGTCGTGCGTTAGCGCCTGGCCGAGGTGATCGCCGCCCTTGGTGCCGAAACGAAGAAACTCCTCAATCGCCGCATCCAGGCACGTCACGGCCTCGGCCCGGGCGGCCGTCAGCTCGACGCCAAAACGATCGCGCAATATCGGCATGATCCTCCCTACTCCTCTTGCTTGGCCGCTACCGCGGCATCTTCGGCAGAGAGCTGTTCCAGCTCCTCTTCTTCGTTGCGGGCGTAGGCAACCGCCTTCTGGTCGTCGGTATAGAACGCGTGCTCGACCCGCAGCCGATTCTCGTCGATCTCGCGGAACCGTTCCACCACTCTGTCGGCCTGCGGATCGGGCACCCCAGCCCCTTGAGGACCTCGCCGGCAAGGTCGAGCGCCGACAGGAACGTCTCGTGCCGGATGACGTGGGCATCGAGGTCCATCAATCGGTGGGCATGGGTACGGTCATGGGCGCGCGCGAAAATCTTGAGGTTGGGAAAGTTCTCGTGCACCAGCTTGGCGATCCGCATCGAGGTCTCGATGCCGTCGACGGCCAAAACGAAAATTTCGGCCTTGTCCGCCTTGGCCGTCCGCAGCAGGTCGGGGCGTGTCACGTCGCCGTAATAGACCTTGTTGCCGAAGCGCGAGACGAAATCGATGTGGTGAGAACTGACGTCGAGCGCAGTGAACGGAATCCGCTTCGCCCGCAGCACGCGCCCGACGATCTGGCCGAAGCGACCGAAGCCGGCGACGATCAGCTGATTCTCCCCGCCCGGCAGCGGCTCGTGGTCGCGCGCCGATTCCGGTTCGACGCGGCGCGCAACGCGGTCGCGCAGGGTCACCAGGAACGGCGTCAGCGCCATCGACAATGTGACCACCAGTACCAGCATGTTGGCTTCGCTCGGTTCAAGCAAGCCGGCGCTGAAGGCGGCGGTGAACAGCACGAAAGCGAACTCGCCGCCCTGCGGCAGGGCCACCGCCAGGCGCAAAGCCGCATCGTGGTTGAGGCGCGCGGCCCGCCCGACGACGTAAAGAACGCCGCCCTTGAAAACGAGCAGGCCGAGCGTCAGGCCGACCACCGTAAACGGCCGGTCGATCAGCAGCGACACATCGATCGACATCCCGACGGCGATTAAAAAAAGGCCAAGCAGGATTCCCTTGAAGGGCTCGATGTCGGCCTCGAGCTGGTGGCGAAACTCCGATTCAGCGAGCAGGACTCCGGCCAGAAAGGCCCCCAAGGCCATCGACAGTCCCGCCGCCTCGACCAGCAAAGCCGATCCGGCGACGGTGAGCAGGGCCATGGCGGTGAAAACCTCGCGCGATCGCGTCGTCGCCACCAGTTTGAGTACGGTGCGCAACAGGATGCGGCCACCGAAGACAATGCCGCCCATCAACCCGACGACGAGCGCCACCTCGAGCCGGCGATCCTCGCCGCCGATCGTCGTCTCGGGACCGCCCAGCAAGGGAAACACGGCCAGCATCGGAATCGCGGCGATGTCCTGAAAGAACAGAATGGCAAAGGCCAGCCGGCCGAAGCGGGTCGGCAATTCGTTGCGCTCCGCCAGCAATTGGAGGGCGAAGGCGGTCGACGACATGGCCAAGATCAGGCCGATGGTGATGGCGGTGGCGGGAGTGAGACCAAGAAGATAGGCGGCCAGCGCGATCGGCACGGCGCTCAACGCCATTTACGCCCCGCCGAGACCGACAATCTGGCGGCGCAGCGACCACAGCCGAACCGGCTGCAGCTCGAGGCCGATGAGAAACAGCAGCAGGACGACGCCCAACTCGGCGACGTGGAGCCGATCGGTCACCTGCCCGACCAGCCCGAGCGTGGCCGGCCCGAGCACGACTCCGGCCAGCAAGTAGCCCAGCACGGCGCCGAGCTTCAGCCAACGCGATAGGGTAACGGCGACGACCGCGGCGTCAAGAAACAAGGCCGCCTGCTGGAGAAAAATCACGTCAATCGGAGGGGCTCATGGGACAGTCGGGCATCTTCGCGGACTGGATGGAATCCCGCAAGCAACGCGACCGAGCTGTGCCATGACGATGTTTGAGACCCACACGTTGCCGACCCGACCCGACCCGACCCGACACCCTCGCCCCTGACGGATCGGAGATTCGCTTGCTCCCGGCGCCGTCGGGCGGCTGGGCCAGTCTGGTGCATTGCCGCCTGCCGGCCGGAGCGACGTCGCTCGCGGTGTCCCATCGCACCGTCGAAGAGATCTGGCATGTGGTGGGCGGCAAAGGCGAGGTGTGGCGCGCGATCGGTGGCGCCGCGACGGTTGTCGCGGTCCAGCCCGGCGATACGCTCACGATCCCGTGGGGCACGTAATTCCAGTTTTGCACCGTCGGCAGCCAGCCCTTCGCGTTCCTGTGCCTGACATGTTCGCCGTGGCCGGGCGCGGGCGCGGCCGAACGGGAAAAGGACTTCTGGGTCCCTTAGCCGTGGCGGCGCCAGCGGAACCGGCGCTTGTCGCCGACCAGCTCGGCCTTGCGGGCCCGATACTCATCGTCGGTGAGCTGGCCGCGCTTCTTCTGGTCTTCGAGTTCGGCAAGACGGGACTCGATCGTGCGATCGACCAGATCGTCGTCGCCATCCTGACCGCCCACGGACAGCTGGTCGCGTGCGCCCAATCGCCGGTGCGGCCGGTAGACCAGGTAGAGCCCACCGGCACCCAGCAAACCCAGAAGCGCAAGGATCAAAAATGTCTGCACCGCAACAACCGAAATCGACGAGAAGCCACGGTACCAACGTGGCACAGGCACCGCCCATCGATAGCCCGGGTCGGACCGACCCGGCAATGGTGGCCATCACTTCTGGGCGCCGAAGACCGGATAGGCGGGCGTCCGCGACAGCACCCGGTGGCGGGGCGATTCTTCGAGAAAGACGCTCGGGGCGAGCCCGTTAAATACCTTGTCGGCGGCGAAGCCGGCCTCGCGCATCAACGCCGACAGGTCCTGGTCGTGCAGCGTGCCCCAGAACGGTTCGGCGTTGTAATGGGTCGACCAGTCGCCAAGCGTGTGATCGTAGGGATCGGGCATGTCCTCGTATTGCGGGGCGTCGAAATGCACCATTACGCCCGCCGGTGACAACAGGCGATGACATTCGCGCAAGATGGCGCGGAGCGCACGGTTCGACGTCTCGTGGAACAGAATGTGCGTGACGATCAGGTTGAAGCTGCCGTCGGCAAAGTCGGTCCGCTCGGCATTCTGTTGCGACCAGTGCACCGCATAGCCGAGTCCCTCGGCACGGGCATGGGCGTAGCGCAAACAGGGAGCGGCGACATCGATCGCGGAGACCTCGGCGGCCGGGAAGCGATCGCAATAGGGCAAGGTCGAATGCCCGACCGTGCATCCCATTTCCAAGATCCGCTTGGGCACCAGGACCGGAAAACGCCGTTCGACGAAGCGGCCGAGGGACCGCCCCATGTCGTCGTTCAAGGGGCCGGAGCCGCCCATGGCAAACAGGTTGTAGCTGCGATCGTATTCGGCGCCGGCAAACAGGTCGTCGGCGCACAGCTCGGAATGGTAGCCACCCGGCTTGCAATGAATGTCGACGGCAGTGTGGTAGCGCGGGATCGCCAGACCGGGAGCCAGCGTTAGCGTCGAACGCCGATTGCGACCATTGCGCGCCGTCAGGCGCTTCGCCCGCTCGATCAGCGTCGGCAATTGCCGTTCGACGCTGGGACCGATCGAGTCGAACATCATCTCTTGAGTCGTGCGCCGCAGCGCCCCCCAGGCCTGGTTGAACCACTCCTCTTCCATCGCCTGGCGCACCTCATGCCGGTTCGCCGGAGCGCGACCATGACGGCGCAGGAATTTGGGCTTTACCACCGTGTCATAGAGGGTCCGCTTGCCCGGCATCAGGTCGCGCGAGACATGCACCATCATTTCGCGCACGAAGTTCTCCCGCGCGCCCTCGTCGTGATCGGGCGTGGCGTACATCGGATGCGGGGCGGCGTGACTCACGGCGGACTCCTGCGTTGCCGGCCCATGATAGAGCCTAGCGGCGGAGCGTCAACGCGCTTGGGCGAAACCTCGGCCGGCGCCGGTCACGCCCCGGGAAGCGACACGTCGGCGCGGTAGCGTTGGCGGAATTCTGCAGCGAAGGCCGGCAATCGACCCTGCTCGATCGCCAGGCGCAGGCGCCGCATCAGTTCCTGGTAGAAATGAACGTTGTGCCAGGTGAGCAGGACCGAGGCGAGAATCTCCTTGGCTTTGACGAGGTGATGTAGGTAGGCGCGGCTGTAATGGCGGCTCGCCGGACAGGCCGAGGTGTCGTCCAGCGGTCTCCGCTCATCGGCAAAACGGGCATTGCGCAGGTTGATGGGGCCATCCCAAGTAAAGGCCTGCCCAGTGCGACCCGATCGCGTCGGCAATACGCAATCGAACAGGTCGATGCCCCGTTCGACCGCCCCTACGATGTCGTCCGGTTTGCCCACCCCCATCAGGTAATGAGGCCGGTCGCCGGGCAGGTGGGGAACGGTCGCATCGAGGACCGCGAACATCTGGTCCTGTCCCTCGCCGACCGCCAATCCGCCCACCGCGCAGCCGTCGAACCCGATGGCGGTCAAGCGCTCGACCGATTCCCGGCGCAGCTCGGGAAATACGCTGCCTTGCACGATGCCGAACAAGCCATAGCCGGGCTTATCCTCGAACGCGGCACGGCAGCGGGCCGCCCAGCGCATCGACAGCCGCATCGATTCGGCGGCGTCTTCCGCTGCCACCGGGTAGGCCATGCATTCGTCGAGGACCATGGCGATGTCGACGCCGAGTTCGCGCTGCAACACGATACAGCGCTCGGGCGTCAGTTCGTGGCGCGAGCCATCGACATGGGACTGAAAGGTGACGCCGTGTTCGTTCACCTGGCGCAGGCTGGCGAGCGACATCACCTGGTAGCCCCCCGAATCGGTGAGGATCGGCGCCGACCAATTCATGAAACGGTGCAAACCGCCGAGCGCCGCGATACGTGCCGTCCCCGGCCGCAGCATCAGGTGGTAGGTGTTGCACAAGACCATTTCGGCGCCGGTCGCCCGGATCTGTTCCACGGTGAGCGCCTTTACCGTCGCTGCCGTCCCCACCGGCATGAAGGCCGGGGTCTGCACCGACCCATGGGCGGTGGCGAGCACCCCGCGCCGCGCACTGCCCTCGCTGCGGATGATCGTGAACCCGACGCTCATGACCCGCTTTTCTTCAATAGGCAGGCGTCGCCGTAGGAATAGAAGCGGTAGCCTGCGGCGATCGCGTGGCGATAAGCCGCGTGCATGCGCTCGAGACCGGCAAAGGCGGCGACGAGAACGAACAACGTCGATCGTGGCAGATGAAAATTGGTCAACAGCATGTCCACCGCTTTGAAGCGGTAGCCGGGCGTGATGTAAAGCGCCGTTTCACCGGAAAAAGTCTGAACGCAACCGCTCTCGTCCGCCGCCGACTCGAGCAAGCGGAGGCTGGTGGAGCCGACGGCGACGATACGGCCACCCTTCGCCCGGGCGGCGTTGACCGCGGCGGCGACGGTCTCGCCGATCTCCCCCCATTCCGGCTGCATGGTGTGGGCCGCGACGTCGTCGACCTTGATCGGCAGGAAGGTGCCGGCGCCGACATGCAACGTAACGAAGCGCCATCCGATCCCGCGGTCGCCAAGGCGACGCAGCAGGGCCTCGGTCACGTGGAGTCCCGCCGTCGGGGCGGCCACCGCCCCGGATCGGCGGGCAAAGACGGTCTGATAATCGGTGCGATCGCGCTCGTCGGCGGGACGGATCGCTTCGATATAAGGCGGCAGCGGCATGTCGCCCTGGCGCTCGACGGCGGCCAACACCGCGTCGCCGCCGGCATCGAACGCCAAGACGATCTCACCGCCGTCCTTGTCGATGACCCTTGCCGTCAGCCCGATGTCGAACACCACCAAGTCGCCGGGGCGGAGCCGGCGGGCCGGACGCGCGAGCCCGCGCCACGCACCGTCGGGTAGTGGCCGCATCAGGGTGACCTCGATCGGCACCGGTCCGCGCCGGCCGCGCAGCCGTGCCGGAATGACGCGGGTGTCGTTGGCGACCAGCAGGTCGCCTGGTCGCAGCAGATCCGGCAGATCGCGCACCACATGGTCGGCGAGGCCGTCGCCGACGACCAGGAGCCGCGCCGCGTCGCGAGGCGCGGCCGGTCTCAGCGCGATACGCTCGCGCGGCAATTCGAAGTCGAACTGCGCCAGAGTCATGATCGGGCGGCCGATAGGACTAGCGCCGGGTTGGAACAATTCCTATCCTCGGGACCCGTCGGAGTTAGCTTAGCAGAGAATACCATGGCGCCTTCAAATCAAGGACGCACCGGCCCCGCCATCACATGGGTGCTGACCATCGTGCTGGCGGTCGCCTTCCTTGGAGCAGGCGGCGCCAAACTTGCGGGCGCCGGCCAAATGAAAGCCACCTTTGGGCATTACGGGCTCGCCGACTAGTTCATGATTCTGGTCGGGCTGGGCGAGGTCGTGGGAGCGATCCTCGTGCTCATTCGTCCGGTGGCGGCACTGGGCGCCCTTGCCATGGCAGGCATCGCCTTTGGCGCCTTGGTCGCACACGCGGTCAACGCTCCGCTCATCGCCGCGATTCCGGCGCTGGTGTTGTTCGTGCTCGCGCTCGTGCTCGCGTATCGCCGCGCTCCGGCGCTGACGCGCACCCTGTTTCGTCTGTTCCCGCCCGAGCCCTGATCGTCAGGACTTGGCCGCCGCCGGGCGCAGGCGCACGATGCGGTCGGGTTGCCGTACCATGCCGTCGCGGCCGCCCCCTTTTTTGATCTGGGCGACGTGTTCCATGCCCTCGACCACCTCGCCCCACACCGTGTACTGGCCGTCGAGAAACGGCGAATCGGCGAGCACGATAAAGAATTGAGAGTTGGCGCTGTTGGGGTCGGGCGTGCGCGCCATCGAGCAGATTCCCCGCACGTGACTTACGTCCGAGAGCTCGGCGTTAAGGTCGGGCCGTTCCGAGCCACCGGTACCAGTGCCGGTCGGGTCGCCCATCTGCGCCATGAACCCCTCGATGACGCGGTGGATCGGCGTGTCGTCGTAGAAACCCTCCACCGCCAGCTCGCTGACCCGTGCACAGTGGTTGGGCGCCAGGTCGCTCCGCAATTTTATCGTGACTCGACCCGAATGGAGCTCGAGGTGCAGCATCTCGCTCATGACGGTCCTATGGTTTCTTGGGCCACGACGGCGAATCGGACGGCGCGTGCTGCCGCACGACATGGATAAGACGGGTCAGGACGCGCGGCGGGACGAAGCTGGTGACGTCCCCACCCATCAGCGCGATTTCCTTCACCAGGCGCGACGCGATGAACTGCTGAGTTTCGGACGCCATGAGGAAGACGATCTCGATCGATGGATCAAGACGCGCGTTCATGCCTACCATCTGGAACTCGTAGTCGAAATCCGAGACCGCACGCAGGCCGCGCACGATGATCGCCGCCCCGACGCTGCCGGCGAAGTGCATCAGCAAATTGGAGAAAGACCGCACCTCGATCGTCGTGCCGGCCTGCCCGTTGATCACCTTGACCTCGTCGCGCACCATCTCCAGGCGCTCGTCGAGGCCGAACATCGGATTCTTTCCGGCGTTGGCGGCAACGCCGATGATCAGGTGGTCAACCAGGCGGGTCGAACGCCGAATGATGTCGACATGGCCGTTGGTGACCGGGTCGAACGTGCCGGGATAGATGCCGATCCGTTGCCGGCTCATCGGGCGTCCTCCGCCGGACCGGCGGCGTCTTCGCCCACGGCGTCGGCGCGCGCACCGTTGCCGCCGCCTTCGCCCTGGTCGTCCGATTCGCCGATCAGGGCGACCGACACGACCTTCTCCCCCTCCGCGGTCTTGAAAAGCGTCACGCCCTGAGTCGAGCGCCCGGCGACGCGAATATCGGTGATCGGCATGCGGATCAGCTTGCCGCCGTCTGTAACGAGCATGATCTGGTGGTGGTCCGATACCGGGAAGGCAGCCACCACCTGCCCATTGCGGTCGGACGTCTCGATGTTGATGACGCCCGAACCGCCGCGACTGGTGATGCGGTACTCATAGGCAGAGGTTCGCTTGCCAAAGCCGTTTTCGGTTACAGAAAGGATGAACTCCTCGTTCTTCTGCAACTCGGCCATAACTGCCGGGTCGAACGGCGGCGTCAGCGGTTTACCCTCCGCGTCCGTCGTGTCGCCGCGGCGAACGGCCGTCTGGTGGCGAAGAAACGCCTCGCGCTGCTCGATGTCGATCTTCACGTGCCGGACCACCGACATCGAAATCACTTCGTCGCCCTCGACCAGCTTCATGCCGCGAACGCCAGTGGACGAACGGCTCTTGAAGACGCGCACGCCATTGACCGGAAAGCGCACGCATTTTCCGCCGTGCGCCGCCAGCAGGATGTCGTCCTCGTCGTCGCCGATTTTGACGCCGATGATGCGGTCGCCAGGATCGAGCTTCATCGCAATCTTGCCGCTCGTCTGGATGTGGCTGAAATCGGACATCGAGTTGCGGCGCACGTTGCCTTGGGCGGTCGCAAACATGACGTGCAGATTGCCCCACGTCGATTCGTCCTCGGGCAGCGGCATCAGTGTTCCGATCGTCTCACCCTCCGATAGCGGCAACAGGTTCACCATCGGCCGGCCGCGCGCCTGCGGTGTCCCCAGCGGCAGACGATAGGTCTTCATCTTATAGACCTGGCCGGTCGACGAGAAGAACAGCACGGGTGTGTGCGTGCTGACGACGAACACGCTGGTGACGAAATCCTCTTCACGCGTGCTCATGGCGGCCCGGCCGCGACCGCCGCGGCGCTGGGCCCGATAAGCCGACAGTGGCACGCGCTTGATGTAGCCAGCATGCGAAACCGTGATCACCATTTCCTCACGCTGGATCAGGTCTTCTTCCTCGTGCTCGACGAACGAATCTTCGATGACCGTCCGGCGCGGCTTGGCAAACCGTTCGCGCATCTCGACTAGTTCGGCGCGCAGGATCGCCATCGTGCGCGGGCGGCTATGCAGGATCGCGAGGTATTCCTTGATTTTCTCGCCCAGCCCCTGCAGTTCCTCGGCGATCTCGTCGCGGCCGAGTGCGGTCAGGCGCTGGAGACGGAGGTCGAGAATCGCTTTTGCCTGATCATTGGACAGGCGGTAGACCCCGACCTTGATGCGCTGACTCGGATCGTCGATCAGCGCCACTAGCGGCGAAATATCGGCCGCCGGCCAATCGCGTCCGGTCAGCTGCGCCCGCGCCGTTGCCGGATCCTTGGCCTGGCGGATGATCGCGATGACCTCGTCGATATTGGCGACGGCGATGGCCAGCCCGACCAGCACTTGCGCCCGCTCGCGCGCCTTGCTGAGTTCGTACTTGGTGCGCCGGGTGATGACCTCTTCGCGGAAATCGACGAAGGCGGCTATCAATTCCTTGAGGTTCATCACCCCGGGCCGGCCGCCTGACAGCGCCAGCATGTTGATGCCGAAGCTGACCTGCAGCCGGGTGAAGCGGAACAGCTGATTGAGGACGATGTCGGCGTTCACGTCGCGCCGCACCTCAATGACGACGCGAACCCCGTCGCGGTCGGACTCGTCGCGCAGGTCGGCGATACCCTCGACCCGCTTATCGCGCGCCACCTCGGCGATCTGCTCGACCAATTGCGACTTGTTGATCTGAAACGGAATCTCGGTGACCACCAGCGCGACACGATCCTTGCTCGCCTCTTCGGTATGGACCTTGCTGCGGATGACGATGATGCCTCGGCCGGACATAAAGCCGTCGCGAATGCCGCTACGCCCGAGGATGGTGCCGCCGGTCGGAAAGTCCGGTCCCTTGACGACGTCCATCAGCGCCTCAATCGCGATCTCGGGGTCGTCGACATAAAGGCAGCAGGCGTCGATGACCTCGCCCACGTTGTGCGGAGGGATGTTGGTAGCCATGCCGACGGCGATGCCGTTAGCGCCGTTGATCAACAGATTGGGCAGCCGCGCCGGCAGAACCAACGGCTCCTGCACGGTGGCGTCGTAATTGTCCTGGAATTCGACGGTGTTCTTGTCGATGTCGGCGAGCAGCGCGTGGGCCGGCTGACCCATGCGAATTTCGGTGTAGCGCATCGCTGCCGGCGGGTCGCCGTCCATCGAACCGAAATTGCCCTGGCCGTCGAGCAACGGCAGGTGCATCGAAAAGTTCTGCGCCATGCGCACCATGGCGTCGTAGATCGCCTGGTCGCCGTGCGGGTGATATTTGCCCATCACCTCGCCGACCACGCGGGCCGATTTGCGATAGGGGCGATTCCAGTCGAACCCGTTCTCGTGCAGCGAATAGAGGATGCGGCGATGTACGGGCTTGAGGCCGTCGCGCACGTCGGGAAGCGCGCGCGATACGATCACGCTCATCGCGTAGTCAAGATAGGACCGCCGCATCTCCTCTTCGATCGTCACCGGGGCGACGTGATCGCTCGGGGGCGGCGGGGCGGCGGCGTTATCGGATGTGATCGTCAAGGCGGGATCGGCAAACCAACGCGAGCGAGCCGCCCCTTCCCGGGTCTACGCGCAGGGCCGCTGGGCCCCTGCGTAAACGCGAAACGGGCGCGTGGGCGGCCCATTCTTGCCGGTAAAGTATAGCCCGGCGGGGGCGACGGGCCCAGCACTGATTTGGCCTTTTTTCGCTGTAATCTCAAATCGTTAGGACCCATCTTCCGGGCCCTGACGCGGCCCCGCTCGGGGCCGCTCGGGCTCGCCAGGAAACGGCTCCAGCCGCGCGGGCCGACGATCAATCCAAGGTCCGGCGATAGCGCACCAGGGCAATGGTGACGGCCACCAGGAAGAAGGCGGCAATCGGCCACACGTCGGGGGCGACGTTGGACCAGCCGCCGCCCTTCAGCATGACGCCGCGCACCACGCGCAGAAAATTCGTGATGGGCAGAATCTCGCCGATCCACTGGGCCCAGCCCGGCATGCCGCGAAACGGGAAGACGAAGCTCGATAGCATGATCGACGGCAGAAAGAAAAAGATCGCCATTTGCATGGCCTGCAGGTGATTGCGGGCAACGGTCGAAAACGTGATGCCGACCGCAAGATTGGCGGCGACGAACAGGAGCACGACGGCGGCCGGCCAACGGGAGCAGATCGAACAAATCCTGAAGGCCACCGTCGTCGACGGACGGCCCGAGTCGAATGGCTTCACAACCGTCTTCAGCCGGCCCAACGCCTCGATCCGTTGCACCATGAGCGGCCGCTATCGAGCGCGCAACGAGGTTGGGGCGGTTTTCGTGCTGTCGGGCTGGCTCTGCGGCTCGGAGGCCGATCGCGCCGTATTTGGCGACTACATCCGAGATATCGGTGGCGGCGACACGGCAAACGAATTTTTCGCCTTTCCGGTCTACCCCGACAATCGACGGGCAAACGAGTCCATCCTGCAACAGCGCCGCTCCGCCGGCGCCGCGGGCGAGCGCGCCAATCCCTGCCGCCAGCGCAACGCCTACTCCGACCCGTCCCACCGCTGTGCCACCGAACCCAGGCGGGTCGACGCGCGTGGTACCCCAAGCAACAGCGCCAACTGTCTCGTCCGCCCCGGCCAGTTCGCTGTCCATTGCACATGAGTTTTCCAACCCCCAGGCGTTTCGCTCATCGACGGCTGTGCCGCCGGCTGAGACTGACATGTTCGTGCGCGGTTCGCTCTATGCCGATGGCTGCGTCAGCGGTCGCCAGTTTACGCAGCTCGTTCGCGGCCTCCAACGAGACTCGGGAATTGTCCTCACGAGGCCCGTCACCGGCTGGCTCAGGCTGGCATAGGCCTCGACACGGCAGGTCTTTGATGCGCGCGAGACCCTCGACATGGTCTCCCTGAGTGCGGGCCGCGAGTTCGGGAACAGCCTCCGGCTTGCCCGCAAGGGTCACCAGCGGATCGGTGCCACAGACTTCGAGTGGCAGGAGTTCCAGGTGCCTGGCGACGACCGCCATTGCCTGGCGATACTCGGCTACCTCGTTCCCGTGTCGAAGCGGTATCAGCGGCTGGTGGAAAAAGCTTGGCGGCGTCCTGTGTCGGGACGCGCCGTGGACCGATGAAGCGATCAAAGACGCGATCAACGGTATCGGCATCCGCAACATCCGCGAGCCTCCAGAGGGACCTTCTCCCACCGTTGGGTAAACTGAGGCATTACCCCCGGGGTCAGGACGCCGGGTTCTGGCTTTCCGACGCCTGCTTCACTGCGGCCAGAATCTCCCGCCGAATCAATCCGCTGATCGGGCGAATCGCCAGCCAGTAGAGCGTCATCGCCGAGCGCGACGCCAGGTCGGGACAGAAGATTGCGGTCGCCGTGGTGAGCCGGATGCGATCGCCGCCCGCGGGCTCGAGCCAAAATCCGTACACGAGTTTGGCGCAGCCAGGTTCGGCAAAGGCGGCAAACTCGGCTGTCGCGATCGGCCGGGCGCCGCCGGTGGGGCGCCAGAACTGCCCGACGAGGCCAAACACCAGAGCCCGATCTTCCTCGCGCGCGAGCAGCGTGAACGGCCCGCCTTCCATGTCGCGCACGCGAAACAGCCGCCGCGGCGGCGGCAGGCGACCGCGCTGGCGCATTGGCAACGTGCGCAGCACGACGGCCGCCCGCGTGAGGAAGC
Source organism: Alphaproteobacteria bacterium (assembly GCA_009694165.1). The sequence goes on from SHVP01000008.1 coordinate 25,207, forward strand.
CACCACGCACATCGACGGCTAGCAGCGCGCGCCAGACCGCATCCGCCGCGGCGGCAATATAGGTTTGGTGACGTTCGTAGAAATGACGGCGGGGAAGAAAGCGCTCGATCAGAACGGGATCTCGTCGTCGAGGTCGGCGGCGCCACCGCCCTTGCGCGCAGCGCCGCCCGTGCTCGGTCCGGGGCCATAGTCGGGAACCGCATCCTCGCTGCCGCGCCCGCCCATCTCCTTATCGCCCGCGCTGCCGCGGCCGTCGAGAATCTGGATGTCGCCACGGTAGCGCCCGAGCACGACTTCCGTCGAATAGCGCTCCTGCCCGTCCTTGTCGGTCCACTTGCGCGTCTGCAGTTGCCCTTCGACGTAGACCTTGCGGCCTTTCTGCAGAAAATCCTTGGCCACGCGCACCAGGTTCTCGTTGAAAATCACGACGCGGTGCCACTCGGTCTTTTCCTTGCGCTCGCCCGAGGCTTTGTCGCGCCAATTTTCCGAGGTCGCCACCGACAAATTGACGATCTCGCGACCGTCCTGGGTCGAGCGCACCTCGGGGTCGCGCCCGAGATTGCCGACCAGGATGACCTTGTTGATGCTACCAGCCATGCACTCTCCTTCCGGCGCCCGCCGCCGCTGCGGCACCAGTCTAGTCGCTTGCCGGGGCACCGACCACCATCGGCGCCGCCGCGATTTCAGTTATCCACAACGGCCTATGCACGGTTCAGGAGCGATTTCCCCTTTTGGCGGGCGGTCTGACATATATTGTTCGGTTTCCGCCCAATCCGGCCAATGAACAAAGACAACCCCTCTCGTTTCCCCTCGCGCGCCGCTGCCGCGGCCAATGCCAAGGTCATCAGCATCCGCGGCGCGCGCGAGCACAACCTCAAGGGCGTGGACCTCGACATCCCGCGCGACCGCCTCGTCGTCCTGACCGGCCTGTCGGGTTCGGGCAAGTCCTCGCTCGCCTTCGACACGATCTACGCCGAGGGTCAGCGCCGCTACGTCGAGAGCCTGTCAGCCTATGCCCGCCAGTTCCTCGAGATGATGCAGAAGCCCGACGTCGACACGATCGAGGGCCTGTCGCCCGCGATTTCGATCGAGCAGAAGACGACGTCCCGCAATCCGCGCTCGACCGTCGGCACGGTCACCGAGATCTACGACTATTTGCGCCTCCTCTACGCCCGCGTCGGTATCCCCTATTCGCCGGCAACCGGTCTGCCGATTGAGAGTCAGACCGTGAGCCAGATGGTCGACCGCATCCTCACCATGAAAGAGGGCGCGCGGCTCTTCCTGCTGTCGCCGATCGTGCGTGGCCGCAAGGGCGAATACCGCAAGGAGCTGGCCGAGCTGATGAAGAAGGGATTCCAGCGGGTCAAGGTCGACGGCAAGCTGCACGAGATCGACGCCGTGCCCACCCTCAACAAGAAGATCAAGCACGACATTGAGGTCGTCGTCGACCGCGTCGTCGTCAAGCCGGATCTCGGTAACCGCCTCGCCGACTCGGTCGAAACCGCGCTCCGCGAATCCGATGGCTTGGTGATCGCCGAAAACGCCGATAGCGGCGAGCGCATCACCTTCTCGTCGAAATTCGCCTGCCCGGTGTCGGGCTTTACCATCGAGGAAATCGAGCCGAGGCTGTTCTCGTTCAACAATCCGTTCGGCGCGTGCCCCGCCTGCGACGGACTCGGCACCGACATTTTCTTCGACCCCGACCTGGTCGTCTCCGATCCCGAAAAGTCGCTGCGCGACGGCGCCATAGGCCCGTGGGCGCGATCCTCGCAACCCTCGCCCTATTATGGGCAAACGCTCGACGCCATCGCCCGCCACTACAAGGCATCGACCACGGTGCCGTGGCGCGACCTGCCGAAAAAGGTCCAGGACGTCATTCTGCACGGCTCGCAGGGTGAGGCGATCCAGTTCATATACAGCGACGGCGACCGCCGTTACACCACCAAGAAGCCCTTCGAAGGCGTCATTCCCAACCTGGAACGGCGTTGGCGCGAAACCGACTCGTCCTGGATTCGCGAGGACATGACGCGTTACCAGAGTGTCACCCAATGCGAAACCTGCAAGGGCTATCGGCTGAAGCCGGAGGCCCTCGCCGTCAAGGTTGACGGCAAGCACGTCGGCGAAGTGACCGAGATGTCGATCGCGCAGGCGCTCCTATGGTTCCAGGGATTGCCGCAACGGCTTTCGTCCAAGCACAACGAGATCGCCGTCCGCATTCTGAAGGAGATCAGCGAGCGATTGGGCTTCCTGGTCAACGTCGGGCTCGACTATCTGACCATGGCGCGCAACGCGGGGACGCTCTCCGGCGGCGAGAGCCAGCGCATTCGCCTGGCTTCACAAATCGGTTCCGGCCTGACCGGCGTCCTCTACGTCCTCGACGAGCCGTCGATCGGCCTGCATCAGCGCGATAACCGCCGCTTGCTCGATACCCTCGAGCGCCTGCGCGACCTCGGCAATACCGTGATCGTGGTCGAGCACGATGAAGAGGCGATCCGTGCGGCCGATCACGTCATCGACATGGGGCCGGGGGCCGGCGTCCTCGGCGGCCAGGTGGTGGCCGAAGGCACGCCGGAACGGATCATGCAACATCCCGACAGCATCACCGGCCAATATCTGACCGGTATCCGGCAGATCACCGTGCCGGTCCTGCGCCGCCCCGGCAAGAAGGGGCAGTTTCTCAAGGTCATCGGTGCACGCGGCAACAACCTCAAAGACGTATCGGTCAAGCTGCCGATCGGCACCTTCGTCTGCGTCACCGGCGTCTCGGGCGGCGGCAAGTCGACCCTGGTGATCGAGACGCTCTACAAGGCGGCCGCCCGCGCCCTCAACGCGGCGCGCGATCTGCCGGCACCGCACGACAAGATCGAAGGCCTGGAATTCCTCGACAAGGTCGTCGACATCGACCAGTCGCCGATCGGCCGGACGCCGCGGTCCAATCCCGCCACCTATGCCGGCGCGTTCACGCCCATCCGCGACTGGTTTACCGGCTTGCCCGAGTCGAACGCGCGCGGCTACAAGCCAGGCCGCTTCTCGTTCAACGTCAAGGGCGGACGCTGCGAAGCGTGCCAGGGCGATGGCGTCGTCAAGATCGAGATGCACTTCCTGCCCGACGTGTATGTGCAGTGCGACGTCTGTCACGGCAAGCGCTACAACCGCGAGACGCTGGAGGTCGCGTTCAAAAACAAGTCGATTGCCGACGTCCTCGACATGACGGTGGACGAAGCCGCCGACTTTTTTGCCGCCGTGCCGATCATTCGCGAAAAACTAGTGACGCTGCAACAGGTCGGTCTGGGCTATGTCAAGGTGGGCCAGCAGGCCACCACGCTGTCGGGCGGCGAGGCGCAGCGCGTCAAGCTGGCCAAGGAGCTGTCGCGCCGCGCCACCGGGCAGACTCTCTACATTCTCGACGAACCGACCACCGGCCTCCATTTCGAGGACGTGCGCAAGCTACTCGATGTGTTGCAGACGCTGGTCGATGCCGGCAACACCGTGGTGGTCATCGAGCACAATCTCGAAGTCATCAAGACCGCCGACTGGATCGTCGACCTCGGCCCTGAGGGCGGCGACAAAGGCGGCCGCGTCGTTGCCCAAGGGACGCCCGAAGCAGTGGCGGCAACCGACGCGAGCTATACCGGGCAATATCTGAAACGGGCGCTGCACTCGCGTCGCAGCCTGACCGCGGACACCGGTGGCATCGCTGTCAAGCGCACGGACGAGCGGCGTCGCGCCCGCACCGCCGCCATCCGCCGCGAGCCGCCGCACCAGCGCAAGCGCTGATAGTGGCGCGCGTCCCTCCCCACGACGCACCGCCGCGCGGTTGGCACCGCAGCCAAATGGCGGTCTGGACGGCAGCGACGGCGTTAGCGGCGATTCTGGCGACCGCCACCGTCATTCTCGAGTTTCACAACCGCCTGTTCGGCCCGCCTGTCCTCACCATCGTGCCCGAGCCGCTGTCGGGCCGCCCGGGCACGGATGTTCATTTCTCCCTGCTGGTCGATGGCAAACCGCCGATTGGCCGACGTTGCGTCTGGGCGATCGGCAACGCCGCCCTAGAGCAGGATCCGGGATGCCAGGGGCTTATCTACCGGGTTCCGCTCCGCTTCCTCGATCCGGCGAACGACGAGGCGGTCCTTCGCGCCACGGTGACTATGCCCGGTGGCAGCGAAGCGAATGGGCGCGCATCAACCGAAGTCCCGATCCAGCGGGCGGCCGACCTCAGGCTGATTTTTGCCGATTCGGGGCCGCGACTCCTGCTCGGGGAACGTCTGCCGGTGGCGTTGCATCTCAACGGCTGGGCCCCGGCCGCGACACTCGCCTGCACCTGGGACCTGCCCCGCGACGCGGGACGGGTGATCACGGCCGCCACTGGCGCCTGTTCCGGCCTCTACGAGGCGCCGCAACAACTACCCGGCGGCGCGCTCTCCGGCGAAGTAAGGCTCGCGGTGCAGGCCCGCCTGATTGGTTCCCCCGTCTCCTACGGCGAAGAGGCGATCCTCGAGATCACGCGCCCCCCCGGACGCTACCTCGCCTATGTCATCGACCTCAGCGAGCCGATGCGCAGCCCGATCGACGGCCGCTCGTTGCTCGATCGCATTCGCGACCCCATCATCGGGCGTGGCGGCACCCTGGCAGCACGCGGCGATTTCGTCAGCCTAACCACCTTCGGCGGACGGGTCGGCAACAACCGCCGCCGCTGCGAAGCGGCCCAATTGCCGATTCCGATGGACACGCGCGGGGCGGCCCAGCGGGCGCTATCGGTGGTCGTCCCGGCGCTCGCCGCCGAGGGACGAGAGGCGCCGCTGTTCGACGCCGTCGAGCGCTCGCTCCGCGACCTGACGGTGAAAGGCCGCGACGCCTCGTCCGACGCGCGCCGCATTTTGTTGGTTGTCGCCAACGGTTCGCCGCTCTGTACCGCGGCGACACCCGCCGACGTGGTCAGCGCCCTTACCCGCTCCCTGCGCGAGGCAGGCTTGGCCGAAACCGCGGGAACCTTAGCCGTTCTTCTCGTTCCCGCGCTTGATCCGGCGCGCCAGGATTTCGCGCGCGCCCTCGCGTCGGCGCCCGCCTTTGCCGAAAGCGGCTGGCACGTCCTCGCACCGCGTTCGGCCGACGGGTTCGAGCGCGCGCTCGACGCGCTCAGCCGCCTCGCCGTCCGCGACGAGCCGACCGATGCAGGCTGCGCGGTGCTACGCCGCGAGATCGGCGAATTCGGCGCCTGGAGCGGGGCGAAGGATACCTTCCACCGCCTCGCCGCTTTCTGCCCCAGCCGCTGAGCCTATTCCCGTTTCCAACCGAAAAAGCGCATCAGCGTAGCCACGAAATAGAGCGCCATGCCGGCCACAAACACGTACCAGCCCGCCTCGGCGATCGTCTGGTCGCGCCAAATGCCGAAGTTGCCCATCACGATCACGAAGCCGGCCGCCATTGACGCCAGGCCGAACCGACGGAGCTGGCGCACCCGGCGGCTCGGACCGGCGATCGGCGGTGGCGAAACTGGGGCGCCGGGTTGCTCGGTCATCAGTTGAGTGTAGCGCAGCGGCGGGTCACCGGGCACCTTGGCCCATCATGGGGTCACTTGTATAGTGCGCCGCCCTGCGGCCCGATGGTAGCTCGCGACAACAAGAGCGTGCTGGGGAGGAGCAGCCGACCATGTTTGCGCTCAAGCGAAAGTTTGGCGGCACGGCCAGCGTCGAACGCATGGCCGCGACCTGTGTGAGCGGCGCGCTGGAGCAGTTGCACGACCCGGCGCTCGAAAGGACTCGCGCGGTTCACGAACTGCGCAAGCGCTGCAACGAAGTTCGCGCGCTCCTTCGTCTGCTACGGGCCGGCTTCGCCGACGACAAGACCTACCGCCGCGAAAACGCGTTCTTTCGCGACCTGCGCCGCGACTTTGCCGGCATTCGCGATGCCACGATCGTCGTGGAGGCCTTCGAGGCGCTTGCTGGTCGGGAGGAGATGTTCGCCCACCGTGCGGCGCTGACCCCGTGGCGCGAGGAATTGCTCGCACGGTGCCGGGCCGCAACCCCGAAACCGGACCAGTTGGCCGCCCACCTCGCCGAGGCCGAGCAGGCCTTGGTTGGCGCCCTCGCCCGGATGCGCACCTGGTGTCTCGCCGACAACGGCTTCACCAGTCTGGCGCCCGGCTTTGCCGCCATCCACCGCGCCGGACGCCGGTGGCTCGCCGGTTGCGAGGCCGACCCATCGGCCGATCATTTGCATGAATGGCGCAAGAGGGTGAAGCATCACCGCCAGCACTGGCGGGCCCTGCGGCCGCTGTGGAAGCCGGTCGTTCGCGGACACTTTCGCCAGGCCACGGTTTTGGCGGAACTGCTGGGCGAGGATCACGACTTATTCGTTCTAAGCCGGACGATTGCCGGCTGCACCTCGCCCGGCAACGCTGGTCAGCGGGCGTTCCTCGCGTTCCTGCAGCGCCGACGCGGCCAGCTGCAGGCCGAGGCCCTGGCGCTCGGCCGGCGCCTGTACGCCGAAAAACCAAGGACCCTGACGCGCCGACTCGGGCGCTACTACGAGATCTGGCTGGCCGAGGGCGAGCGCACGGTCATCCGCCTCGCCGATCACGCACGCAAGGTGCGCCGCGCCTGACCCCTTGACGGCAGCGTCCGCCTGCCGCACCGGTAGAGAAACCCTGGAGGTTCCCATGTGCCGCTGGATCGCCTATGCCGGCCCGCGCCTGTCGCTCGCCATGCTGCTGTTCGGCCCAACCAATTCATTAATTCGCCAAAGCCTCTCCGCCCGGCGCAGCATCGTGCCAACCAACGGTGACGGTTTCGGGCTCGGCTGGTATGGCGACCTCAGCGAACCTGGCGTCTACCGCGACACCATGCCGGCTTGGAACGATCAGAACCTCCACAGCCTGTCGCGCCAGATTCGCTCGCGGCTGTTTTTCGCCCATGTCCGCGCCTCGACCGGCACCGCGACTAGCCGCGACAACTGTCATCCGTTTCGTCACGAGAACCAACTGTTCATGCACAACGGGCGTATCGGCGGCTATGCCAAGATCCGCCGCGAACTCGAGCAGCACATCCCCAGCGCCCTTTTCACCAACCGCTCCGGCACCACCGACAGCGAAGCCTTCTTTCTGCTGGCGCTCGGTCACGGCCTCGCTGACGACCCGGCCGGAGCCCTCGGGCGCACGGTGCGACTGGTCGAAGACGTGATGGCCGCTCATCACGTCGACGAACCGCTTCGCATCGCCGCCGCCTATGCGGACGGCGAACGCATCATTGCCCTGCGTTATTCGAACGATCACCAGTCGCCGACCTTGTTTTTCGGCCGCGGCGGGGACGTCTATCTTCGCCACGGCGAGATTCGCTTTCAATCGGGTGACGGGTCGGCGATCGTGCTGTCCGAACCCCTCGACGGCGCCGACGCCTCGTGGAACGAGATTCCGGAATCGCGGTGGTTGATGGTGGAAAAGGGTAATGTCAGCGACCACCCCTTCGTCGTGGCGTAAGCCCCGAAAGCCGGCCGTGGTATCGTGGCGGCCATGAGCGAGACCAAGGAGAACGGCGACAGTCGTGCACGCGTGAACCCCGTCCACGTCATTGGCGGCGGCTTGGCCGGCTGCGAGGCGGCGTGGCAGCTGGCGCGCGCGGCGGTGCCGGTGGTGTTGCACGAGATGCGCCCGCTGCGCGCGACGCCCGCCCACGTTACCGATCAGCTGGCCGAGCTCGTCTGCTCAAACTCCTTTCGCTCCGACGACCTGACGCGCAACGCGGTCGGACTGCTGCACGAGGAAATGCGTCGCTGCGATTCGCTCATCCTGCAGGCGGGCGACGCGCACCGGGTGCCGGCCGGCGGAGCCCTGGCGGTCGACCGGGTCGGCTTTGCCGCGGCCGTCCAACGCGCCCTCGAGCAAGAGCCCCTAGTGAGCGTCCAGCGCGAGGAAGTGGCCAGCCTGCCGCCTGCGGAATGGGATTCGGTCATCATCGCGACCGGCCCCCTGACCTCGCCGGCGCTCGCCGAGGCGATCCGGGTGCTGACCGGCGAGGAAGCGCTCGCCTTCTTCGACGCCATCGCGCCGATCGTTTATCGCGAATCGATCGATCTCGACAAGGCGTGGTTTCAGTCGCGCTATGACAAGCACGGCCCGGGCGGCGATGGGCGGGACTACATCAACTGCCCGCTCGACCGCGAGCAATACACAGCGTTCATCCAGGCCATCCTGGCCGGCGAAAAGATGCCCTTCCGCGACTGGGAGAAGGACACGCCCTATTTCGAAGGCTGCCTGCCGATCGAAGTGATGGCCGAGCGCGGACCCGACACGTTGGCGTTCGGTCCGATGAAACCGGTAGGCCTTACCGATCCCCGCACCGGCACCCGTCCGCATGCCGTGGTCCAACTCCGCCAAGACAACGCGCTCGGCACGCTCTACAACATGGTCGGCTTCCAGACCAAGCTGAAGCATGCCGACCAGGTGCGCATCTTCCGCATGATCCCCGGCCTGGAAACGGCGCAGTTCGCGCGCCTCGGCGGCATTCACCGCAACACGTTCCTTCACTCGCCCAAGCTCCTCGACCGCACGCTGCGGCTGCGGACGGCGCCGTACTTGCGCTTTGCCGGCCAGATCACCGGCGTCGAGGGCTACATCGAGAGTGCGGCCATGGGCCTGCTTGCCGGCCGCTTCGCCGCCGCCGAGCGAAACGGCCAGTCGGCCGGCGTGCCGCCGACGACGACGGCCCTGGGCGCGCTCTTGGCGCACCTCACCGGCGGAGCCAACGCCGACACGTTCCAGCCGATGAACGTCAATTATGGGCTCTTTCCCCCGCTGGCCGCGGCCGCTCGACGTCAGGATCGCAAGCGCCTTTATGCCGAGCGGGCCCTGACCGACCTCGCCGCCTGGCTCGGCCGCCGCGAACAGGCCGCGGCGGAATAAGTCGGCCGCGTTCGCGGCGCCCCACCAAACGCTATGACGACCGCTCCTGACGGCTTTCGACCGGTGCCGCAATATTGCCTTGTTCGCGCCGCCTTGCCGCCCAAGCGCGCGTGTACTCGGCTGACCGTGCCTGTCTGCCCGCTCCGCCGACGACAAGAAAAAAGGATCGACGCCATGTCTCGCCCCCTCAGCTGGATTCTCTTCACCTGGTTCGCCATGGCGGTGGCGACCGCTATCGTTGCCCTCACCTAACTCAATAGCGCCCCAGCAGCAGGACGCTCGCCACCTGCCACTGCCTGACCAGCAACGGTGGTCCATCGTCGACCGCCTGACCCGATAGCGATCGGACCAGACGGCGGCGGTACAGGTCGGCCAGGCGCGCCAGCGCGAGGACTGGGATGGCCGCCCGCGGCATGGCCCGCCACGGGTCCCTCGCCCGGGCGAGATGTACGGCCGCCAAATCGAGCACGCCGCCGACTACCCGCGCAGGATCGGGCACGACCGGATTCCGATCCACGCCATCGGTGGGAAACCCGTTGGCCACCATCAAGTCGCCCGGCAGGAACGACCGCCCTTGCGCGGCGTGGATCGCTCGCGCCCGCATCAGGCCGACAAGCGCCCAGGCCGTTCCGACCGCCCGCGCGACGGCCAGAGCGACCGGTTCCTCGACACCAAGGGCTCGCAGCGCCAATTCGGCGAGCGCGCCCGACGTATTCGCGGCGTATCGTTCCAGCGCAGCCAGCGTCGCCGGCGGTTCCGGGACGAGGTCCGCTTCGCGGCCATCGACCTGCGCCTGCAAGCGCGCACACCACTCGGGCGACCCCAGGCCGGATTCGACCAAGGCCAGCATGACCGGATGCGGGCGAGCCGAGCCACCGCCGAGCGAAGCCAATGCGTCCCGCCACCACTGCAGACGAATCTGTCCGACCAGCGGCTCGCGGGTCATTTCGCGAATCCGCGCCAATTCGAGGTTGAAGGCATAAAGCGCCAGCAGGGCGCCACGGGCGGGTGCAGGCGCGAGCGTCGCACACAGATAGCGGTCGTAATCGTGGCGACGGACCTCGGCGGCGCAATGGACCAACGCGTCCACGGGTCTCCCTTCGGCTGCGTTTGGTGTCGGAACGAGACCGGTCTATCATGGCGCACGGTCGACCCAGGGAACACGCGCGGGCGGCCGTACCGGGAAGCCAATCCATATTTGGCAACGGCATTCCGTCACGTATACTAGAGGTAGTGTATCTGCGCGTCGGAGGGGAGACTAACAAACCATGGCGAAGATTCTCGAGAAACTCGGATCGACGGTGGTCGCCAGTATCGTTCTGGTGATCGCCCTCATCATCATAATCCTGGCTTGGTACAGCGATGGGTTGGCGCTCGACCAAGCTTGGTGGTCGTTCTTGTTCCGCTGGCTGCACGTCGTGTCCGGCATCATGTGGATCGGACACCTTTACTACTTCAACTTCACGCAAATCCCGACCATGCCAAAGATCCCGGCCGAGCTGAAGCCGGGGGTATCCAAGCACATCGCCCCGGCGGCGTTGTTCTGGTTCCGTTGGGGGGCGATGGCGACGATCGGCACCGGCATCATCGTGGCGCTGCTCAACAACTACTTCATCGACGCGGTCACCATCGGCCTGTCGAGCGGAGTAGCGAAGCACACCGCGATCGGCATCGGCATGTGGCTCGGCACCATCATGTGGTTCAACGTCTGGTTCGTGATTTGGCCCAATCAGCAGCGCGCGCTCGGATTGGTCCAGGCCGACGATGCCACCAAGGCCAAGTCGGCGCGGACGGCTATGCTGTTCTCGCGCACCAACACGATGCTGTCGCTGCCCATGCTCTACGCCATGGTGGCGGCGCAAAACCTTTTCTAGACGTCAGCTCGTCGAGAAGACAAAAGGGGGGCTTCGGCCCTCCTTTTTTTGGCCGCGATTGGTAGCGTCAAGCGATCGGCAACGCAATCAACAGTGCGGCGACCCGGCGATCCTCGGCCATCAGCACGTTATAGGTCCGGCATGCCGCCGGCGTCGCCATGAAGTCGACGCCGATCCGGTCGCCCCGCAACACCGCCCGCAATTCGCTGGCAATCGGCTGCATCGTTGGACCGCAGCCGAACAGCAGCAACTCGACGGGCGGCCGTTCGCCGCGAATCTGGGCCAAGTGTTCGAGAGTCAGCTCGCCGATCGCCTGCGCCGGTACCGCCAGGGTACGGTCGGGAAAGACCAGAACGCTGCCGCGGAAGATCACCTCGTTGATGATAAAGCGACCTGGGCCATAGGAGCGAATGAGCTGCCGCCCGACCGGAACCAGCGGTGAAATGTCGGTGGGCAACGACGCCTCCGAGACGGCGCGACGCCGGCGCCCTTAGATGGGAACGGTACGCGGCCGCATCCAGCGCAACCAGTAGACGACCATCAAATGGGTGAAGGTCGTTGCCGTAAAAATGCTGGCGACGATGCCGATCGCCAGGGTCACAGCAAAACCCTTGACCGGTCCCGTGCCGAACAGGAAGAGCAAGGCCGCGGCGATGAAGGTCGTCACGTGGGTGTCGATGATGGTGCCCCAGGCGAAGCGGAATCCCGAATCGATCGCCGCCACCGGCGTCTTGCCAAGCCGAAATTCCTCGCGAATTCTCTCGAAGATCAAGACGTTGGCGTCGACCGCCATGCCCACCGTCAGAACGATACCGGCGATGCCGGGCAGCGTCAGCGTCGCCTGCAGCAGCGACAGGGCGGCGATGATGAGGAAAATGTTGCCTACCAGGGCGACGTTGGCGATGGCGCCAAACAGCCCGTAGCACATCACCATGAAAGCGACGACGAGCACGAAGGCGATGATCATGGTGATCGTGCCGGCGCGAACCGAGTCGGCTCCAAGGTCGGGTCCGACGGTTCGTTCCTCGAGCACCTTGAGCGGCGCCGGCAAGGCGCCGGCGCGCAGCAGCAACGCCAGATCGTTGGCTTCCTGAACCGAGAATCCGCCCGAGATCTGTCCCGAACCGCCGATGATGGCCTGCCGAATTACCGGTGCGCTGATGACCTTTCCGTCGAGCACGATGGCGAACGGCTTGCCGACGTTTTCGCTCGTCACCTGCCCGAAGCGGCGCCCGCCGGCCGAATCGAAGCGAAAGTTGACCACCGGCTGTCCGGTTTGCTGATCGAACGCCGGTTGGGCGTCGACCAGATTCTCGCCGCTGACCATAACCTGCCGGCGAACGACGTAGTCACGCGGGCCGCCGCGTTCGGCCGATTTGGGATCGACCAGCAGCACCTCGGACCCGGGCGGCAGCGAACTGCCCGGTTGCGCGGTCAAGTCGACCAGGCGAAAGCTCAGCTTCGCGGTCTGACCGAGCAGTCGCTTGATCCGGTCGGGATTCTGCTCGCCCGGCAGCTGGACCAGGATGCGTTCCGCCCCTTGGCGCTGGATGATCGGTTCCTTGGTGCCGGTCTGGTCGACGCGGCGGCGGACGATCTCCATCGACTGGTCGACGGCGGCGCGGCGGCGGTCTTCGATGGCCTCCTTGCTGAGAGTCATCCGTACCCGGCCGTCATTTTCGACGACGACCTCGATGTCGCGCGCGGCCGTACCGGCTAGAAGGACGTTGCCGCCAACCGGACGGGCGAGCGCGCGCAGGACCGTGCGGCCACGCTCGAAGTCAGCCTGATCGCGGAGCCGCAGCACGACGCTGCCGCCTTCGACGCCGAGGCCGGTATATTGCAGCCGTTCGTTGCGCATCTGATTGCGCACTTCGTCGACCAGCGACTCGAGCCGTTCCTTGACGACGGCGCCGACATCGACCTCCAGCAACAGGTGCGAACCGCCCTGCAGGTCGAGCCCGAGGCTGATCTGCTGGTGCGGCATGACCTTGGGCCAGGATGCGACTTGGTCGCGCGAGAACATTGTCGGCACCGACAGGACGAGACCGGCCAGTACCACCAGCAGGGTCAGCGTCGTGCGCCAGGAAGATTGATGCAGCATCGTTCGGGGAACCTCGGCCGGTCGGCGCGCCAGGTACCGTCAGTCTACTTCTTCTCGCCGTCCTTAGCGTCGTCTTTCTTGTCGTCCTTGACCGGTTCGCTGCGGGTAAGAACGTCAGCGATCGTCGAGCGCGCGATCTCGACCCGCACGTTGTCGGCGATTTCCACCTGAACGCGATCGTCCGATACGACCTTGGTTACCTTGCCGATGATGCCGCCGCCGGTGACGACCTGATCGCCGCGCCGCACGTTGGTGATCATCTCGCGATGCGCTTTAGCTTTCTTTTGCTGTGGCCTGATCAGCAAAAAGTAGAAAACGACAAAAATTAGGACCAGGGGTCCGACCGTCCCGATGAGGTTGTCGCCCAGCGGGCCGCCGCCCGATTGCGCGTAGGCCGTTGAAATCAGCATGAAGGCTCCCTGTAAGGACCGCGGGACTATAGCCGGGGCCACCCGGGATGCAACCCCAAGACGCCACCTGGATTGACCGGGACGAGCCGCGTGCTAGCCTCCGCCGCCAACGCCATGACCGAACCAGAACTACCCGCTCTGCTGCGGCGCGTTGCCGAGGCCCTCGAACGCCTGGCGCCGTTGCCGCCCGTCCCCGCGGACTTGTCGTCCGCCGACGCCTTCGTGTGGCATGCCGACGGCGATCGCCTGGAGCCGGTCCGCCGCGTCAACCATGTGACCATCGACATGCTGGTCGGAGTCGACCGGGTGCGCGATATCCTGCTCGCCAACACCCGCCGGTTCGCGGCCGGCCATGCTGCCAACAACGCGCTCCTGTGGGGCGCCCGCGGCATGGGTAAGTCGTCGTTGGTCAAAGCGGTGCATGCCAAGGTCAATGGCGAGAAACCCCATGCCCTGGCCCTGGTGGAAATTCACCGCGAGGACGTGCCGACTTTGCCGCGCTTGCTTGGCCGCCTGCGCGAGACGTCGCGGCGATGCGTCCTGTTCTGCGACGACCTGTCATTCGATACCGCCGACACCAGCTACAAGTCCCTCAAGGCCGTGCTCGAGGGCGGTATCGAGGGCCGGCCCGCCAATGTCTTGTTCTATGCCACCTCGAACCGCCGGCATCTGATGCCGCGCGACATGATCGATAACGAGCGCTCCACCGCCATCAACCCCTCCGAGGCGGTCGAGGAGAAAGTGTCCCTGTCGGACCGTTTCGGGCTTTGGCTCGGGTTTCACAACTGCAGCCAGGATGAGTACCTTGCCATGGTCGCGGGATACGTCCACCATTACGCTCTCGACATGGCCGCCGACGACGTGACGGCCCAGGCCATCGAATGGTCGGTGACGCGCGGGGCGCGATCAGGGCGCGTCGCTTGGCAATTCGTGCAACATCTGGCGGGCCTGCTCGGACGCGCCGCCGACTGACCCTCGGTCGCGGGCCGTCAACCCTGCGCCAGTCGGCGCTCCCGCGGCACCAGCTGCCCGATCGGATCCAGCGGTTCAGTTCCCTTGCGCACCTCGAAATGCAGCTTGGGCTCGTTGGCCAGCCCCGAATGGCCAACCCGGCCGACGACCTGACCCTTGCCGACCTGGTCGCCTTTCTTGACGACGATTTCGTCGGCATGGGCGTAGGCCGTCACCAAGCCATCGGCGTGTCGCAACAGCAGCAGATTGCCGAAGCCACGGACCTCGTTGCCGACATAGAGCACGACGCCGGCGTCGGCGGCCAGGATCGGAGTCCCCATCGCAGCGCGAATATCGATGCCGTCGTTAGCGCGCCCGCCGCCCTGCGGGCCGAAGGTGGCGATGACCGGTCCCTCGACCGGCCAGGCAAACTTGGCGCCGCTCCGCGGCGGCGGTGCGACCGGTGTCGTATTGCGCAACGGCGCCGTCGCCGGTGCCGACGGCAAAGGCGGACTCGATTGTGCGGGCCATGCCGGTGCCGTGGAGGCCAGGCGCCCCTCGCGCGGCGGCGATACCGGTGGCGGAGCCCCAGCCGACGGTGCCGGTGCACGGGGCGAGCTCGAACCGGCCGCGACCGGCGTTTCGGTCTGGGCGGAGCGTGGCCGTTCGCTACGCGTCGGGTCGCTCGCCGCCGGACGCGGTTCGGGCGGCGGTGCCAGGGCGAGAACGGCGATATCGCGGTCGACCGCCAACGGCGGCAAGGACAGCCGCTGCCCCGGTTTCAAGTTGTAGGGCGGCTGCAGATTGTTGGCGCTCGCCAACCGGATCGTTTCCAGGCCGAAGCGCTGGGCGACGCGGGGCAAGGTGTCGCCCCGCTGGACCACGTACACATTGGCCGGCATATTGGCCGGATTGATCGGCGTCGTTTCCGCTTCGTTGAGAACCCGCTCGAGCAGCGGCGTAATGCGATATTCAACCGGCGCCGCCAGCTCGCGGGCGCAGGCCGCCAGCAACGAAAGGACGGCAAGGAGCCCGATGAGGCGCCCCGTCCTCACGCCGCGGTTTCCCGCGCCAAGCCGACCACCAGCGGCACGAATCGGACCGGCAGCAGTTCTTCCTGCTCGAATGTCTCGCCGCGGCGGCGCCAGCGCATCAGGCGCTGATGACTCGCCTCGCGCCCCACCGGCGCAAGCAGAATTCCGTCATCGTTCAGTTGTTGCATGAGCGCTTGCGGCACCTGTTCGGCAGCGGCGGTGACGATGATTCGATCGAACGGCGCCTGTTGCGGCCATCCCTCGCTCCCATCGCCATGCCGCGTGACCACGTTATGGACGCGCGCGGTACGAAAGTTCATCTCGGCCTGGCGTTGCAACGACTTGAAGCGTTCGACGCTGAACACCCGGCGGACCAAGCGCGCCAACACCGCCGCCTGGTAGCCCGAGCCAGTGCCGACTTCAAGAACCTTGAGCGAGCGGTCGTGCAGATCGAGCGCCTGGGTCATGAAGGCAACGACATAGGGTTGGCTGATGGTCTGCCCCCGCTCAATCGGCAGCGCCGTATTGTCGTAGGCCTGATCGAGAAACGTCTGCAACACAAAGGTCTCGCGCGGCACGCGCTCGACCGCGGCAAGCACCCGGGTATCGGTGATGCCCTGCTGGCGCAGCTCCATGATGAGACGGATACGACGCGGTTCAATGACGTTCATCTCCCCCTCCGTCCGACCGCACGCGCCAGCCGGATCAGGCTTGGGCGGTCGGTGAATTCCATGCGCAACGGCGTCACCGAGATCGCTCCAGCGCGGACCGCGGCCAAGTCGGTGCGCGCGACCGGATGCTCGACCTGCCGGCGGAAGCCGAGCCAGTAATAAGGCGCGCCGCGCGGGTCCTCGCGATCGATGATGATGATGTCTCCGGCATCACGTTGCCCCTGGCTGGTGACTTGAACGCCGCGGACATCGGCCGCCCGCACGGCCGGGAAATTCACCGACATCAACACCCCGGCCGGCCAGCCGGCGCGCAACAGGGCGCGGATCACGACCGGCCCATGGCGTTCAACGGTCGCCCAATGCATCGGATGGGCACCGCGATTATACGCCTGCGACAGGGCGATCGAGGGCACGCCCAGCAGGGTTCCCTCCATGGCGGCGGCGATGGTTCCCGAATAGGTCACGTCCTCGGCCAGATTGGCGCCGCGATTGACTCCCGAAAGAACAAGATCCGGCTTGCGCTCCGGGATCAGGCGGTTGATCGCCATGACCACGGCATCGGTCGGCGTGCCACTGACGGCAAAACGGCGCTCGGAGATCTGCCGCACACGCAGCGGGTAATGCAAGGTGAGCGAGTGCGAAGCTGCGCTCTGTTCGATTTCGGGGGCAACCACCCACACGTCGCGCGACAGGCGGGCGGCGATAGTCTCCAGCACCTTGAGTCCCTGCGCGTGAATGCCATCATCGTTGGTAACGAGGATGCGTAACGGGCGGTTGGGGCGTTTGGCACGCTTGGCCATGGGTCAGGCGCTCCCGATGACGTCGAGACCGCCGAGATACGGGCGAAGCCGCTCGGGCACGACAATCCGGCCGTCGGCCCGCTGGTAGTTTTCAAGGATCGCCACCAGACAGCGGCCGACGGCGAGGCCGGATCCGTTCAGCGTGTGCAAGAACTGTGTCCCCTTCTCGCCCTTGCGCCGGAAGCGCGCGTTCATGCGCCTGGCCTGAAAATCGCCGAAGTTGGAACAAGACGATATCTCGCGGTAAGCCTGTTGCCCCGGCAGCCAGACCTCGATGTCGAACGTTCTTTGCGACGCGAAGCCGAGATCGCCGGCGCACAGCGCGACCACGCGATAAGCAAGGCCAAGACGCTGCAACACCTCTTCGGCACAGCGCGTGAGACGCTCGTGCTCGGCGGCGGCATCTTCCGCCGCCACTAGCGACACGATCTCCACTTTCATGAACTGGTGGACGCGAATCATGCCGCGAGTGTCCTTGCCCGCCGCTCCCGCCTCGGAGCGAAAACACGGAGTGAGCGCGGTCAGTCGCAGGGGCAGCCGTTCGCCGTCGACGATCTGGTCGCGCACGAGGTTGGTCAGCGGGACTTCCGCGGTCGAGATCAACCACAGGCCGGAGGTCGTGCGAAACAGGTCGTCGGCGAATTTCGGCAATTGGCCGACGCCGAAGGCGGCTTCGTCGCGAATCAGAAGCGGCGGCGAAACTTCGGTGTAGCCGTGCTCGACCTGGATATCGAGCATGAAGGCGCCGAGCGCCCGCTCGAGTCGGGCGAGCGCGCCGCGCAGCACCACGAAACGCGCACCGGACATCCGCGCCGCCGCCTCAAAATCCATCAAGCCGAGTGCCTCGCCGAGGGCAACGTGGTCGAGCGGGGTGAAGGCGAAAGTCGGCCTCTCGCCCCAGTAACGAATCTCGTGATTGTCGGCCGCATCGCTCCCGTCCGGCACCTCGGGCGCCGGCAGGTTGGGCAGGCCGGCAAGGGACTCCGCCAGTCGTTCCGCCGACGCCCGCTCGCGCTCCTCGGTTTCCTGGATCTTGATCTTGAGGTCCGCCACCTCCTGCATGAGCCGCTCGGCCAAGGCGTGATCGCCCTTGGCCTTGGCCGCACCGATCGACTTGGACGCATCATTGCGTCGCTTGAGCATCTCCTGCAGGCTGGTCTGCAAGGCGCGCCGTTCGCTATCGAGTTCAACGATGGGACGTGAGGGGGAGCCGCGACGATAGGCCTCACCGCGGCGAGCGAGCGCCAAATCGAACGCGGCCGGATTGTCGCGAATCCGCTTTAGATCGTGCATTGGCCTAAGACGTTCCCAAGGTCGGCGCTCGGTCGCTCCAATAACCCCTGGAGCGAATCAACTTATACAAAACCTCAAGAATCGCGTCTAGAGTCTTGCTTTCAAAGCAAGAGTCAAATTTGGTGTTTTTGGTCCGCGGTCTACCACAACATCTAGTGGTAGACTCGATCCGGCTCCGTCGCAGCTCGAAGGCCGCCTAACTGCCGAGTTCAGCCGCCCGTTCGGCATCGCGCTTTGCGCGCTGCTTTTCGATCAGGCGGGCGATCACGATCGATACCTCATAGAGCAGCAGCATCGGCACCGCGAGAGCCGTCATGCTGAGAACGTCGGGCGGCGTGATGGCCGCTGCAATGATGGTGATGATCAGCACCGCATAGCGCCGCTTTGTCACCAGGGTCTCCGTCGTCAGCAGTCCCGCCCGCACGAGCAGGGTGAGGACAACCGGCAATTCGAAGGCGATGCCAAACGCGAAGATCATCTTCATCACCAGGGACAGGTATTCATTGACCTTTGCTTCGAGCTGGATGGGCAAGCCGCCGTCGCCGCCCGGAAGTTCGAAGCTCAGGAAGAACCGCCAGGCGAGCGGAAAAATGACGTAATAAACGAACGACCCGCCGATCACGAATAGGACCGGCGTGGCGGCCAGAAACGGCAAGAAGGCATTCCGCTCGTTCTTATAGAGTCCGGGAGCAACAAACTTCCAGATTTCTACCGCCGCATAAGGGAAGGTGACGAAGCTGGCGGCAAAAAAGGCCACCTTCAGCAGCGTGAAGAAGGCCTCGTGCAGCGCCGTAAAGATCATGCGCCGACCCTGCCCGGCCAGCAGATCGGCAAGCGGGTGGACCAGGAACGAGTAGATGTCCTGGGTGAAGTAATAACAGGCGAAAAAAGCGACAACGAAGAAAACGAGGACCCGGGCCAATCGGTTCCGCAGTTCGAGCAGGTGCTCCAGCAGCGGCGCCTTGGTCGCTTCGATCGCGGCCTCATCATTGGGTAAGCGCTGAGTCATCGGCCGATCCCCGTCCCGCTCAACCGGCCGGGGCGGGGCGCGAAGTCTCGGCCGCCGCGATCTTTTCCTCCGCGGCGTCCGCTGCCGCTTCTACCGCATCCTCGCCCGGGATCACGGCAGGGGCCGTCGGAACGGGCGTCGCCGTGATCACCGGCGGCGGCGCTTGGGCCGCATCGCTCACGATCGGATCGTTCAGTTCGCGCGTCGCCGCGCCGGCGATGCTTTCGAGGTTGCGACGCACCTCGTCGAGCTGAGCATGGCGCTCCATTTCATAGAATTGATCGGTGAACTGCCGGGCCATCGAGCGGGCCTTGCCCACCCATTCGCCCACGGTCCGCATCACCTTCGGCAGGTCCTTGGGACCGATCACGAAGAAAGCGACCACCAGAATCAACAAGAGCTCGCTCCAGCTGACATCCAGCATGGGCGTTATCCTCCGTGGGGCCGTCGAGCCCCCGCTGCTCAGCTCTTGGTCGCGGCGCTACCGTCCTTAACGGTCTCGGCCTTGGCGTCGACTGTCAGGGGCTTGGGAGCGTCCCCTGTCTTCGCCTGATCCTCGGACATACCGCGCTTGAAGCTCTTGATGCCCTGTGCGAGGTCGCCCATGACACCCGAGATTCGGCCGCGCCCAAACAGAAGCACAACCACGACCACGACGATCACCACATGCCAGATGCTCAAACTTCCCATCGAGGCGTCTCCAACTGGGCGGGGTCCTTCCCGCGAAAGGGCCGGATCATCGCAGATCACGCCCCCCCGCGCAAACAGCGGGCCGGCGGCGACTCCGTTCTCTCATATGGTCGTCAGACCACACGAATCAAAGGCCCGCGCAATCTCCGGTGGCTGCCCCGCTTTGACAGCGTTTTGCCGCCGCGCCGACGGGCTACGGATCGAGTCAGCGGTCCTGGCCGGCCCCCTTGGCCAAAACGGGAATGACATGAGGCGTCGGTTCCTGGCGCTCGAATGAGCGCGCCGGAAAATCCTCCCCCTCGTCCTCGGCGGGCAGGGTCTTGCGGTCGGGCGAAAGGCCCTCACCACCGGCATCGGGCGCTTGGCCCTCGTCGAAGAGACTTTCCGTCTCCGGCTCGGCACCATCGCCGTCGTCGAGCGCATCTTCGTCGGGCAGCCGGCCCTCCTGCGCCAACTTGCGCTTCATCGCCGCCTCTTCCGCTTCGCGCAACATTTCAATCGGTGGCTCGGCCCGCAACAGACCCGCCGACCGCAAATCCTCGATCCCCGGCAAATCAGCAACCGCCGCGAGATCGAAATGTTCGAGGAACTTGTCGGTCGTCCCATAGGTGAGCGGGCGGCCCGGCGTCTTGCGCCGGCCACGCGGTTTGATCCAATCCGCCTCCAGCAGAATGTCGAGCGTCCCGGGCGACAGCGTTACCCCGCGAATCTGTTC
>SHVP01000009.1 GCA_009694165.1 Alphaproteobacteria bacterium
TGGCGCTGCTCCGTCCGGCCGCCACGATCCCGAACATGTTTCGCTCGCGCACTGGCGGCAGATGCAGGAGGTCAACGTCGAGGGCATGGTGCTCGGATGCCAACACGCCCTGGCGGCGCTTCGCCAGTCGGGCGGCGGGGCGATCATCAATCTGTCCTCGCTGGCGGCGATAATCGGCGTTCCGGACAGCGCCGCCTATGGCGCCAGCAAGGCGGCGATCTGGCAATACACCAAGTCGCTTGCCGTCCATTGCGCCCGGCAAGGCGATGCGATCCGCTGCAACTCGCTGCATCCCGGCGGGATCAAGACGGCGACGTTCCGCCCGCTGACCGGCGGCGGGCAAGGCGGGCGGGAAGCGCCGCATGTGCCGATGGGCCGCTATGGCGAGCCCGCCGAGGTGGCGCAGGCGATCTTGTTCCTGGCCGGCGAGGACGCAAGCTACATCACCGGTACCGAGCTGTACGTCGACGGCGGCTTGTCGGCGGCCTGACCATGAATCGCCTGTGCGACAAAGTGGCCATCGTCACCGGTGCGGCGTCGGGTATCGGCCGCGCCACCGCGCGCCTGTTCGCGGCCGAAGGTGCCCGCGTGGTCGCTACCGACATCGCCGCCATCGACGGCGACGCTTGGCAGGCAGACATGGGACCCAACGTCGAGTTCCTCGCGCAGGACGTGCGCTCGGAAGCGCGCTGGACCGAGGTGGTGACCCATGTCGCGGGCCGCTACGGCAAGGTGGACGTACTCGCCAACGTGGCTGGTATCAACGGCGTGCTGCCGGCGGAGACGCCGACGCAGGACCCGGACCGCCTCACGCTTGCGACCTGGCGCTGGATTCACGAAGTCAATGCCGAAGGCACGATGCTGGGCTGCCGCAGCGTCATCGCGGCGATGCGGGCAGCGGGTGGCGGCGCCATCGTCAACGTGTCGTCGATCGCCGCGCAGAAGGGCTGGCCGGTGCGCGGCGCCTACGGCGCCTCGAAGGCGGCCATTCTGCAGTGGACCAAGACGGTGGCGCGCTTTTGTGCCCAGAACGGCTGGAACATCCGCTGCAACGCCGTGTTGCCTGGCCCGGTCGACACACCGATGCTGTTGCCGCCGGGGCGGACCGCCCCGTTGGCCGGCGATGGCCGCGCCGGGGTCGATCACGTGCCGCTCCGACGCTATGCCGCGCCTGAAGAAATTGCGCGCCCGATGCTGTTCCTCGCCAGCGACGAGGCGAGCTACGTCACCGGCATCGGGCTCCTCGTCGATGGAGGTTTGTCCGCGGCGAAGTGAGAAGGGGGCGCCCCTGCTCGAACTCCGGCCGCCATTCAGCCTGCTCCCGCGTCAGTCGCTCCGCGATATTTTGGTTCGATCGTGGAATGCCGCTGTCCTTATAGTCGAGCAACATGGCCGCTTGGTCGTAGTCCTCGATCGCGCGGAAAAAGTCACGCAAGGCGAGGGACAGACGGCCGCGGTTGTTCCATGCGGCCGCGTTATCGGGATCGAGGCGCAGCGCTTCCTCGAGCGACTGCATCGCGGCATCCTTCTGGCCGGACTGCCGATAGGCGTCGCCGAGATTAGAGTGGCAGTCGGTCGTCGTCGGAGAAAGCGCGATGGCCTGGCGAAAATCGCGGATCGCCAGATCGTGCTCCTTGCGCTCGGCATGGACGATGCCGCGGCCGTTCCAATCCTCGGGGTCCGCCACCGATCGGGCGATGATGGTGTCATATTCCGCCAGCGCCTCGTCGTAATGGCACTGCAGGCGGAGGAGGTCGGCGATCGGTCGCCGGTACTTGGGATCGCCCGGGGCGAGGTCGCGCGCCCGCTGATGGGCCTCGAGGGCATAATAGCGCTGCCGCTGTTTCTCCCAGCCTTCGCCGAGACGGAAGTACACCTCGGGGTCGGCGTGATCGCTCTCGTCGGCGTCGTAGAGGTCGCCATAAGCCTCGTCGAACTTCCTGGCGTCGAGGAGGAGATGGGCGCGCTCGACGAGCAAGGAGGGATTGTTCGGGTCGAGGGCGATCGCTCGGCTGTAGTCGGCGATCGCGGCCGCGACGTCCTGCAGTGCCTGGTGGGCGGTGGTGCGGGCGGCCAGTGCCTTGACGCTGGCGGGCTCCTGTCGGAGATGGGCGTCGCAGTAATCGAGCCGTCGCGCCGGGTCCGCTTCGGCGAGGCACAATAACAGAGCGGGCTGGGCCAGAACGTGGCTGCTCGCCAACCACAACGCACCCACCAGAATCGCTCGCCGCATGGGCCCCTCCGCGCCGACGTTCTCTAGCGCAGGGTATGGTTGGACTTGGGCAAGAAATAGGCGAAACCGCCGGCCGGCGGTGGATCGAAAGCAGAACGCCGTGCCCACGGTCGTTAGCGGGCGGCCTTTTCCTGTTTCAGGTGTTCGGCCTCGGCGCGGTTGTCGCGATAGAGGAAACGGCGCGGACTGAGGCGGATCGCCTCGTCATAGGTCCTGAATCGCGCGGTCGAACTCGCCCAGCGCGACGAACACGCGGCCGCGATTGTTCCAGGCCGGAGCGTTCTGCGGGTCGAGCTGAAGGGCGCGGTCGAGCGCGGCCATGGCGGCGGCGTAGTCGCCGGCCCGACGGTAGGTTTCACCCAGATTGGAGTGGTAGTCGGCGCTCGCGGGTGACAGCGCCACGGCGGTCTGAAAGTCGCGGATGGCCAAGTCGTACTCGCCGCGTTCGGAGTGGATGACGGCGCGGCCGGTGAAATCTTCCGGGTCGTTCGGTGACCGCGCGATGATCGCGTCGTACTCAACCAGCGCGCAGTCGAAATCACCTTGGACTCGAAGGAGGTCGGCGGCCGGCCGCCGGTAGCGCAGCTCGTTCGGGGCGAGTTTGCTGGCGCGCCGGTAGGCAAGAATGGCGGAATCGGCGCGCCCGACCTGCTCCATACCCTGGCCGACGCGGAAGTGAACCTCGGGATCCGGGTGATCGAGCTGCAGCGCATCGTTGAGGTCCTGCAGGGTGGCGTCGATTTCCTGGGTCTGAATGAAAAGGTAAGCGCGCTCGACCAGATACACGGAGTTGCCCGGATCGAGGGCGATCAGACGGTTGCAGTCGAGGATCGCCGCATCGAAGTCGGTCACCGCCCGCTCGGCGGCGGCACGGGCCGCCAAGGCGCGGAGGTTGTTGGGGTCCTGGCGCAGGGCGGCATCGCAATTCTCGATTTTCCGGTCTGGATCGCGCTCGTCGAGACAGAGCGAAATGGCCGTCTGGGCAACGGCCGGTCCGGCCAACAGAAGCAGACTCGCGAGCGCGAGGCCCGCGCCAACGCCCAGCACCGACGCCAACCGCGTCGTCGGGACCGGTTGGGCCGGCCCACCGGGGCTCGAGGTTGGGTGAAGCGGGGTAATGATGGGCGCTTCTACGCTGGTTCGCGCAGCTGCATGGCGGCATCGAGAACGCGCTTGTCGATATGGGGCGCGGCCGTCACCCAGATCTTTTCACCGGCGGTCCGCCACTGGGTCAGATCGTCCCGTTCGGGTCGGTGGAGCTCGACGCCCAACTTCTTCAGTTCCTCTTTGGTGGCGATCTCCTGCGTCCGATCCTTGGCATTGGCCCGGTCGGCGGCCTCGCCGGCCGCGGCCAAGAACGCTTTCTGGAACGGTTCGCCGAGTGATTCCCAGGTCTTGATGTTCATCACCTGCAACTGAACCGTGAACAGGGCGCGCACCTCGGTTGCATATTTGATCTGCTCGAACATCTTGAAGCGATGGGTCCAGATGGGCTGCGTATGCAAGCCGTCGATCGTGCCCTGCTTGAGCGCGTCATAGGTCTCGACCCAAGGTAGGGGCACGGCCTCGCCGCCCCATGCCTGCATCAGGTCCTTCTCGAGACCGGAACGCGTGGTGCGCACCTTGAGGCCCTTGAAATCGGCCGGGGTCAGAACCGGCCGTTTATTATTGAGCAGCATGCGAAAGCCGCCGGCTCCGACCGGGGGCAACACTTTGACCGGAACCTGTTTCTCGAACGCGGCCGCCTGTTCCTTCCACAGGTCCGACTTGAACAGCCGCAACGCCGTGTCCCAACCGCCGATGATGTAGGGCAGGTCGAGGAAAACGAAGGACTCGTCGAACACCGCGAACTGCGACGTCGTGTTGCTGGTGATGTCGATTAGGCCCAACTGCACCGCTTCGAGCTGCGACAGGTCGGTGCCCAGCGTCGAGGCAGGATGGATGTCGAACTCCATCGCCAAGCCGTGCTTGTCGCGCATCAGCTTGGGAACGTCGGCCATCGACTGATAGGAGGGATCGCCGGCATTGGCATTGAGGCCGACGACGAGCGCGCGTGAAAACCTGGCGATCAGCTTCGCCGGCCGGGCGGTCTGGTTGGTTTGGCCGAAGGCAGGAAAGCCGAGGGCGCTCGTCGCGCCCGCTGTGGCCGTTGCCACCGCTCCCCGGAGCACATCGCGCCGCGATGCACGCCTATCCATGTCCACGTCCTTCGACACGCGTGATGGCGCTTCCCAAGGGCACCTAACGCGGCGCGATTCAACGCCAAAGTCCGGCCCCATACAAACTGAATCTGGATGGCTTCGCCCGATTGCGACCGATTGTCCCACACTGGTAGGCGCTGGCCCGGACCGGGGGGCTGTCCCGGCCGGTCACCTGACGACTCGCGGGGAGCCCGAGTCAGCGGACCTCGCGCAAGCCAAGGCGGTGCCTCGCCCAAAGGCGCCGATTGTCACCCGCAGGGCAACCGTGGCCGCGACGAGTACTTCTTCGTGATCCAGGGCATCAAGTAGCGCCCGGTTCGCAGCCGATCGGTCGCGATAACGCCTGAGATCTGTCCGCCGCCGTTGCCGTTAGCGCCGCCGTTTCTTCTTATTGGCCTTGGCCAGTTCTTCCTTGAGTTTGAGCGTCGGGCTGTTCATCAGTTCGCCCGCCCGCTGGAACATGGCGTGGATCACGTCCTGGTGGCCGACCAGCGGCTTGGGATAGGGCTGCCGGCTGTGCGATATCTTCATCGCTAACATCGTTTCGACCAGTTTGTAGGTAAGCGGGCCGGGATTGACGACCGGGATCGGCAGGTGCTCGGCCAGATAGGCGTGCGCCTGGTGCATAGTCGTCGAGCCGAGGATCATGACATCGGCGCCCTTGTCGACGGCGCGCTTACAGGCGGCGAGCATCTTGGGCAGCGTCTTGTCCTCCTTGCCCGACATCAGGTTCACGTAGTCGGGCGGCACGTCGTAGATTTCGACGCCGGTGCAGAAGGAGTCGAGGCCCAGGCTCTTGACAAACTTCTGGGTTCGAATGGCGGCCGGCTCCCACGCCGCCATCAGCCCGAACTTGTTGCCGAGCGTCAGCGCGAAGAGCATCGAGGCCTTGCCCGGTGAGACCACCGGGATATCGAGCACGGCGCGCAGGGCATCGAGCCCGGAGTCGCTCATGGTGTCGATGCAGACAGCGTCGTAGCCTTCCCGCTCGGCATCCATCCCAGCTTCGAAGATCGCCATGTCCATGAACGTGAAGTCATGCGGGCTCATGTACATCTGCGGGCCCGCGGTCACCGGCCGATAATCGAACTCGATGTCGGGGCCGAGCTTCACCGCCTTCAGCTGGGCGCGGCGGTTGTTGACGCCCTTTCGGTCCATGGCAAAGGGCACCAGCACCAGGGCCCGGTTCTTTTTCGGCATGTCTTTCTCCTTCGGGTTCCGCGCCGGCGCCGCCGGTCGCGCGCTATTTCTTGCCCTTCTTGAGGCCTTCGGCGCCGACCAGCTTCGGTCCCTTGCGGGCCGCCGCCGCGGCGGCGTCGAGCATCGTGTGCAGGTAGGCATCGCTGCGCGCGACCGGCTGCGGATAGGTTTTTCGGCTTTGCGCCAGCTTCAGATTCAAGAGCATTTGCGCCAGCGCATAGGTGAGGGGGCCGGGGCTAATCACCGGCACCGGCAACCGCTCGGCCAGGAAACCGTGCGCCTGATGCATCGACGTCGATCCGAGGATGATCACGTCGGCCTTGTTCTCGTCGATCAAGCGCTTGCCGGCGTCGAGCAGTTTGGGAAACACCACCTTCTCCTCGCCGCCCAACAGACTGAAGCGATCGGGCGGGATGCCGATCGATTGGTAGCCGGCATATTTGTGCCAGACGCCGAGCTCGTCCATGACCTTCTTGTAGAGGCCGAGCCAGCGCTCCCACATCACCAGCATGCCGAACTTGTCACCGAGCATCATCGCGGTGAGGATGGTTGCCCGGCCCGGTCCGATCACCGGGATATCGAGCACGGCGCGCAGCGCGGCGACGCCCGAGTCGCTCATGGTGTCGATGCAGACGGCGTCATAGCCTTCATCCTGCGCCGACAGTCCGGCTTCGAGGATCGTGAAATCGCCGAGGACGTAGTCGTAGGGCCCGACAAAGTTGGTGCCGGCCCACTTGACCGGGCGGTAATGGAACTCGACGTCCGGCCCGAGGTCCAGTTTCTCGCTCTGCTCGCGACGCGCCGCCAGGTTCTCGCCGCTCATCGGAAACGGCACCAGCACGAGGATCTTTCTCTTGCGGCCCCTCGCTACCGTCTTGGTCTTCCTTGCCATGGTTTTCTCCCGTTGACGCCCGATTACCCTGTTGACGGATAAGCGCTGAGCGGGAATCGTGTCAAACGAATCCCGCCTAACGATGACGGATCGCCCGTGGGGGTAGGATGAGAATCCAGCACGAACTCGCGCTGGTACTAGACAAAGGGCGGGAGGAACGACATGCCGGTGCTCAAGGCCGAGGGAAAGAAGTTCGATGTGAAGGTTCCGGTGCTGATCATTGGTGCCGGTGCCTGCGGCTGCACCGCCGCCCTGGCGGCGCATGAACGAGGCGTAGAGGTCATGATCCTCGAACGCGATGCCAAGCCGCGCGGTAATACGTCGCTGTCCGGTGGGCAGATCCCGGCGGCCGGGACCAAGCGGCAGAAGGCGGCGGGCCTGCTCGACGATACGCCCGAAATCCTCGCCCAGGACCTGATCAACAAGGCGCACGGTGAATGCGACCTCGCCCTTGCCCGGCACATCGCCGCGGAGTCGGCGAAGACCGTCGACTGGCTGGTCGACGTCTACAAGATGCCGCTCTCGTGCATCCTCGATTTTCGCTATCCGGGCCACAGCAAGCCGCACATGCATGCGAGCCCGAGCCGGTTCGGAGCGGAGTTGCTCACCGTGTTCCTGCAATGTGTCGAGGCCGCCGGCATTCCGATCGCCACCTCGGCCCACGTCACCGATCTCTACGCCGATGCGGGCCGCCGAATTCACGGGGTGCGGGTGACGCGCCCGGATGGCAAGACGGAAGACATCGGCTGCGACGCACTCATCCTCGCCTCCAATGGCTACGGCGGCAGCAAGGAAATGCTCGCCAAATACATCCCCGACATCGTCAACGCGCACTATCACGGCCATGTCGGCAACCAGGGCGATGCCGTCAAATGGGGCGAAGAGCTCGGCGCCTCGATCAAGGACATGGGTTCGTTCCAGGGTCATGGCGCGGTGTGCACGCCGCACGCCATTCACCTCGGTTGGCCGTCGATCACCGAGGGCGGCTTCCAGGTGAACAAGCACGGCAAGCGTTTCTCGAACGAGAACGCCGGCTATTCGGAACAGGCGCTCAACGTCGTGCGGCAGCCGGACCACGTCGCATGGACGATCTGGGACGAACGCTGTCAGAAAGTCGCCCTGCAGATGCACAGCCATCAGGAGGCGCTCAAGGCGGGGGCAATCAAGCGCTATGACTCGGCGGCGGAGATGGCGCAGGTGATCGGCTGCGATGCCGCGGCGCTCGCGGCGACGCTAGCCGCCGTCGCCGGCAAGAAGCAAAAGGACGAGTTCGGCCGCGATTTTTCAACTAAGCCGGCGCTGACGGCGCCCTACTACATGGCCAAGATCATGGGAGCGCTGTTCCACACCCAGGGTGGCCTGGAGGTAAACACGGAGGCCCGGGTGTTGCGCCGGAACGGCCAGTCCTTTCCCAACCTGTTTGCCGGCGGCGGCGCGGCCCGCGGCCTCTCCGGTCCCTCCGACTGGGGCTATCTCTCGGGCTCCGGCCTGCTGATGGCGACCAACCTCGGCCGCCTGGCTGGCGAGGCGGCGGCCCGTCAGGCGGGCAACAAGCGCTAACCGGGTGGCCACTTTAGCTGGTAGGGCCCCCCGGGCTGTGGCGGGGGACGAGAAAGGAAGCAGCGTGGTGGACGGCGCCGCGGACCTGCGTTACCGCCTGCTCGCCGCCGCCGATGCGGCGGCCTTTCGGGCGCTGCGCCGCGCGGCTCTGACGAGCGATCCCGATCAGTTCTTGATGACCCTGCCGGAAGAGGACGCGGTCCCCCGTTTGTTCCTCGAGACCGTCATGGCGCAACCGGGCGAGGTGGCGGGGGTGCTGGGCGCCTTTGTCGCGGGAGATCTGGTGGGCGTAGTCGGTCTGCTCGCCTCGAAATTGCGCAAGACCGTCCATCTCGCCCGCATCGTCTCGCTCTATGTCTTGCCCGCCCATCGCCGGCACGGCATCGGCACCGAGTTGATCCGCCGGGCTGTGGTGCGCGCCTTCGCCGAGCCGGCGGTGCAGGCGATGCGTCTCGAGGTCGTCGCCGCCAATGCGGCGGCGCTGGCAACCTATCGTTGCATCGGTTTCGTCGCCTACGGCACCGAGCCCGAGGCCTATCGACTCGGCGATCGCGCGTGGGACCTGGTGCTCATGACGCTGCCGCGTCCGCGCTGATCATACCGGCATGCTGCCGACGACGGTCGTGCGATGCATGTGGCGGGTGTGACGCGGGTCGAAGGACGTGGCGTGGTGCAGGACGCAACGATTGTCCCACATCACCAGGTCGCCGACCCGCCAGCGGTGGCGATAGACGAAGCGGTCGTCGCCGCAGTGGCGGTAGAGGCGGTCGAGCAGGGTCTTGGCCGCGGTCGCCGCCATCCCGTCGACCCCCATCGCGAAGGCGCCGGCATAGAGTGCCCGGCGCCCGGTCTCGGGATGGATCCGGACGATCGGATGCGGCACCGGAACGACGCGCGCCAATTGCTCGTCGGTGAATTTCGGCGCGACGAGACGGTTCAGGGCATGCAGCGCCCGCCGCCCGTTGATGTCGATCCGCAAGTCGGTCGGCAGTTCGATCAGCGCCTGGTACTGGTTGGCGAACCAGGTATCGCCGTCCTCGGGCGGCACTTCGATGGCGTAAAGCAGCGAGCCGAGCGAGGGTACCGGCCAGAACGACACGTCGGTGTGCCAGTAGCGGCCGGCGTCTTCGAGGCCGATCGGCGAGCCGTCGGGGCGCTTCTTGTTGGAGAGCACGAGCATTTCGTGGTGGCCCGGCAGGTGAAATTGTTCGAGGATATGAATCTCGGGCTGGCCGAAACGCCGGGTGAACGCGATGTGTCGGTCGGGTGGCAGCTGCTGGTCGCGAAAGACGAGAACGAGGTGTTCGAGAAACGCGGCGTGAATCGCCGCAAACGTCGTCGCGTCGAGGTTTTGCGCCAAATCGACGCCGCGAACCTCGGCCCCCAGGGCGTCGTCCAGCCGGTGAACTGTGATCGCCATGCCGGCATCTTCGGCGATACCCGCGCCCTCGGCAAGTTGATAGGGTGCAACGCATCGTCGCGGAGAAAGTCAATGGATCTTGGTTTGCGCGACAAGGTTGCGATCGTTACTGGCGCCAGCAAAGGAATCGGCGCGGCATCGGCCGAGCTGCTGGCGGCGGAGGGCGCCAGGCTTGTGCTCGTGTCGCGCACGCTCGGCCATCTCGAGGCGCTGGCCAAGCGCCTCGCCCGGCGCCATCGCACGGAGGTCGCCTGTGTCGCCGCCGACCTGAGCCGCATCGGCCCGGCCGAGCGGGTGGCGGCCGCCGCGGAGAAGGTGTTTGGCCGCATCGACATCCTGGTCAATTCGGCCGGATCGTCGCAGGGGGGAGTGTTCTGGAACGTGACCGACGCGATGTGGGACCGCGCGGTTCAGCTTAAATTCCTCGGCGCGGTTCGCATGGTTCGCGCCGTGCTGCCGGCGATGCGCCGGCAACGCTACGGCCGCATCGTTAACGTCACCGGCAACACCGGGCGCCAGCCGCATCCGCGCCTGCTTCCGGGCGCGAGCACGAATGCGGCGCTGCTGTCATTCACCAAGGGATTGTCGGAAGAGATCATCAAGGACGGCATCGTTATCAATGCGCTGCAGCCCGGACCGACAGGGACGGAGCATTGGCACCGCCTGATGGCCGGCCTGTCGGCCGGCACCGGACAATCGGTGAAAGCCTTCGAACGCGAGTTCATGAAACAGATCCCGATGCGCCGGATCGCTGATGCCATGGAAATGGCGCGGCCGATCGTCTTCATGTGCTCGGATGCCTGCTCCTACATGACCGGGCGATCGATCATCGTCGACGGCGGCTGGACCAAGGACTTGGCCTGAGGCGATCGCCCCACCCGGCGGAAGGCGCCGCTGTGGCGCCTTCCGCCGGGTGGGTGACGGCGGTCTACCTCTTCAGCGGGTACTTACCGATTTCTTCCTTTGATAGCCGGAACTGCAGCGACGGCCGCGGCAGGACGCTGTCGTACCATTTGGCCAAGGTCGGCGACGCCTTGCGCCAATCGAAGCTCTCGTCGCCCGGTTCGAGCTTGGCGTCGAGGATCGGGTTGCGCAGCGACAGGTACGAAAGGGCGCCGGCCGTGCACACATGGCCGATGTGAAACACATTGGGTTGTTTCAGCCAGTCGCCGGCGTCCTGATCGAGTAGGCGCAACGCCCCCATGATTTTGCGCCGTTCCCGACGCATGTATTTCAGGTTCCAGTCCTTCTTGTCGCGCCAGGACTCGACGCGCACGAGGGTCGTCGCATCAAAGAGGCCGTCGCCCGTGACCATCTGGCGCAACGCCTGCCAGCGCGTCTCGTCCTTGGGGAAAAGCGGCGCCTTCTTATTGAACGAGTCGAGGTATTCGCAAATCACCAGGCCGCCGTACAGCGGCTTGCCGTTGTCCATGATGAAAGCGGGCACCTTGCCGAGCGGATTGAATTTCCAGATCTCGGTGTCCTCGTCGAAGGGCACCTGGCGTTCCATACGCAGGCGGTCGAGGATGCCTGCTTCGTAGGCGACGACGTGGACCTTGTGAATGTATTCGGGGTTGGGGGTGAACACCAATTTCATCGGATATTCTCCTCGTCTCGTTGTCGGGATGGCGGGTCGGGCGCGGAGGATCGTGCCGCTATAGTTTGCTCAGATCCGGCGAGAACGGAGCCGGGACCAAGAGTCGCACATCCTGCTCGACGATCATTTCCCGCGCTTTCTTGACGTAGGTCTGAAAGGTCGGATTGGCGGCGACTAGCGCGCGCCGACGTTCGCGCTCGAGCACGTTGTCATAGCCCCACATGTGGATGACCTGGTTCACGTTGCCGATTTCGGTGCGGAACATGCCGATGAAGTTGCCGAGGATCTGCTTTTGGATCGGGACGCCTTCGCTTTCGGCAAGCTGCAAGAAAGTGGGAACGGTGCCGGGCCGGAACGTGTAGCAACGATAGTCGATAACCATGGAGTCCTCCCTTGGTGACGGATGGGCGAGCCTGGGCCCGCGCGGCGAGGGCGTCATCCTAGCGCGTGGCGGAGCGCCCGCGCGACCGCGCTAGCGGGCGTCGAGCGCAAAAATGAGGCATGTCTCCATACCGTGGGCCAGCAGACGGTCCCCCGGCGTCGATCAATCACCCTTCCGCCGTGCCCACGCGACTGCCGAGGCTGAGCAGCGTTGCCTCGCACCGCACCGGTCCGCTGTCGGCGCGGATCGCGCGCACGAGGTTTACCTTGAACTCAACCGTGGCGTAGGCCGGTCCGGCGGCAAGCCCCGACATCACCGCGCAGGCCATTGCCGAGTCGAGGATCGTCGCCGCCCAGCCGCCGTGTACGACGCCGAGCGGGTTGTACATGTTCAGGTTGGGCATGCCCGCGAAAACCGCCCGGCCCTGCGAAGCTTCGGTGAGCACGAACTGCAGATGGGCCGAGGCGGGTGGCGCCGGCAGCTGGCCGTCGATCATCCGCTGCAACACCTCCAGTCCGGTCCCGCTGGCGAGGTCTTCGCGGGACAGCGGCCGGGTCGCCGCCGCGGCTGGGATTTGTAAGGTCATGCGCGTTCCTCCGGTGTCGGGCCCGTAAGTATGGCATCGCCGCAATCGGGCCGACAGCCGCGCGTGGGCCGTGCTATCGTCGTCCTGCCTTGGTGTCGCATAGGCGTTGTCGGGCGCGCCTGCAGGTGTTTTCCGTGTCGACCAAACCCGAAATTGCGGAACTGACGGCGGCGGCGCTCGGTCGTGGGCTGCTCGAACGCCGGCTGAATGCCGTCGACATCACCGAATATTTTCTCGATCGCATCGCCCAGTACGCGGACCGCAGCGTGTTCATTACCGTGACCGCCGAGCGCGCGCGCGCCGAGGCGATGGAGTCGGCCAAGCGCCATGCCGAGGGGCGGCCCCGCGGACCGCTCGACGGGGTGCCGGTGGCGTGGAAGGATCTCATCGACGTTCGCGGCACGCCGACGACCTGCGGTGCGGCGCTCCACCGGCAACGGGCGCCGGCGGACCAGGATGCTCCGGTGGTCGCCAATGCCGCCCTGTCGGGCATGGTGACGATCGGCAAGACCAATCTGACGGAATTTGCGTTCTCGGGCCTCGGCCTCAATCCCCATTTCGGGACACCAAGGAACCCGTTCGATGGAATGCGCGCGCCGGGCGGTTCTTCGTCGGGTTCGGCGGTCGCCGTTGCCGCCGGCCTAGTGCCCGTGGCGATCGGCACCGACACCGGCGGATCAATTCGCGTGCCAGCCGCGTTCAACGGCCTGGTCGGGTACAAGCCCTCCGAGGGCCACGTCGACAAGACGGGCATCCAGCCGTTGTCGATGACGCTCGACACCGTTGGCCCGATCGCCAAGAGCGTGGGCGACTGCGTGCTCCTCGATCGGGCGCTCCGTCGCGACCTGGTGGTGGTGCCGCGCGCTGCCGGCCTCGGCGATCTGACGCTGGTCGTGCCGACCAACATCGTCCTCGATCACGCCGATGCGGGGGTCGCCGCCAATTTCGAGACCGCTCTCGCGCGCTTCGCCCGGGTTGGCGTGCGAATCGACCGCCGGCCGCTGCTGGTTCTCGACCGGATGCTCGAGGTCAACCAGCGGTTTGGAACACTGCCGCCGCTCGAGGCCTATTACGTGCACCGCGACCTTGTCGACGGTCCGGCCCGCGCGCAAATGGATCGCCGCGTCGTGCGCCGTATCGAAAGCGGGCGCGGTGTGGCCGCCGTCAACCTGATCGCCATTCATGAAGCGAGGCGTGCCTTGCAGGCGGAGCTGAATGCAACGCTCAAAGGGGCGGCGTTCCTGGCCATGCCGAGCTGCGCCATCGTTGCCCCCGAGGTGGCGCCGCTCGAAGCCGACGATGAACGGTTCATGGCGACGAACTCGCTGGTGCTGCGCAACACGATGATCGGCAATTTTTTCAACCTGCCCGGCTTTGCCTTGCCGACCGGAAACGACCCGCAAGGGCTGCCGACCTCGATCCTCGTTTCGGCCGGCAGCGGGCAGGACGAGTTCCTGATCTATTATGCGCTCAGCCTAGAGAAGACCCTGCAGAGCTAAGGGGCCGGGGGCAATATCGGCGAGCGCGGCACCTGGGCTGGCCGGAACCTAGGCGATGCGGCCGATGGCGGGGGCGACGAAGGTCTCGCGCGCGAACAGCTCGTCCAGCCTCACGGTCCGCGCGGCAAGACCTTGCTCGACGGCGTAGCCGACCATCGTCTCGAGGACGCGGCGGTTGGCCTCGATGCCGTAGGCCCACGGATCCTTTCCGCCGAACAGCCGTTCGATCTCCTCGAGATGGGCCGGCAGCCACGGCAAGGCGACGGCGAGCGGGCCGGTAACGCGGATACGGTCGCGCCCGGCGCGCTTGGCGAGCTCGAACGCCTCGTAGAGGCTGGTGGCGATCCACGGGTGACGCTCATACAGGTCACGGCGGAGGACGACCGTATGCATGATCGGAAACAGGCCGGTGCGCCGGTAATAGTCCTGCTCGACGGCGACGTAATCGTGAAACAACCGGACGACGCCCTCGCCGTCCGACAGGCGCGGGCGGGCCGCCATGATCAGCGCATCGAGTTCGCCCTGCGCCAGCATCGTCTCGAGCGCCTGTCCCCGCGCCAGCGTCGTCAGGGAAATGCCGGCCGGCAGCGTCAAGCTGTAGCGTTCGTCATAGCCGTGCTCGTCCATCGCTCCTTGGAACCAGCGGATGTCGCCGGCGGCGATGCTGTAGTCGTGCAGCAGGAAGCCGCGGATCCACAGCCCCGCCGTCATCTGATATTCGGGCACGCCGACGCGTTTGCCCTTGAGGTCGGGCGGCGTGGCGATGCCGGCGCGGTCGCTGACGAACAGGTAGCTGTGGCGGAAGTTGCGCGACGGAAAAACCGGAATGGCGATGAAACGAGTGTCACCGCTGGCGATCATGGCGATGTAGGTGGACATCGACATTTCGGCGGCGTCGAATTCGGCATATTGCGCCATGCGACGAAATAGGTCGCGTGGGTAGCCGGTGATGTAGGTGAGGTCTAGACCGGCCGGCCGGACCGAGCCGTCCATCAGCGCTCGCGTCCGATCCCAATAGTCGCACCCCGCATAGGTCAACGGCAGCCGCATGGCCATGGTTCCTCCCCTGTGTCGGAGTTTAGCCGATTCGGAGGCTGTGACCGCCGCATGGCTTTGGGGGTATCATGATGGTGTCGGGCCTCTGGTAGACGCCCGGCTTTTCCAGACGGCTTTCCGTCCAAGCGCTGCCTTTCCCCGCTCGGGGAGGGTTCGGCGCCGTGTCGTGCCCGACCCGGGCGACCGACGGAGGTTCTGCCATGAAGTGGATTGCCCGTTCGCGGCCGAAGATCGACCGCATTGCCTGCCCCTGGCTCATTCAACGTTTCATCGACCCGGTGGCCGAGTTCCTGTTCGTCCCGGGCGCCGAGGTCTTGGCCACCGCCGCGCGTGAGGATGCCATTCCCTTCGACGTGCCCGGGGTCGAACTCGGCCACGTCGGCGAACTTTGTTCGTTCGACGCCTTTCTCGGCAAATATCGACTGGGCGACCCGGCGCTGCACGAACTTGCCCGGATCGTCCGCGGCGCCGACACCGGTCGCCCGGATCTCGCCCCGGAATCGGCCGGACTGCTCGCCATTTCGGAAGGTCTGGGGATTCTGTTTGCCGACGACCATACGGTGATCGGCAAGGGGATGACGGTGTACGACGCCTTGCTCGCCCGCATTCGCGCCAGGCCGGCCGGCCGGCCGGGTACTCGGGCGATAGTGACTTTGGCGCGCCTTCGGGTCAGATTCGGGCATGCCGTCCCTGCGCTTCGAGGTTTCCACGCTCGTCGATACGGCCCGTCTACCGTGGCAGCCGCTCCTCCTTCCCGGGTTATCCGCCGGTGGGCGGATGCGGATTCTTCGGCAGACCGACGACGGCGCGTTGCGCAGCGCTATCGTTGAGTGGCCGCGCGGGTGGTCCTCCGAGGCGCTGGTGCCCGCTGCCGGCCACCAGGGCTACCTGATCGCTGGTGCCTTCGACGGTCGCTCCAGCCCGATCCCGCCCGGCTCGTTTTTCTTCGATCCCTCCGGCCATCTATTCGCGTGGCGGGCGCGTTCGTCGGTCCGGCTGCTGCGCATTTTCAATGGCCCGCCCCGCTTCGAAAAGGCCGAGCGCCCGGTCGCCCCGGTCGCCGGTGCGATCGCCGCGTTGCATCCCAATGACGTCGCGGTGACGCTGTCGCTCGTCGATGGGCGACCCACTGGCGTCATCCGGCGCGTCCTGGGGCAAGACCCGGCGACCGGCGCCGACACGCGCTACCTGACCGTTCCCGCCGGGGTCAGCGGCCAAGGGGCCGAGTACCATCCGTGCAACGAAGAGATTCTCTGCCTGTCCCGCGACCACGTGGTCGGCGATCCCAGTCCACTCAAATCGGGGTGCTTCCTGTTCAATCCGGCCTATGGCGTGCATGGCGGCAGCCGTACGGCCAACGCGGCGCGGATGACGCTGCTCGAGTGGCACGACGGTCCCTGGGAATTGTGCCGCCATGGCGGCTGACGTCTCCTTCCGCGAGGCGCTCGGGGTCTGGCTCAAGGTGGGTTGTCTCGGCTTCGGCGGGCCGGCCGGCCAGATCGCCCTGATGCATCGCATTCTCGTCGACGAGAAGAAGTGGATTGACGAAGCGCACTATCTGCACGCACTCAATTTTTGCACTCTGTTGCCGGGGCCGGAGGCGCAGCAACTCGCTACCTATGTCGGCTGGCTGTTGCACGGGCTGCGCGGCGGCCTGGCGGCCGGTATTCTTTTTGTGCTGCCGGGTGCGGTAGTGGTCCTCGTCCTGAGTGCGCTCTATGCCGGTTTGCATCAGGTGCCACTGGTGCAGGCGGCATTCTTTGGCATCAAAGCCGCGGTGCTGGCGGTCGTGGTCGAGGCGTTGCTGCGCATCGCCCGCCGGGCGCTGAAGCGGCCGCTGCAATGGGCGATAGCGGCGACCGCCTTCCTGGCGATTTTCGCCTTCGGCGTTCCTTTTCCGCTGGTTGTCGTCGCGGCGGCCATCGTCGGCCTAGTCTGGCGTCAGGCGCCCAATGTCGCCCCGCCGCCATCCGTGTCGGCCTCCTACCCGACGCTGGCGTGCACCGCCGCGACGGCGGCGCTGTGGCTGGCGCTTTGGCTTGTTCCGGTGGCGCTCGTCATCGGCCTGCTCGGCCGCGATCATGTCTTCGCCGACATCGCCGGCTTCTTCAGCATCATGGCCACCGTCACCTTCGGCGGCGCCTATGCGGTGCTGGCCTATGTCGCGCAGCAGGCCGTCGAGTCCTTCGGTTGGCTGGCGCCCGGTGAGATGCTCGACGGCCTTGGACTCGCCGAAACGACGCCGGGTCCGCTCATCCTGGTGACGCAATTTGTCGGCTTCCTCGCCGCGTTCCGGGCCGACAGCGGTCTTAATCCGTGGCTTGCCGGCGTACTGGGCGCCGGCCTCACGACCTACGTCACCTTCGTGCCGAGTTTTCTATGGATCTTTGTCGGCGCGCCCTACATGGAGGTCCTGCGCGGCCGGCCGGCCCTCAACTCGGCGTTGACGGCGATCACCGCGGCGGTGGGGGGGGGCATCCTCAATTTGACATTGTGGTTCGCCCTGCATGTCGTCTTCGCGGTAGTCGCGTCGGCGGAATGGTCGGCGCTGCATCTCGCCGTTCCGTGGCCGGTATGGGCGACGCTGCAGCCGGCAGCCCTGGTGCTGGCCGTGTCGGCAATGGTGGCGATGCTGCGCTACCGGGTCGGCATGATCCCGACGCTCGGCGCCAGTGCCGCGCTCGGAATCGCCTGGTCGCTGGTCTAGCGCGCGGTAATCTTGTTGGCGGCCAGGTGGTCCATGGGCAGGGCGGTACGGTGGACGATCTGCTTGAGCGCGAAACTCGACTTGATGCTCGCAATGCCGCGAACGCGCGTCAGCCGGTCCATGAGAAAGCGCTCGTAGGCGGGCAGGTCGGGAACGACGACGCGCAACAAGTAGTCGGCGTCTCCGGTCATGAGATAACACTCCATGACCTCCGGCCATTCGCGAATACGGTCCTCAAAGACCTGCAGCGCCGTCTCGACCTGGCGCTCGAGCGTGACGTTGACCATCACCGACACGCCGAGGCCGAGGGCGCTCGGATCGACCAGAGCGACGTAACCGCTGAGCGCGCCCCGTTCCTCGAGCTCGCGCACCCGCCGCAACGTCGCCGACGGCGACAAGCCCACCGCATCGGCCAGCTCGACGTTGGAAAGACGCGCCCGTGCCTGCAGCGCGGCCAGGATCTTCAAGTCGATCGTATCGAGGAGTCGCAGTTCCATTTTGTTGCGCAATACATGAGTCATTTCGCATATTGTTGCACAATAATCAAAAATTACGGCATTTTTGCAACTTCCTGGTCGGGAGGGCTTGGTAGCATCCGGGCTGGTTCCCTGCCGCGAGTTCCGCCCCATGTCCATTGCCCCCAACACCGTCGCCGGCATTAGCCCGCAGGATTTCGCCTGCCTGAAGGCCCTCGAAAAGAAGGTCCTCTGGCTTTCGACCTGGATGATCCACCACGCCAACCACATCCGGCCAAGTCGAGACGGCCTGAAGGTGGGCGGTCACCAGGCATCGTCGGCTTCGCTAGTGACGCTGATGACCGCGCTCTATCTCAACGAATTGCGCCCGGAGGATCGCGTCGCGGTGAAACCGCACGCGAGCCCAGTCTACCACGCGATCATGTATCTGCTCGGGCGTCAGTCGCTCGACAAGATGCAACGGTTCCGTGCCCTCGGTGGGGCGCAGAGCTATCCGTCGCGCACCAAGGACACGCCGGGGGTCGACTTTTCGACCGGCTCCGTCGGTCTCGGCGTTGCCGAGACCTTGTTCGCGTCGATGGTGCAGGACTATCTCGTGACCAAGAAGATGCTGCCGCCGGGCGAGCGGCCTGGCCGCATGGTGGCGCTGATGGGCGACGCCGAACTGGACGAGGGAAATGTCTTCGAGGCGTTGCTCGAAGGCTGGAAGCATGACGTTCGTAACCTTTGGTGGTTCATCGATTACAACCGCCAGAGTCTCGATTCGACGGTGTCGGATCGTCTGTTTGGCCGCTTCGGCGATATTTTCGGCACCACCGGGTGGAACGTCATCACCCTTAAATACGGCAAGAAGCTACACGCCGCCTATGAGAAGCGGGGCGGCGACGCGCTGCGCCAATGGATCGACGACTGTCCCAACTCACTTTACTCGGCGCTGACCTACAAGGGCGGCAAGGGTTTTCGCGCGCACCTGAAGGACGAAATCGGCAACGTCGGCGGCATCAAGGCGTTGCTCGACGACTATAACGATGCCGGTCTCTACGACCTGATGACCGACCTCGCCGGACACGACGTGGAATCGGTGCTCGAGGGTTTCCGTGCGATCGATCCGGAGCGTCCCAACTGCTTCATTACCTACACCGTCAAGGGGCGCGGCTTGCCCTTTGCCGGACACAAGGACAATCACGCCGGCCTGATGACCGAGGACCAGATGCAGGCCTTTCGTGGCGCTTTCCATATCGCGCCGGGCGAGGAATGGGAGCCGTTCGCCGGTCTCGATCGGCCGCGCGAGGAACTCATGGCCTTCCTCAAGCGCGTGCCGTTCGCCGGCCGCGCCGACCGCGTGCGCACGGCGCCGGTCGTGGCCGTGCCCGCCGCGCTTCCGACACCGAGCAGCAAGAAGATGGCGACGCAAGAGGCCTTCGGGCGCATCCTCAACGATCTCGGTCGCGGTGATTCGGAGTTGGCGGCGCACATCGTCACGATGTCGCCCGACGTTTCGGTGTCGACGAATCTCGGCGCCTGGATCAACCAGCGCGGCATCTTCGACCGGGTCGAGCGGCCCGATCTGTTCAAGGAGGAAAACGTCTTGTCGCCGCTCAAATGGTCGATGTCGAGCGCCGGCCACCATTTCGAACTGGGTATCGCTGAAAACAACCTCTTTCTGTTGCTTGGTGCCGCTGGCCTGGCCGGTCCGCTGTTCGGCCGCCGCCTGCTGCCGATCGGGACGCTCTACGATCCGTTTATCATGCGGGGCCTCGATGCCCTCAACTATGCCTGCTACCAGGACGCGCGGTTCATGCTGGTTGCGACGCCCTCGGGCTTGTCGCTGGCACCCGAAGGCGGCGCCCATCAATCGATCTCGACACCGTTGATCGGCATGGGCCAGGCCAAACTGGCGTCGTTCGACCCCGCCTATGCCGACGAGCTCGCCGCCATCATGCACTGGGGCTTCGGACATATGCAGGAGGCCGACGGCGGGTCGGTCTATTTGCGCCTCTCGACGCGACAGATCGAGCAGGCCGAACGCGATTTTGCGGCGATCGCCGCCGACGTGCTGAAGGGCGCCTACTGGCAGGTGGCGCCCTCCCGCGGCGCGCCGCTGGCGATCGTCTACACCGGTGCCATGGCACCCGAGGCGGTCGATGCGCATCGCCAGATTCTCGAAGACATTCCCGGCGCCGGTCTTCTAGCCGTTCCCTCACCCGACCGTTTGCACGAGGGCTGGCGGGCAGGCCTCGCCGCGGCGGCCACCGGCGCGCACGCCCATTCCCACGTCGAGCGCCTGCTGTCGGCGCTCGCGCCCGACGCGGCGCTGGTGACCGTCCTCGATGGGGCGCCGGCTACGTTGTCGTGGCTCGGCTCGGTGTCCGGCCTGCGCGTCTATCCGCTCGGCGTCGATCACTTCGGCCAGTCGGGCGACATCCCCGACCTTTATCGGACCTATGGCATCGACGCCGATGCCATCCTCGACGCCTGTGCGGCCGCCTGTCTCGGGCGTCGCGGCTTGCGCGCCGTCGCCTAGCCCCGCCGGAGAGGCCGCGCGGTCTGACCGACCGCGCGGCGGGATAGCGTGATCAACCGTCGAGATCGATCTCGTTGTAATTGATCTTCAGATTGACGTTCCGGAAGTTCTTGACCCGCTTGGCGACGCCCATCGTGTCGCGCGTTTCGATCAGCACCAGGATGGGCGAGTTCGCGTAGTGCATCTTGAGAAGGTCGGCCAATTGCGCCTTCCGCTTGGCCGGATCGAACTCGGCCTTGGCCTGGTTCAGAAGCTTGTATTCCTCTTGATCGCAATAGTAGATCGACACCTCGGGTTTCTTATCACACGAGGCGCCGTTGAAGGCGGCCTGCGCGTCCATTTCGGGCGCCAGGAAATAGCCGAACCCGAACCCGTTCCCTTCCCAGGTTCCCTGCTGGTAGTGCTGCAGCCAGACGGCGAAGGTGACTGCCTGCAACTCGGCCTTGATCGGCGTGTTTTTGTTGATGTCGTTGACCGCCTGTTCGTACATCAGTTTGAGCGAGGGGTCGGTCACCGTCGCCTGCACCATGAACTTGAAGCCGTTCTCGTAGCCGGCCTCTTTCAGCAGTCGCCGCGCTTCGGCGGGGTCATAGGGGTAGGGCGGCAGGTCGACGAAGCCATAGCTGGCACTGGTGGCCGCCGAAGTGCCTGGCCGACCGAGGCCGCCGAGGATCCCTTGGATGATCGGCTCGCGGTTCACCGCCAAGTTGACCGCCCGGCGCACCCGTTTGTCGGCAAAGGGTGTCTTCGCCCCGCGGCCGTCCTTCTGTCCGCCCGAGAGCAGCGAGATGCCCATGACGCGCGGTGCCGGCGAATCGTCGACCCGGCCGCCCGCTTTCTTCACCATGTCGAAGGCATTGGGCGTCACGGCGTTGTCGACGTCAATCTGTCCCGACACCAGCGCCTGCACCCGCGCCGGTCCCTCGGGAATCTCGATGAACTCGATCTTGTCGAGCTTCGGCTTGCCTTTCCAATAGGCGTCATGGCGGGCGAGGATGGCGCCGGTGGGCGTCCAACGCTCGACCTTGAACGGTCCCGCACCGATCGGTTCCAACGCAAACTTCTCGATGCCGATTGCCGCAAAATGCTCGGGTTCGAACACCGGCAGGATCGAAATATTGGTGGGAATAATCGGGTTGGGACGGCTCGTCTTGATCTCGACCGTCATCGGGTCGACGGCGGTCGCCGAAAGGATCCCGGCGTTGATGATGTTGCGGCTCACCGAGAACGTCTTGCCCTGATCGCCGCTCAGGAATTTGAGTTCATCGACAATGGCGCGGGCATCGACGGTCTTGCCGTTGTGAAACGCCACATTGGGCCGGACCACGAACCGCCAGGTCGTCGGGTCGATGTTCTGCCAGCTCGCCGTAATCATTGGCTGCACGTTGCCCTTGTCATCGATATCGGTGACGGTGTCGTGCAGGGCGTTCCACAGAAACACGCCGGGAGGCCCGTTGCCCGAGTAGGCGTTTCCTTTGAATGGCGGCATGGCGCCGACGCCTATTTTCAGGGTCTTCTCCGCCGCAAATGCCGACGTCATGGCGGCGAAGGCGACGACGGCGCCGGCTGTCCACAAATACGGTGTGCGCATGGGTTCCTCCCGGGATGGAAAACGGCTTGGCTGGCGGCGAGCGTAGCGTCCCCGGCGGCCGCCCGGTGAGGGACTAGGCCGCCGCCTGGATCAACTCGATCATCTCCCCGGTTCCGCCATAGAACGTGACTTGGCGGCGGCCCGAGTACGGCTTGTCGGCGTAGGCCGTCGGTTCGGCCAAGGAATAGAGGGGCAGATCGTCGAGCGTGCCGCGATGCTCGAACGTCATCAGCGCCACGCTCGGCGGCAGGAATCCCGGTACCGCCGTCCGGCGCACCGCCGCCTCGGAATATTCGTCGAGCTCCAGAAAAGTTCGATCGGGCAGGGCGAGTGTCGTCAGGGTGTGCTTGGTCGGCCGATCGAGGCCGAAGGCTTCGCTCAGCAAGTGGAGGAGCGCCTGGAGGTCCGGTCCGGTCGGCGTCAGAAACTTGTTGCCGTAAAAATCCTTGGCCCGCTCGAAATCGCTGCACCCCAGCACGGCAACGAAAATCTGATCGACGCCCGTCGTTACCGTTGGCAGCGGCAGGTCCGGGGCGCTCGACATGATTTGGGTGAAGATGAGAATCTCGTTGGCCGGCCCGCGCACCTGCATGGCGCGGATGGCCGCGCCGGCGATGGCGATGTCGCGCGGTGCACCGACCGTCGTGAAGGGCGACCCGCGCAGATCGGCGGCCAAACGGTCGACGTCGGCGACGGCAATCTCGATCGCTGCCCAAGCGGAGGTGCGTAGCGAAACATAGGTCGGCGGATGCGGGCCGTGGACGAGGCGGATGAAAACGTCCTTGCCGTTGGCCGGCCCGAGGATGGCGAAGCGTTGGCCGCCGACCGCCGGAGCGGCCCAGGACTCCGCCAACGCGGGCGCTACCGTCCCTTCCGCGCGCAACTCGTATCCGAAATAGCGGCGATAGGCCGCCAGGGTCGCGTCGAAATCAGGGACGGCCATGGTGGCGGCGACGCTGCGGCCGAGTTTGCCGTTGGCGGTGGTCACGGTGGTCGCTCAGCCCTCGACCAGCTCGAGGAGTTCGGTCGCCGCGCCCACCACCACTCCAACGCGCTTGCCGCGATAGGGCGCGTCGTCGACGACGCGGGGCGTGGCCACGAAGGGCAGGCTAACGCGATCGAGCGAATCGACGGCAAAGGAAATCGTCGCGATCCCCGGCGGCAACGAATTCACGTGTCGCGGCCGCGGCTTCCCGGCCGAGGGATAATCGTCGATTTCGATCAGCGTCTGGCCGGGAAACTTGATCGTGCAGATGCTCATCTTGGTGTCGTTCGGCAGCCCCATGGCCTGGGTGACCAGCGTGAGCGGAATGTTGCGCGCTTCGATGCCTTTCTCGACGTTGGCAAAGTGATCGAGGTACCACTGCCGGGCCTTGTCCATGGACGGC
Source organism: Alphaproteobacteria bacterium (assembly GCA_009694165.1). The sequence continues at coordinate 23,313 of SHVP01000009.1, forward strand.
GCCCCGAGGGGGACGATGAAGATGCGGTCGATGAACGACTTGGCGTTCGGCAGATGCGGCCGCGACCCGTCGGTCGGAATCTGGGTGAGGTAGAGAACCTCGTCGGCAAGGCCGAGAACCTGCATTGCGCGAATCGCCGACCCCTTGGGCGCATTGGTGTTCGAGCCGACGCCGAGGTCGTGCGGGTCACCGATGATTTTCCACGGAGTTCCTTTGAGGCGGGGTGGGATCGCGTCGACGTCGGCCACCGCAATTTCGAGCGAATGCCAGCCGAACGTCGTCATCGCCTTGTGGCCGGGATAGGGCGGTACCTCGATGAGACGGATGAACTGCCGTTCGCCGCTTGCCGGTCCCATGACGATGAAACGGGCGCCGGCCTGGGCAGGGCACCCCCACACGGTTGCGTGGGTCGCCGAGACGGTGCCACGGTCGAGGATGCGATACCCCAAGTGTTGGACGTAGGGTGCCGATACCCGGTCAACGTCCGCCGCGGTGATCGTGCCGCCGATGATGGGTCCAAGCGTCGCTTTTCTCATGGCGGTGGTCCTCGATTGCAGGTGCCTCGGGCCACTTTAGGTAGGCAGGCGGGGCCAAGCAACGCCGACGCTCCTTGAGGCGCCGCGGCGCCGGGCCGTATCCTGGCCGCCGCCTCCCTCGCCAGACAGGTTCGACCATGTCGTCCGCGCCGTTCAAGGTTCGTCGCTTCAGCCTGAAAAACAAGGTCTCGCCCGAGGAGTGGGAGGTGCGGTGCGACTTGGCCGCCGTCTATCGCCTCATGCACCACGCCGCCATGACCGATCGCATCAACACGCACGTCTCGGCGCGCGTTCCCGGCGGCGACGGGAACTCTCTGCTCAACCCCGTCGGCCTGTTGTTCGACGAGGTCACGGCGTCGAATTTGGTCCGGATCGATCGGGCCGGCAACAAAATGGATCCCGACAATCCCTATGACGTCAACCCGGCGGGCTATGTCATCCACAGCGCCGTACTCGATGCCCGCGCCGACGTGCGCTGCGTCATCCACCATCACTCGCCGGCGGGAGTGGCTGTCTCGGCCTTGGCCGAGGGCGTGTTGCCGGTCAGCCAGCACTCCCTGCAGTTCTACAATCGCGTCGGATTTGTCGACTATGAGGGGTTCGCCACCCAGGCGGCGGCGGACGAACGAACCAAGATTGCCCACGGCCTCGGTAACCACAAAGTGATGTTCCTGCGCAACCACGGCGTCGTGGTAGCTGGGCGAACCGTGGGTGAAACTTATACGGTCATGGATGATTTGGAGCAGGCGTGTCGTTCACAGATCATGGCGCTCTCGACCGGGCGGCCCCTGCACCTGCCGCCGCCGGACGTGTGCGAAAAGACTGCGCAGCAGTTCGTCGATTTCGGGCGGCCGCGTGGGGAGACCGAGTGGCCGGCCCTGCGGCGGCTGCTGGACCGGATGGGAAGTGACTACGCAACCTGATTGGGGGACCCGATGACCGAGATTAAGCAAGACATCGTCTATCTGTACGATTCGTTCACGCATGGCGTGATCGACCGCCGGACTTTCATGGAACGCCTGGCGGTCCTCGCCGGCGGCACGCTGGCGGCGTCGGCGGTGCTGCCGCTCCTCGGCGCCCATTACGCCAAGGCGGCCATGATCGCCGAGAACGATGCGCGCGTGGAGACGAAAAGCGTGACCTTTCCGGGCAAGTCGGGCGCGGTGAAGGCATATGAAGCGCGGCCGAAAGGGGCGGGCAAGATTGGCGCCGTCATCGTCGTTCATGAGAACCGCGGCACCAATCCGCACATCGAGGATGTCACCCGACGGGCTGCGGTAGCCGGCTTCCACGCGCTCGCGGTCGACTTCCTCTCGCCTCAGGGCGGTACGCTCGCCGATGCCGATGCCGCCCGCGATGCGTTCGCCAAGATCGATTTTCCGCTCGCCATCGAGGATGGCGTGGCGGCGGTCGCCTACCTCAAGGGTCATGCCCAGACCAACGGCCGGGTGGGCGCCATCGGCTTCTGCTGGGGCGGCGGCCTGGTCAATCAGATCGCGGTGCACGCCTCCGACCTCGTCGCCGCGGCACCGTTCTACGGCCCGACGCCGAAGCCGGAGGACGCTGCCAAGATCAAGGCGCAGATGCTGCTGCACTATGCCGGCCTCGACGAGCGCATCAATGCGGGCGTTCCCGGCTTCGAGGCTGCGTTGAAGGCGGCAGGCGTCAAGTACGCTGTGCACATGTATCCGAACGTCAATCACGCCTTCCACAACGACACTTCGTCCGACCGCTACAACAAGGAAGCCGCCGAACTGGCGTGGCAGCGCTCGATGGCGTTCTTCGCCACGACGTTGCGCACCGGCCAAGGCGCCTAAGGCGGGCCGGCCGATGGGATGAGGGCCGCAATCGCCCCGCCCGCCTCGCCCTCGGGCAGGCGGCGGGCGGGGAAGCCTTGACCTGCCGGCCGACCTGACGAAGATTGGCGGGTCGATCACAGCAGGCGCAAGGATCTACCATGATGAAGGGCCAGGGGCAGCACGGCATGCTGCCCGAGAACACGCACGACGAATCATCGGCGCAAATGTTCGTGCAGTCGATGAAGCTGCACCTGGCACGCCAGGTATCCCCCCACCTGCGGACGGTCTACGAGGCGCGGGTGAAACCCACGCTCACCAAGGAACTCGGCCGCGCGCCGAGGGACCGGCACGATGTCCGCAAGGGCATGCAACGCGACCTCGCCTACCAGATGTGGAGTTCGCTGCAGCGCACGTCCCAGGAACTCAAGCAGGAAACCCAGACCCAGATCGCGTTCCGCCAGATCGATACCCTGGTCGATCGCGCCAAACGCTTGAAGAAACGGGCCAAGGGTAGCTTGCGCGTCGATCCCAAGCTGAAAATGCCCCGCTACGTCACGGCGGTCGACATCCACATAATCCCTGGCGGCTATCACAACGAGCTCAAAGCGGACGACGTGCTGCCCGCCGCGGTGTACGACCCCGGAGTGTTCCTCTACTCGATGGGGCGCATGGGTGCCTTCAACGAGGACATGGGCGCGACCCTGATCTCCCACCTGAAGCAGAAATACCCGCAGTTCCGCCCGCGGCGGATTCTCGATCTCGGCTGCTCGGTCGGCCACTCGACCATCCCGTATGCCGCGGCCTATCCCGAGGCCGAGATTCACGCGCTCGATATTTCGGCGCCGATGGTGCGCTACGCCCACGCCCGCGCGACTTCGCTCGGCAAGGCCATCCACTTTTCGCAACAGAACGCAGAACACACCGACTACCCCGACGCGACCTTCGATCTCGTCGTGTCGCACATCCTGTTGCACGAAACCGCCCACGCGGCGCTGCGCAACATATTCAAGGAATGCCAGCGGTTGCTGAAACCGGGCGGCCTCATGGTCCATTGCGAGACGCCGCTCTATGCCGGCATGGATCCCTATGACCAGTTCATCCTCGATTGGGACACCTACAACAACAACGAGCCGTTCTGGGGATCGTTGAAGGACCTCGACCTCAAGGCGATCTGCACCGAGTCGGGTTTCCGGCCGCAGAGCTACTTTGCCACCGCGCAACCGAGTGCGGTCGGTGCCGAGTATGCCAAGGGACGAACCAAGTTGTTCCAGGGCGGCGACTTCGGTGGTGCCGGCGCCTGGTTTCTTGTCGGTGCGCAAAAATAGTCTTGATGGTTGTCACGCCCGGCCTGGGCGCGACGGTGCAAACTCCCGGTGCCCGGGTTCGATCAAGCCGGGCGAAAGAGAAACGCGATGGCCAGACCGCCCCTAGGACCCATTCTCGGCGCCACCTTCATGGCGCCCGATCCCGAAGCCTCGGCGCGCGACTACGTGAGCTATCTCGATCAGATCGTGGTCGAACGCGGGCTGGTTCCCAAGGAACTTGCCCAGTCGTGGGGCGCGCCCGCGGTGGCGGGCCGCGCCAGCGTTCTCCTGCGCCCGCGCAGCGCCGAGCCGGGGTGGTTCCGCATCGTCCAGGGCGAGCCGGCGCCGGCCGGGTTCACCACCTTCGGCTGGACGGCGATGGAAATTCTGGTCAAGGACGCCGACGCCACGTCGCGCCGCCTCAAAGGCTCGCCGTTCCGCGAGATCGGCGAGCCGCACGACCTCGGCGTGGTGAAGGGCGTCCGGGCGATGCAGGCGGTCGGCCGTGGCGGCGAGGTGGTCTACCTCACGCATCGCGACGAGGTACAGCGTTTTCGCTGTCGCCACGTCATGGGCGACGTCGACCGCATCTTCATCATGGTGCTGGGTTCCCCCGACTACGACAAGGCCAAGGCCTTTTATGAGCAACACTTCACGGTGCCGATCGGCATCGAGGTGAAGACCGCCCAGGGCATCATGACCAAGGCCCTCAACATTCCGGGCGATGAGAAGCGCCGTATGCTGACATTCCTGTTGGCGGGGGGGCAGGAGGTGGTGGCGAAGATTCAATTAGACGAGCATCCGCGTCAGGCCACCGTCCGCCCGCGCAAGGCTGGCGACCTACCCGGCGGCGTCGCTCTGGTGACCTTCGAGGTCCCGGCGTTCAAGGACGTCAGCCTGCCGTTCGTGCAAGCGCCGCGGGTGATGAACCAGTCGCCCTATGATGGGCGACTGGTCGCCACCTGCACCGGCGCGGCGGGCGAACTGATCGAGATCGCCGCCCGCAGCTAGCCTACGCGTGGCGGCAGAGGGGGGTGAGTTTCGCTGCTTCCCTTTCTGACCGATGGACGGAAACGATGAAGAAGTTGAAGGACAAGATTGCGCTGATCACCGGCGCCTCGTCGGGGATTGGCGCCGGGGTGGCGGTCGCCTACGCCAAGGAGGGCGCCGACATCGTCCTCAACTATTTTTCACGGGCGCAGAAGAAAGACGCCGCGGCTGTCGCCGTCCAAGTGCGCAAGGCCGGTCGCCGGGCGCTGTTGATCGAGGCCGATGTCTCGGCCGAGGCGCCGGTCCGCCGCATGGTGGCCGCGGCGCTGAAGAAATTTGGCCGCATCGATATTCTGGTCAACAACGCCGGCATTTCGACGCGCGCACCGATCGAGGACCTGAGCGTCGCCCAGTGGGACGAGATGATCCGCGTCAACCTGCGCAGCGTCTTCCTCTGCACGCACTACGTGTTGCCCCACATGTATGCGCGGAATTACGGAAAGATCATCAACACCGCCTCGCAACTGGCTTATGCCGGAACCGCCGGCGGGGCGCATTACGCCGCCGCCAAGGGCGGCATCATTTCGTTCACGCGATCGCTGGCGAAGGAAGTGGGCCCGCGCAACATCAACGCGAACTGCGTGGCGCCCGGCGCCACGGTGACGCCGATGGTGAAACCCGAGCGTTGGGAGGCGATCAAGCGGACCATCCCCAAGGGTCGGCTCGCCCGCATCGACCAAATCGTGCCGGCCTATGTCTTTCTTGCCTCGGACGAGGCCGACCACATGGTTGGCCAGACGGTGAGCCCGAACGGCGGCGACGTGATGCTGTGACGCGGCGCGGGCCAACCGTTCAGGCCGACGCCTGCTCGCCGCGGGCGACGAAGGCCCGCAGGAAATCGATGTTCAGGGCGAGTTTCTCGCCAAGCCATAACGGGTTGATGGCGTGATCGGCGACGGCGTCGCCGGTCTCCGGGTGGACGAGCACGGTCAGGCCGCGCCGGTTCAGCATCAGCCAGGGGACGAGGCGGGCGAACTCTTCCGGCGCGAAGGCCACCTGGTACATCGGCTGCGGGTGCGGGCCGACCGGCTCGTCGCGCCAACGCCCCATGCGAACCGGGAAGTTCTGCTCGATCGCCGTCCTTACCTCGGCGGCGATCGCCCTGGTCGCCTCGCTATAATAAATGTGGGCGTGGTAGCCGGTGATGCGGTTGAGATCGTTCGTCATGGCGGTCAGTCTAGAACCAAGCCGCCGGAAATGTTGGCCACCGTTCCGGTGGTCGATCCGGCATGGTCCGAGCACAGATAAGCGATGGTCGCGGCGCACTCGGCTGCGGTGGCGTAGCGGCCGAGCGGGATGGCCTGCCTGAGGGCTGTGTGTTGGTTGGGCTTGAGCCGGGCCAACATCGGGGTATCGACCGGCCCGGGGGCGACGCAATTGATGCGAATGCCATCCGGGGCCCATTCCTTGGCGAGGTAGCGGGTGAGGTTGATGATGCCTGCTTTGGCGACGGCATAGGCTGCTCCCGACAGATGGGACCCGCCGTTGATGGCGTTGGTGGAAGAGATCAGGACGGCGGCGCCCTTGCCGGCCCGCAGCGGCTTGTAGACCTCGCGGCACAGCAGGAAGGCCGAGGTCAGGTTGATGTCGAGTAGACGCTGCCAGTCTGCGAGAGTTGTTTCGGCGAGCCGGCCTACACCCACGGCGCCGGCCAGGTTGATGGCGCAATCGATGCGGCCGAATGTATCGATGGCAGCGGCCACCGCGCTCTTAACGTCGCCTTCCCTGGTGGCGTCGGCTGCGATCGTCGCCACGCCATCGTCGCGGCCAAAGGCCGCGGCGAGCGATTGCTCACCGAGGTCGATCGCCGCCACCTTGGCGCCGCCGTCGCGGAGGACCTTGACCAGCGCGCGACCAATGCCGCCGGCCGCGCCGGTGACGAGGGCGACTCGTCCCGAACCCTGGAATAACTGCAACGGCTACTCGGCCGCGTGCTTGCGGCCGGCGCCGAGGATGGCGTCGTAGATGCCGTCCAGCATGTGGTAGCGCATACGCGCCGAGGCGCCGACGGTGGCGATGGCGATGGCGCGATCCTGCAGCGCCCGCGTCGTCGCGTAGCGGGTGCAAATCTCGAGCCCATGCTCCTCGTCTCCTTCGTCCGCAGTGACGTGCACGTGAAAGAACGCGAGCTCGTGGTCGCCGAAGCCCATCTTGCGGCCGGCCTCGATGTAGTGCGGGTAGATCGTCGGCGTCTGCCCCTCGAGCGCAACCATTATGCCGGCGGCGGCGTCGGACAGCGCCCGGATGGTCGCCAGCTCATACGTCCACGACCGCATCGCCATGGTCGACAGCAGGCCCTCGCCGGCGAGGTAGGCGTTCTTGACGCGCTCCTCGCCAAAGCCGCAGGCGGCGGCGAAGCGGAGCAAGAGATCCGGGTGGCGCTCCGGTACTTCTTCGCCGTTCAGGTTCTCAAGCATGTGCAGGCGGGCGTCGAGGTCGGGCAGGCGGACGAACAGCGCGGCAAACATCTGGGTCACTTCCTCGATGTAGTAATACTGCTGCATCGCCCAGAAGCCGAGCTGCGACCGGCTCAACTCGCCCCGTTTCCAGGCGTTCGAAAACGGATGACCACCGGAATGGGCGGGCGAGCGCGCCGCCTGCAAGCGCTTCCAAAACTCCGCCTTCGGCAACAATGCGTCCGTCATGGGGGTCTCCGTTCCAAAGGGTCGCGGGTCGGCTGAGTGGGCCCAATTTGCCACGGCGCCTAGCCGCCAACCATCCGATTTTCGTTGGCGCTCGCCGGGCGGCCAGCGCGCGGTTCCGCCTATTTCCGCTCCATCGCCGCCGCCGCCTTCAGCATGGCGCGCACCATGGCGGGCTTGGGGGCGAGCGGCTTGGGATAGGCGTGGCGGCTGTGGGTCAGGTCGGTGGCCAGTAACGCCTCGACCAGCTTGTAGGTGAGGGGGCCCGGGTTGATGACGGGCACCGGCAGGTTCACCGCCAGGTACTCGGCCGCCTGGTGCATGGTGGTCGACCCGAGACAAATCACTTCGGCGCCCTTGGCGATCGCCCGCTCGGCAGCGGCCCGCATCTTTGGGAACACCTTGTCCTCCTTGCCGACCAGCAAATTGGCGAAGTCAGGCGGCGTGTCGAAATGCTCGACCGCGGCGCACTGATTGACAAGGCCATATTCCTGCAGCGCCTTCTTGTAGCGCACGATCGCCGGCTCCCATTGCGCCAGCACGCCGAAGCGGTTGCCGAGCTGCAGGGCGAAGAGCATCGACGCCCTGCCGGGCGAGAGGACCGGAATGTCGAGCATCGAGCGTAGCGGCGCCATGCCCGAGTCGCTCATCGTGTCGATGACGACGGCATCGTAGCCGTCTTCCTGGGCCGAGAGGCCGGCCTCGAAGATCGCCAGATCCATCAGTGTCCAGTCGTGCGCGCTCATGAAACTGGTCGGCCCCGCCGTCACCGGGCGGAAGTCAAACTCGATATCGGGGCCGAGGCGCACGGCCTTGGTTTGCATCCGGCGATTGGCCACGCCGGCGGCATCGAGCGCGAACGGAACGATGACGAGGGCCTTCTTTTTCTTGCTGGGCATGCCGACCTCCGTTGCTGTCGTGAGACCGATCAGGCCAGCTTCTCGACCGGCTTGCCACGCTCGGACTGCGCGGCGCCGTCGAGCATGGCGCGGATCATCTCCCGCTTCTCGACCATCGGTCGGGGATAGGTGGCGCGGCTGTGGCGCAGTCGGAGCGCAAGCGCCGTTTCCGCCATCTTGTAAGATAGCGGTCCGGGATTGATGACCGGCACCGGCAGGCGCGCCGCGAGATAGGCATGCGACTGGTGCATGGTCGTCGAGCCGAGGCAGATCACGTCGGCCCCGTCGTCGCTGATGCATTTCATCGCCGTCTCCAACAGGCGTGGGAAGACGTCCTCCTCCTTGCCGCCGAGCAGGTTTCGGTTATCCGGCGTCATGTCGATGGCGCGCACCGAAGCACAGCGGCTCATCAGGTCGAGCTCGGTCAGGGTCTTCTTGTAGAGCCCCGCCCAGTGCTTCCACATGGCCAGCACCGAGAAGCGCTCGCCGAGCATGAGGGCAAGCGTGAACATGGCGCGCCCGGGTCCGATCACGGGAATATCGAGCAGCGAGCGCAGCGCGGCCACGCCCGAGTCGCTCACCGTGTCGATGCAAACCGCGTCATAGCCTTCTTCCTCGGCGGCAAGGCCGGCCTCGAGCATCGACATGTCGGCGAGGACATAGTCGTGCTGGCTGACGTAGGTGCGAGGCGCCGCGCGGACCGGGCGGTAGTGCAATTCGGTCCCGGGTTCGAGCGGTACTGCCTTCTGTTGCGCCTGCCGCAAGGCCAACTGGTCGGCGTCCATCGGAAAAGGCACGAGCACGAGGATCCTGGGCATTGGTCAGCGTCCTCCGGTCGGCGAGCGTTCCCCGTCCGGCTGGGCGGCCGCGCGGCGCCGGCAGCGGGTGGGTGTAGCGGTGGGAACCATGGTCATGGCCTAGGCAACGATGATCTTGGCGGCGGCGGCGGCGGGCGCGAAATCATGCCGGCAATGGGGACAATACAGGGCAATCGTGCCGCGGTTGATCAGGTCCTCGGTCGCGTGAAACCAGCCCTTGCATGCCGGGCAGGAAACCCACGACGTGTTCCCGCGTTTTTCGCCGGGTGCGGCATGGGCGCGGAGGGTGGTGCGGTTATCGGCCATCGGGTCTCCAATCACAGCCTGGGCCAGGCGGCGCCGTCGATGCGCTCGAGCAGCGCCTTGGCCGATTGCAATGCCTCGTCGCCGACGCGGTTGCGCGGCGGTACCGGTCGCGGCACGCCGGCAACCTCGGCCGGCGCCAGCGTCGCGTCGATACCGACCTTTTGCACGGTGCGCGCGCCGCGCGGCAATGAGGGGTCCATCAACGATCCCGATAGGCCGCTGGCGACGATCGCGCCGCGCTCCCACTGCACCCGAGTGGCGAGCGCCCACATCATTTCCGAGTCGTTGAAGATGTCGATGTCGTCGTCGACGGCGATGATCGCCTTGAGGCGTCGAAATCCCATCGCCGTCATGAGGGCGTCGCGCACCTCGCCGATGGCCGGGTTCTTGAACTGCATATAGGCGTGGAAGCGCCAGCCCGACACCGGCACATGGATTCGCTGCAGCGAGGGCGCCACCGGCCGCACCATGCCGGAGACCTTGCCTTCCATCACCATGTTGTCGGGCACCAGCATGTCGGCGTGGCCCGAGCCGTAGCCGTGATAGATTGCGTTGCGCCGGCGGGTGATGCGGGTGACTTCGCAGACCGGTGCGGCGACTTGTGGCCCCATGTAACCGGTGTACTCGCCGGACGGGCCGTCGGGCTCCCAGACATTGGCCGGGGCATAGCCCTCGATGACGATCTCGGCGTCGGCCGGCACCAGCAGCTTGGCGCCGAACGTGATCGAGGGCACCAAGCGAACCGGCGCACCCAGCAGGCCGCCGGCCGCCGCCCAGTGGCTTTCCGGGCACTTGAGCTTGGCCTGCGAGCCCATCAGCACGGTCGGATGATGGCCGATCCAGAACACCACAGGGCAGGGCTCGTTCTTGGCCCAGAAATTGCGCAAGTTGCGCGTGTTGTGCGACGCAGGGTAGGGGTAATACGACATCCGCCGCGATCCCTTGACCCAGCAGCGTTGAATGGCCGTGTTGTCGATCCCCCGTCTCGGGGTCGTAGATCGTCGCGTGCGCCGCCGCCAGATAGGGCCCATGATCCATCACATGCTGGGTAAGGATCGGCAGCGACAGGAGATCGGCGGCACCGTCGCGCTCGACGATCTCCTGAACCGGCGCATCGCCGCGGCCAACGATCGCCGGGGCGATGGGCTTGGCGGTGCGCGTCGCATAGGCGGATGCGAAATCGCGGCGATCGGCGACACCGAGTGCCGCCGCCGTCAGGGCACGGCTCGCGGTCAGATTGCATACGACCGCCATCGATGACGTGCGACCGTCAGCGAGCAGCGGTTTCTCGATCAGGGTCACCGGGTACTGGCCGCGCGAATCGAGTTCCTGCTGCAGCGCGGTAATGCCCTGGACGACGGGCACCGAACCCGGCGGTCGCAAGACCAGGGACCCGACCTCGGACAGGAACTGATGGAGATCGACCATGGAAACGGACTAATGACAAGGATTGATCGGTGAGCATTCTCGCATATCGCCGTCGGGGAGCAACCGGCCCCGGTGGCACGGTGGGCCGGCTACGCGTCCGCCCACCGCGTTGCCTCGCTCGCGGCCAGCCGATACAGTCGGGCCGCATCAAAACAGCCCGGCGCAGGCCGGGTTTTCAAGAACGACAAGGGTAGGACCGTGGTTGGCATTATCGACATCGTTTGCAATCTATATTCGCCGCTCGAGGTGAAGCTGCGCCAGACCGGCATCGACGATCATTTCAAGGCGCAGGTGCGGATGAGCCCCAAGCTGCGGCGGGGCCTGACCATTCCCGAATATCTGAAGCTGATGGACGCGGCCGGCATCGAACACTCTCTTCTGATCGCCGCCCGCTGCGGCGATCTGCGGGTCCAGAATTCTTTTCACATTCCCTATGAACGGGTCGCCGCGATCTGCAAGAAGTACCCCGATCGCTTCTCCGGTTTGGCCGGCATCGACCCGACGCTCGGCATGCAGCAGTTACGCGAGCTCGAATATGCGGTGAAGGAGCTGGGCTTCGTCGGCGCCCACTACTACCCGCACTGGTTCGATCTGTCGCCGGACCACGCGTACGTGTTCCCGATCTATGCCAAGTGCATCGAACTCGACATCTCGATCATGATGCAGGTCGGGCACAATCTGGTCTATTCGCGCGATCGACGGTTGCCGTCGGTGGCCAGGCCGATCACGCTCGATCGCGTGGCGATTCTTTACCCCGAGCTCAAGTTGCTTGGCATTCACCTGGGTGTGCCCTGGACCGACGAGATGATCTCGATGGCGTGGAAGCATGAGCACATCTACATCGGCGGCGACGCCTATGCGCCGAAGCATTGGCCGCAGCAGATGGTGCACTATGCCAACACCTACGGATCGCACAAATTTCTGTTCGGCACCGACTGGCCGGTGATCGATCCGGTTCGCGCGGTACGGGAAGTCGGCGAGCTCAACTTCCGGCCGGATTCCTACAAGAAGATCATGCGCGACAATGCGCTCGGCATCTTTGCCATTCCCGGTAGCCCGCTCTACCGCAAGCGGCTGACCAGGCGGCGCAAGAAATAGGCGATCGACCCGAGGAGGGAATCATGGTGATGCAGCTCGGCCGCGAGGACACGGCACTCATCGTCGTCGACATGCAAAACGGGTTTCTTTCGCCCAAGGGATCGATCGCCAAACTCGGCCGCGACTGGAGCCGCCTGGCTGCCGCCATTCCCGGGGTACAGCGATTGTTGGCCGGCGCGCGGCAGGCCCGCTTGCCGATTTTCCATACTCAATTCGTCTATGAGGCGGACTATCGCGACAGCGGCCCGCGCGTACGCGAGCAGAACCCCGGGCTGATCGAGGTCGGTCTCTGCGCCGCCGGATCGTGGGACGCGGAGATTGCTCCCGAGTGTGCACCCCGACCGGGCGAGGTCGTGATCATCAAGAATCGTCCCAGCTCGTTCTATTCGACGCGGTTGGAGGGCTATCTGCGCTCGCAAAAGATCCGCAGCGTGGTGGTGTGCGGCGTCACCACCAATATCTGCGTCGAAACGACGGTGCGTGACGCGGCGCAGCGCGACTATCGTACCTTTGTCGTTCGCGACGCCGTCGGCGAGGTCGAGGAGGACCGCCATACGGTCGCCCTGAAATCGATGGAGTACCTGTTTGCCCGCGTGATGACGGTCGACGAGGTGTTGGCCGCCTGGGGCGTCGGCGCCCGCCACGCCGCCTGAAGGAGACTCGCCAATGGCCATGACCTTGGACCGCAAGGACTGCGCCCTGATCGTCGTCGACATGCAGAATGGCTTTCTCGAAGAGAAGGGTAGCATGGCGCGGCTTGGATTTCCCTATCAGCGCCTGCGCGAAGCCATCCCCGGCTGCCAGCGGCTGATCGCCGCCGCGCGCAAGGCCGGCATCCCCGTCTTTTTCACCCAATATGTCTACCAGTCCGACTTCAAGGACGGAGGCGTGCTGATGGACGAGATCATGCCGGCGCTCAAGGACGTGCGCCTTTGCGCCAAGGGAACTTGGGACGCCGATCTGGCCGAGGGCTTCAAGCCCTATGCGGACGAGACGGTGATCGAGAAGAATCGACCGAGCGCCTTCTATTCGACTCAGCTTGATTCGATCTTGCGGGCGATGCGGATCGAAAATCTGGTCATCTGCGGCGTCACCTCGAACATGTGCGTCGAGACGACAGTGCGCGATGCCTCGCAACGCGATTTCCGCACCTTTGTCGCCGCCGACGCCATCGCCGAGGTCGAGGAGGATCGCCACCGGATCGCGCTGAAGACGATGGGAAACTTTTTCGGCGCGGCCCTTACGGTGAACGAGATTCTGGATTCCTGGAAAGTCGAGTTGCAGAATGTCGTTTGAGCGACCCACGCTGCCCCTCGCGGGGCGGCCGGCGAGCTACCGTTCGATGTTGATCGCCGACGGGGTGCGGACGGCGAAGGCCCGGACGCCCAACAAGGTGGCGCTGGCCCAGGACAACCACAAGTTCACCTATTCGCAACTGGTGGATCGTTTCGACCGGGTGTCGACGGCGGCGATGGCCGACCTCAAGCTCGTCAACGGCGATCACGCCGCGTTGTGGGCGCCCAACTGCCTGGAATTTCTGGAGATCGTCAGCGGCCTCGCGTCGATCGGCGTAGCCCCGGCGATGGTTCCGCCCGGCGTCACGCCGCGCGAAGCGGAGTTCATCTGCAACGATGCTGAGGCCAAGGTCCTGTTCGTTCACGAAAGCCAGGAGGAAAAGGCGCGCTCGATCAAATTCGCCACCGTCGAACGCATCATCGTCATCGGCAAGGACTACGAAGACTGGCTGCACCGCGCCAAGCCGGTCATGCCGACGACGTCGCTCGAGGAGTGGGATGTCTTCTGCATTCCCTACACCTCGGGCACGACGGGCAATCCCAAAGGATGCTTGCTGTCGCACCGGTCGCGGGTGCTGGCGTTCTATACGATGGGATCGGAATTTGCCTGTTACTCGCCCGACGATCGCGCCCTCGCCACGGCGCCGCTCTACCATGGCGCCGGTTATGCCTTCGCTATGGCGCCGATTTTCTTCGGTGGGTTTTGCGAAATCCTGCCGAAATTCGACCCCGAGATTCTGCTCGGCAAGATCGACGAACTGCAGCTGACCAACTGCTTCTTCGTCCCCACCTATTTCCACCGCATCTTCGCGCTCGGACCCAAGGCGCTGGCCAAGTACAGCACCAAGAGCTTGCGAACGATGATTTCCAACGCCGCTCCTCTGCTGCAGGCGACCAAGGAGCAGATCGTCGCCCATTTCGGTGGCGGCTTGCTGCACGAGACCTACGGGTCGACCGAGGGAGGTCTGGTATCGAACCTGCGTCCCCAGGACCAGTTGCGCAAGGAGCAATGCGTCGGCCTGCCCTATCCCGGCGTCGAGATCAGGGTTCTGCGCGACGACGGCCAGCCGGCGGCACCCGACGAAGTGGGCGAGCTGTTCACCCGTTCGCCGCAGGGGTTCAACGCCTATTGGCGCAACGACAAAGCGACGGAGGAGGCGTACACGGCGGACGGCTGGCTCACCGTCGGCGACATGGGCAAGCGCGACGACGAAGGCTACCTCTATATCGTCGATCGCAAGAAGGACATGGTGATCTCGGGCGGCGTCAACGTGTTCCCACGCGAAATCGAAGAGATCCTCCAGCATCACCCGGCGATCGCCGAATGCGCCGTGATGGGCGTTCCGGATCCGGAGTGGGGCGAGGCCGTCATGGCCGTGGTGGTCCGCCGGGCGGGCGAGCGGTTGACGGGAAAAATGCTGAGCGCTTTTTGCAAGGATCAGCTCGCCACCTACAAGGTGCCCAAGGATTTCATCTTTCTCGATGCCCTGCCGCGTAACGCCGCCGGAAAGATCCTCAAGCGCGAACTGCGCGACCGCGTCAAACGGGGCGCGCGCTAAGGGCTCGCGCTCGCCGCCGGCCGCACGCAAGTGCCGCGGAAGGGGTAAGGCGAGGACCGACCACATGAACCGTATATTCCGCGACTACGTGCACGTGGGCTCGCGGGCGGTGCACTATCGCCGCGCCGGCCACGGGCCGCCGGTCGTCCTGATCCACCAATCGCCCCAATCCTCCGCCGGGCTGATCCCCTTGATCGAGGCGTTGGCGCCCTCGGCGAGCGTATTTGCGCTCGACACGCCTGGCTGTGGCGATTCCGATCCGTTGCCGCAACGCCGTCCCTCCATCGGCGATTTTTCCGCCGCCCTGTGCGACGCGCTGGTCGCGCTCGGGCTCGGACGTTGCACTCTGTTCGGTACCAAGACCGGTGCGTGCATCGCGCTCGAGTATGCACGTCGCTATCCCAGGCGTGTGACCGGCGTCGTGCTCGACAGCCTGCCGCTGCTCACGCCGGCCGAAGTTGCCGACATAACCAGGGTCGTCCGCACCGACGACGGGAGTGCCGCCTATTACCTGATGCCGTTCCGGCCGACCTGGGACGGTGCCCACCTGGTCGCGACGTGGTCGCATGTGCGGGACCACATCTTCTGGTTTCCCTGGTACCGGCGCAAAGCCGAGAGCCGGCGGGACATCGACATGCCCTCGCCCGCAGCGATGCATGACGGGGTGCTCGACAATTTTCGGGCCGGCGACAACCTTCGGCGGGTCGTCGAGGCCGCGTTCCGCTACGGCGCTAGTAAGGCGGCCAGACGTCTGACCGTGCCGGCGATCTTTACCGCGCGCGACGACAGCATGCTGTTTCACTGCCTCGATATGCTGCCGCCACTACGGCGGAACCAACGGGTCGTTCGCTTGACCCGGGACATGGCCGCCTACCACACGACGTTGCGCGATGCCTTGCTCGGCTACGCTCGCGGCAAGGCACCGGGGCTGCGCCGACCCAAGGCTCGCCCGCAGCGCATTTCGCGCACCTTCGTCGATCTGCCCCGCGGGCAGATGCTGGTTCGCTGGCAACGCGATCGCACGGGATTCCCGCTTGTCCTGTTGCACGATTCGCCGGGGTCCTCGCAGCAACTCGAGCCGTTGCTGTCCGCGCTGGTGGCCGACCGGCCGGTCTATGCGCCCGACCTTCCCGGCAGTGGCGATTCCGAGGCGCTGGCCCGACCCACGATGGACCGCTATGTGGCCGCCTTGGCCGAGGGCCTGCGTCAATGGCGGCTGGCGCCGGTCGATCTTTACGGAGAGGGCGCAGGAGCGGCCGTGGCGCTGGCCTTTGCGCGCCGCTTTCCCGCCTCTGTTCGCTCGCTGGTGCTCGACGACCTGCGCATCTATTCCCGCGCCGAGCGGCACGACCTGAGTCGCGCCGCGGCACCCCCCATCGTGCCGAGTTGGGATGGTTCTCACCTCTATCGCACCTGGCTGATGATCCGGGACCACTTTATTTATCGGCCATGGTACGCGCGGACGCGGAACCATATCCGACGGGTCGATCTGATGCTCAAACCCGCCGAGCTGCATGCTCGCGTCCTGGAAGTGTTGAAACAGCCCCGACACTACGGCGACCTGCTGCAGGTCGCCCTCCGCTACCGGCCGGAGCGCGATCTGCCGGCGCTCCGCCTGCCGGTGCTGTTGGGTGTCTCCGCCGCCGATCGGTCGGACCTCGCCCTGGAACGACTGCGCCGGCGGGCTCCCGGCGTGACCGTCATCGATCTTCCGACGATGGCGGCGGAGAAGGCGGCCGTGATCGCAAGGTTTCTCGACCGCCGGCAATAGGCATTCTCGCCGACCAGTGGGCGTGTCATCATTGAACGGCACGTCGACCAACGACCATTTTCTTGCGGGGAAACGATATCCATGACCGACGCCGCCCATCGCCCAGAACCCTCGATCGCCGATCGGCTGCGCCAGATCGTTGGTAACGACTATGTGCTGACCGGCCTCGAAGATCGGCAGTTCTTTTCGAGCGACGTCTATCGCGCGCCAGGGCAGTTGGTCGAATGCGTGCTGCGTCCGGGCACCAAGGAGGAATTGTCCGAGGCGGTCGCTCTCGCCACCAAGGCGGGCTACGCCGTGATCGCGCGCGGCGGCGGTCTTTCCTATACCGACGGCTACATCCCGGTGCGGCAGAACTCGATCATCGTCGACATGCAGCGTTTCGACCGCATTGCCGAGATCAATACCGAGGATATGTACGTTACCGTCGAGTGCGGGGCGACCTGGGAATCGCTCTATACCGCGCTCAAGGCCAAGGGCGTGCGCACACCCTATTTCGGGCCGCTGTCGGGGCTGCGCTCGGTCGTCGGCGGGGCCCTGTCGCAGAACTCGATCTTCTTTGGTTCGGGTCTGCATGGAACGGCGGTCGAAAGCTGCCTCGGCCTCGAGGTGGTGACGGCGGACGGCCGCATCATCAAGACCGGCTCGGCCGCAACGCCGCATCATCCCTCGCCGTTCTTTCGCACCTATGGGCCCGATCTGACCGGTATTTTTCTGGCCGATACCGGCGCCTTGGCGTTCAAGGTCCGTGCGACGCTGAGGCTCATTCCCTATCCGGCGGTCAGCCTGTTCGCGTCCTTCGGCTACGATACCTATGAGCAGATCGCCGCCGCCATGTCCGCCATTTCACGTCAGGGTCTGGCCAGCGAGTGCTTCGGGTTCGATCCGTATCTGCAAGGGCAGCGCCTGAAACGCGAAGGACTGCTCAAGGACGTGCAACGGCTGGCCGCCGTCGCCAAGTCGGGCCGCTCGGTGCTCGACGGGGTCAAGGAGGCGGCCAAAGTCGCCTTCCATGGCCGGCGAATGTTCGAAGGTATCGACTATTCGATGCACATCGTGGTCGATGGTCGCGACCAGGCGACCGCCGACGGAGCAATGGCCGAAGTGCGTCGGATCGCCACCCGCCAGGGCCGCGAAATCGAGCCGTCATTGCCCAAGATCATGCGCGCGACGCCCTTTGTCGCGCCCAACAGCATGCTCGGTCCCGAAGGCCAGCGCTGGGTGCCGATTCACGCGATGGTGCCGCATTCGCGGGCCGTCGCGCTGCTGAAGGCCGTGCACGACTACTTCGATCGCCACAACGACGTTCTCGAGCGCCATCGCATCGAGTGGGGTTATCTATTGGCGACGGTGTCCTACCAGACCTTCCTGATGGAGCCGGTCTTCTTCTGGGAGGACGAGCGGCAGCTCTATCACAACCGTCAGCTCGATCCGGCCTACCTGGCCAAGCTCAAGACTTTTCCAAAGAACGCCGCGGCGACGCGGGCGGTGGACGATCTGCGCAACGGGCTGGCCAAGCTGTTCATGGAACTGGGCTGCGTCCATTTCCAGATTGGCAAGTCCTACCTCTATCGCGAGGGGCGCGATCCCGAAACCTATCGCCTGCTTGAAGCGATCAAGCGCCACGTCGATCCGCTCGGGTTGATGAACCCAGGCTCGCTCGGACTCGGTCGCTAGCGTGTGGCACGGGCGGATGCGAGCACTCCTTGGGTTGGCGCGTCTCGACAGACCATGACCGGCGTTCGCCCGTCGCAATTCCGCCAGGTGGTACCGATCGTGGCGGCTCTCTCGGCTTGCTACGTCATGAGCCATTTTTATCGTGTATCGATGGGGGTGATCGCCCCCGACCTGATGCGCGACCTGGCGCTGTCGGCCGAGGCGTTGGGTGCGCTGTCGGCCTCGTTTTTCATCGCCTTCGCCGCTGCGCAAATTCCCATCGGCGTCTTGCTCGACCGCTGGGGCGCCCGCATCACCGTCCCGGCGACAATGCTGTTTGCCGTCGCCGGCGCCCTGGTCTTCTTTGTCGCCGATGGCCTTGCCGGTCTGACGCTGGGGCGGGCGCTGATGGGCCTCGGCACCGGCGGCGTCCTGATGGGGTCGCTGGTCGTCGGCGCCCGGTGGTTTCCCGCCGACCGGTTCGCGGCGATCGCTTCGTTCTTCGTCGCCATGGGCACGTTGGGGGCGCTGCTGGCGACGACACCGCTGGCGGCGGTGTCGGAGTGGATCGGCTGGCGCGGCGCGTTTGCGGCGATGGCCGTGGTGACCCTGGCGTTCCTCGGCGTTGCTTTCCTGATCGTGCGGGACGCGCCCGCTGGGCACGCCTATCACGAGCGGCGGTCGGAAACCTGGGGTGAGGTTTATCGCGGTTTGGGCGAAGTGGTGCGCAACCCGCAGCTTCCATTCATTCTTGCCGTCAATTCGGTGGCCTACCCTAGCGTTGTCACCGTCGCCGCCCTCTGGGGCGCGCCTTATCTCACCGGCGTGCACGGCTTAAGCCCGGTCGAGCGCGGCAACGTGCTGCTGATCATGACGATCGGCATGATCGTCGGACACCTCACCTATGGTCGTCTCGACCGTGTGTTCGATACGCGCAAATGGCTGATCCTGTTCGGTGCGACAGCCTCGATGGCGACGCTGCTGTTCCTGGCGCTGGTGCCGATCCTGAGCGTCAGCCAGGTGGCCGTCGCCTTTACCATCCTCGGCGTCGTCACCAGCTATTCGACGCTGATCACCACCCACGGACGGGCGATCTTTCCCGATCATCTTGTCGGCCGCGGCATGTCGACCAACAACATGTCCGTCTTCCTCGGCGCCGCGGCGATGCAATGGATTACTGGTTTGGTGATCGACGCCATGACCCCGGCCGGCAGCCAGCC
>SHVP01000010.1 GCA_009694165.1 Alphaproteobacteria bacterium
GCCATCCCACCTGGGTCGCGGACAAGAGGGGAAAGCCGAAGAGGGTAAGGCCGCCGATGCTCGCCAACCACCAGCCGGCCAGCACCGCCAGGGCCACGAAGACCACGACCGACAGCGACAGCGACCAGAGAAGAACGCGCCGGAAGGACGGATCGGGCAGCTGGGCGAACGCTTTCGTAAATGACGCAAACATGTCACCGGTTCGGCGGTTGTTCGAAGGCCCCGGCACTCTATACTGCCGCCGCATGCATCGGAACATCAGCGCTGAGAAAACCAACAGTCATGAGCAAGGATCCGCTTGACGTCGTTGGCATCGGCAACGCGATCGTCGACGTCCTGGCGCGGGCCAAGCCCGAATTCCTGATCAAACACGACCTGCCGCCAGGCGGAATGACGCTGATCGACGAGCCGCGCGCCGCGGCGCTTTATGACGCGATGGCTCTCGGCATCGAGGTATCCGGCGGTTCCGTGGCCAACGCGATGGCCGGGATGGCATCCTTGGGCGGCAAGGCCGCCTATATCGGCAAAGTGAGGAACGATCACTTGGGCGGCGTGTTTCGCCATGACCTACAGGCGGCGGGCGTCGAGTTCGGTTCGGTCGCCGCGTCCGACGGCGCCAGCACCGCGCGCTGCCTGATCTTCGTCACGCCCGACGCCCAGCGCACGATGGCGACCTATTTGGGCGCCTGTGTGGCCCTCGGGCCGGCGGATGTCGACGCCGCGCAAATCACCCGCGCCCAAATCACCTACCTCGAAGGATATTTGTGGGATCGTCCCGGCGCCAAGGAAGCGTTCCGGCGAGCAATCAAGATCGCCCATGACGCCGGTCGGAAAGTCGCGCTGACATTGTCGGATTCATTGTGCGTCGAGCGCTACCGCAGCGAGTTCCGCCAACTTGTCGCCAGCGACATCGATATTCTGTTTGCCAATGAAACCGAGATCAAAGCGCTCTACCAGGTTGCCGACTTCGACCGCGCCTTGCAGCGCGTTCGCGGCGAATGCGAGGTCGTCGCCCTGACACGCAGTGCCAAAGGGTCCGTCGTTCTGCGTGGCGACGAACTGCACATCGTCGACAGCTTCTTGCTCGGACCGGTCGTCGATACGACCGGTGCCGGCGATCTCTATTCGGCGGGTTTTCTCTACGGCCTGACTCATGGCAACGATCTCGCCGCCTGCGGACGCATCGGCAGCATTGCCGCCGGGGAGATCATCGGCCATTTTGGCGCCCGCCCGGAAACGTCGCTGGCCCAGCTCGTCCCCGCCCATCTGCGCTGACCCCCGATGGTAGGCGTCATGAGCCGGCTGCGGCTTGCCTCGGGCATCGTCCTTTACTTCTACGTGGCGACGCATCTGATCAACCACGCCCTCGGGCTCTATTCGCTCGAGGTGATGGAGGATGGCCGGCAGATCTTCACCGCGTTCTGACGCAACCCGCTGGTCAGCATCGTCCTGTATCTGGCGCTCACGACACACTTGGTGCTGGTGCTGTGGTCGCTGTATCGACGGCGGTCGCTGCGAATGCCGCTGCGCGAAGTACTCCAGATCACCTTCGGCGCGCTGCTACCGCCAATCCTGGCGCTGCACATCCTCGGCGCGCGATACCTGCATGAATTCCACGGGGTCAATGATGTGTACGGCTTTGTCCTGATCAACTTGTGGGTGCTGAAGCCGGAAGTCGGCGCGCTGCAGGCTCTGACGCTGACTTTGGCCTGGGCGCACGGCAGCATGGGGCTTTTTTCTGGCTTCGTCTGAAGCCGTGGTTCGTCGCGGTCGCCCGCTACGTCTATCCGCCGGTATTGCTGCTCCCGGTGCTAGTGCTCGTTGGCTTCGCGGATGCCGGACGCGAGATCGCCCATCTCGTTAACGACGAGGCCTTCGTCGCGCAGCTCCTGGAACTATCGCATCGGCCCGACGACCGGGCGATCGGTGTTGTCGAACACACCTATGTCGCGACGATGATCGTGTATGGCGCGTTATTGGCGATAGGCATCGGCGGCCGACTGATCCGCGCCTTTGTTTTGAGCCGTCGCCCGATGGTAACTATCACCTATCCGGGCGGTCAGCGGATAACCGTCGAACCCGGAACCTCGATCCTCGAGGCCAGTCGACGCGCCCGTATTCCGCACGCCTCGGTGTGCGGCGGCCGCGGTCGATGCTCGACCTGTCGCGTGCATGTGGCTGAGAGCCGCGAGGAGCAGCCGGCCCCGTCGGACAGCGAACGCGAGGTTCTACAGCGGGTCGGGGCCTCGCCCGCGACCCGCTTGGCCTGCCAGCTGCGCCCGGTTTCCGACCTCGCGGTGACGCCGCTGCTCGCCCCTGACGCAACCGCCCGCGACGGGCATCACCAGCCCAGTCACCACCAGGGGGGCCGAGCGCGAGATCGCCATCCTGTTCGCCGACATCCGCGCCTTCACCGCGCTGTCGGAGCAGAAGCTGCCCTATGACGTCGTCTTCGTGCTGAACCAGTACCATCGCGCGATGGGCAGCGCGGTAGAGGCGGCCGGCGGGCGCCTCGAGACGATGAACAAAGAATTCCGCTCACAGCTCATCGTCAGCGCTCGTGTGCAAAACTAGCTAACGTCGACCTCAGCCCATTTCCCCGCCACGACGTCGAAGTACGCGGCCGCAAGGAAACTTTGCCCGTCTACGTCGTGAACGATGCCATGGACTTGCCGCCCATCGCCGATAAAGCGCCGGCGCGCAATCGTCGTTCAGCGGCCGGCGGGCGCTAACTTTTTTTCTAGCTCGCGTCGGAACGCAAGATGCTCGTCCGTCATCGCCGCCAACGCCTCGGCGAAGACCGGCGCCGTGCGAATGAAGTCCCAATATGCCGTGACGGCTCTCCGTCCCTGGCGCAAGTCCTCGGCGACAAAGCGCCCCGTAATATTGGGGAAATACCACAGACCGGTCGCCAGCGCGCAATCTACCAGCAACGGCTTATCGCCCATCGCATAGGGGCGGGGCCTCAGAAACGTCGCCAGGTCGTCAAGCCCGCGACCGATGTCCCGTAGATAACGGTCGACCACGGCCTGGTCGCGCCGCGGCGCCCGAATCTGGGGCGCCAGACGATGCGTTGGCTGCAGGACATAGAGGTCGAGTATCCGGGTGAGCAGGCGGGCCTGCGCCCGCTCGTACGGGTCGCGCGGCAGGAGCGGCGGAACCGCAAAGCGATCCTCGAGATACTCGCAAATGACCTCCGACTCGAAGATCAATTGATCGCCGTCCTCGAGAAACGGGATCTTACCGATCGGATTGCGCCGTTTCATTGCCTCGGGGATGACGTCGTCGGGCGACCCTTCGACATAGGTGACGGGCAACCGCTTCAGCGCGGCCTGTAGTCGGATCCGGCTGTAATAGGGCGAAATCTTGGTGCCGTAGAGCCGCATCGTTCAGTCCCGCTTGGTCAGCATCGGTCCGAGCGGACGACCACCGAGAATATGAACGTGAAAGTGCGGCACCTCCTGGTGCGAATGGTCGCCGTGGTTGGCGATCAGGCGATAGCCCGTCGCCGCGACGCCCAATTCCCGCGCCACCTTGCCGACCGCGGTTAGGAATCCCGCCACCGCCGCCGGCTGCGCCTGGGCCGAAAAATCGTCCATCGATACATACTCGCCCTTGGGGATGACCAGGACGTGGACAGGAGCCTGCGGACGAATATCGTGAAAAGCGAGCGCGTGACCGTCCTCATAGACCTTCTCGCACGGAATCTCGCCGCGCAGAATCTTGGCAAAAATGTTGTTGCGGTCGTATGCCATCGTTGACCTCCTATCGTTGGCGCCTGCTGCGTCGCCCTGACCGTGTCCGTTTCGCCTTTTCGGTCAACCCGGATAACCCTTCGCGGCGCGCGAGTTCGTCGAACACCGCCTGCGGCTTGACCGACAGGTCGGCCCACAAGATCGATAGAACGAACAGGAGGTCGGCGCTCTCGCTCACCACCCGCGCGCGCCGTCCGGCGACGGCGGCGATCACCGTCTCGACCGCCTCCTCGCCCACCTTCTGCGCCACCCGCCGCCGACCTTGGGCCAGCAGTCTCGCGACATAGGACGTCTCCGGGTTGCCGTTCCGCTGGCGCTGGCGAATGACGCGATAAAGGCGATCGAGGACCGCAAAGGCGCTGGTCTTAGGCCGGGTCATGGGTCACTGCCCTCCGTCCAATCTGCCTAGCAGATCGGGCGAACCCTGTCACCGCGCCTAGGAACGAATGGCGATGCCAGCGGTGCGCAGGTGGGCCTTGGCCTGTGCAATGGTGAACTCGCCGAAATGAAAGATCGACGCCGCCAGCACGGCGGTGGCATGCCCGTCGCGAATGCCCGCCGCCAGGTGATCGAGCGTGCCGACGCCACCCGAGGCGATCACCGGAATACTGACGGCATCAGCGACCGCACGGGTGAGCTCGATATCGAAGCCAGCCCGGGTTCCGTCCCGATCCATCGACGTCAGCAGGATTTCGCCGGCGCCGAAGTCAGCCATGCGGCGGGCCCACGCGACCGCGTCGATCCCGGTCTCGCGCCGGCCGCCATGGGTATAGACGCCGAACCGCCAGTTGCGTCCCACCGCCGCGCCCGACTCTCGGCGCGCGTCGATGGCGACGACGATGCACTGGCTGCCGAACTTGTGCGCTGCCGCGCGGACGAATTCGGGATCTTCGACGGCGGCGGTATTAATCGAGACCTTGTCCGCGCCAGCCAACAACAATCGGCGCACATCGTCGATCGAGCGCACCCCGCCGCCCACGGTCAACGGCATGAAACACTGCTCGGCGGTGCGGCGCACGACCTCGATGATCGTCCCGCGGTTCTCGTGACTAGCGGTGATGTCGAGGAAGCAGAGTTCGTCCGCCCCTTGCACATCATAGACGCGCGCCTGTTCGACCGGATCACCGGCGTCGCGCAAATTGACGAAGTTGATGCCCTTGACGACGCGACCATCCTTGACGTCGAGGCAGGGGATCAGGCGCGCCTTGAGCATAGACCGTGCCTAGGCGGCCAATTGCAGGGCGGCTCCGGCGTCGAGCCCGCCGTCATAGAGCGCCCGGCCGATGATGGCGCCCGCAATGCCGCGACCGGGTACCCGGCGCAGGGCGCGAATGTCATCCAGACTGGCGACGCCGCCCGACGCGATAATCGGAATCGCCACCACCTCAGCCATGCGCTGCATCGCCTCGACATTGACGCCCTGCAGCACGCCGTCGCGGCCGATATCAGTGTGGATGATTGCCGCCACACCGGAGTCCGCCAATGATTGCGCGAAATCGAGGGCCGACTGGGCACTTTGTTCGGCCCAACCCTCGAGTGCGACACGACCGTCGCGAGCATCGATCCCGACCGCAATGCGGCCGGGAAAAAGGCGACAGGCCGTGCGCACCAGTTGGGGGTCACGGACGGCAGCGGTGCCGAGAATGATGCGCGAAACACCTTGGGCGAGCCAACGTTCGATCGTTGCCAGATCGCGAATGCCGCCGCCTAGTTGAACCGGCAGGCGTGCCGCGGCGAGAATGGTCTCGACGGCGCCGGCATTGACCGGACGACCGGCAAAGGCTCCGTTGAGATCGACCACATGCAGCCACACGAACCCAAGCTTGGCGAAATGGCGCGCCTGGGCGGCGGGGTCGGTGTTGAACACTGTCGCCCGGGCCATGTCGCCCTGCTTCAGGCGGACGCAGGCACCATTCTTCAGGTCGATCGCCGGGAAAAGGATCACGCCGAAAGATCTTTCGTATAGAAATGACCGCGAATGAACTCGCCCACCTTGGCGTAGCGTTCCTTGATGCCCCAGCGCTGGTAGCCCGCGCTTTCGTAGAGCGAGATGGCGGCGGACTGCGTCTCGCGGACGTCGAGGCTAACCTGCGGGAAACCGTCGGCGCGGGCACGCGTCTCGAATTCGGTCAGCATGCTCCGCGCCAGGCCATGACCGCGCGCCCATGGCGCAACGAAGAACGAGGTAAGGATGACGTTGAATGACCCCGCTTCGTTGTTGGGGGCCGGGCGCACCATCTGCAACGTGCCGGCGATGGTGTCGTCGAGCCGGCCGATCATGAGGTGGCGCTCGGGCACCAACAGCACGCCGCGCCAGAACGCCTCCAAAGTGCCGCGCGCCGGCGGCCGCAGCCAATCGAAGCCGATGCCCTGGGCGATCGCATCCTCGGTGGCGGAACACAGCTCGGCCAGTTCGCCGCGACGAAATTCCTTGACCCAATCGACCGATACTTTCGGCATCACGGCCGCCAGGCGAGAAAATTGGCGATTAAGGAGAGCCCGGTCTCCTGACTTTTCTCGGGGTGGAATTGCGTACCCACCATGTTGTCGCGCCCCACCACCGCGCTGATCGGACCGCCATAATCGACCTCCGCCAGGACCGACGCGGCATCGGAACAGGCGAGGGCATAGCTGTGCACAAAATAGGCGTGACAGCCAGACTGCAGCCCAGCAAACACCGGGTGCCGTGCCTTGAGTTCAAGGTTGTTCCAGCCCATGTGCGGCACCGGTCGACCGGGTGCCGGCTCGAGGGCGCGGACATCGCCTGCGATCCAATCAAAGCCGGGATGTTCGCCGTGTTCCAGCCCGCGGGTCGCCATCAGCTGCATCCCGACACAGATTCCGAGAAACGGTCGGCCGCGGCGGCGCACCGCCTCTTTCAACGCCTCCATCATGCCATCGAGAGCCAACAGCCCACGGCGGCAGTCGTCGAAGGCACCGACGCCCGGCAGCACGATGCGATCGGCAGCGGCGACCACGTCGGCATTGGCCGTCACGGTCACGTCCTCGGTCATGGCATGGTCGCGCACCGCCCGCTCGAATGCCTTGGCGGCCGACCGCAGGTTGCCCGAACCGTAGTCGACGATGGCCACCGTCATGCCGTTGCTTCCGAGCGCGGCAGCAACACACCCGTGGGCGACAGGCGGTAGACCGAAAAGAAGCGGCGCTCCGCCTCGTCACGCTGGCGCCCGGTGACGACGCCAACCTCGCGCCATCCTCGCCAGCGCAACATCCAACGGCGCAAATCGTTGGCTTCCGCCGCGTAAAGAACCAGCGCCGCGATCCCGATGGCGGTGGTTATCAATTCGGGCAATGCCAGGACGACGAGGACGACATTGACCAGGACCACTCCGAGCGCCACCGGCCACAGCCCGCGCACCAACGGCCAAATCAGCGGCAACAGCAGCGCCGGCCAACAGAATCCCTCTTTGACCAGAACGATTTGTTCGTCGGCCAGCGGATCGGGACTCTGATGGACGGAGTAGACCCGCATCGGCCGTCCTAGAGAACGCCCTTGGTCGAGGGCACGCCCCGTTCGCGCGCATCCACCTCGACCGCCTGACGCAGGCTGCGCGCCAGTCCTTTGAAGCAGGACTCAACGATGTGATGCGTGTTATCGCCGTAAGCGTTGTCGACGTGCAGCGTCACCCCTGCCGCCTGGGCGAACGCCTGGAACCATTCCTTGAATAGCTCGGTGTCCATCTCACCCAACTTCGACTGCGGGCATTTGACCCGCCACACCAAATAGGGGCGATTGGAGACGTCCACCGTTACGCGCGTCAGCGTTTCGTCAAACGGGATCACCGCGGCACCGTAGCGGCGGATGCCGTGCCGGTCGCCGAGCGCCCTCGCCATTGCTTGGCCGACGACGATGCCGGTATCTTCCGTGGTGTGATGGAAATCGATGTGCAGGTCGCCGCTGGCCCGCACCGTGAGGTCGAACAGCGCATGCTTGGCCAGTTGCTCCAGCATGTGGTCAAGGAAGCCGATGCCAGTTTTGATGTCGTACCGACCGGTTCCGTCCACGTTGAGGGTGGCCGAAACGGTGGTTTCCTTGGTTTTACGTTCGACGGTCGCCTGCCGCATGCGTTTTCCTGGGCTGGAGAGGCGTTCGCAGCCGGCCTGCCGCGGGACGGACGTGCGATCGCGCGCTCCTATAACAAGATTGGCCGGGTTTTGCCACTGAGGCTCGCCAACGCCCTGGCCTTGACCGCTTCCGGCCAAATCCTACATGGTGATCTTGCCCTCCTCGAACCACCGGCCCCCGCGATGACCCAGCGCGAAACCGCCCAATGGCACGGCACGACCATCCTGTCGGTGCGCAAGGGCGGCAAGGTGGTCATTGCCGGCGACGGCCAGGTTTCGGTCGGGGCGACCGTGGTCAAGGCCAGCGCCCGCAAGGTCCGCCGCCTGGCCGACGGCAAGGTGATCGTCGGGTTCGCCGGAGCAACCGCCGATGCCTTTACGCTGTTCGAGCGCCTGGAAGGCAAGCTCGACAAGCATGCCGGGCAGCTCGAACGGGCCTGCGTGGAGTTGGCCAAAGACTGGCGGACCGATCGCTACCTGCGTCGCCTCGAGGCGATGATGGCGGTAGCCAACGACAAGATCAGCCTGCTGTTGAGCGGCTCCGGCGACGTGCTGGAGCCCGACGACGGCTTGATCGGGATCGGCTCGGGTGGCGCCTATGCGCTGGCTGCGGCGCGGGCGTTGATCGACCAGGACACGTTGGATGCCGAGGCGGTGGCGCGCAAGGCTATGACCATCGCCGCGCAGATCTGCATCTACACCAACGACAACGTCACGCTCGAATCGCTGTAACGGCGCCCGGCTATGTCCTTCAGTCCTCGCGAGATCGTGTCGGAGCTCGATCGTTATATCGTCGGGCAGAACGACGCCAAGCGCGCCGTCGCGATCGCTTTGCGCAACCGCTGGCGACGCCAACAGCTACCCGAAGCCTTGCGCGAAGAAGTGCTGCCGAAGAACATCCTGATGATCGGCCCAACCGGCGTCGGCAAGACCGAGATCGCGCGGCGGTTGGCAAAACTGGCGAATGCCCCCTTCATCAAGGTCGAGGCGACGAAGTTCACCGAAGTCGGCTATGTCGGCCGCGATGTCGAGCAGATCATCCGCGATCTGGTCGAGATCGGCCTCAAGATGGTGCGCGAGAAGCGCCGCGCCGAAGTCGCGGCGCGGGCCCAGCACGCGGCCGAAGATCGGGTCCTCGACGCCCTCGTGGGCAAAGGCGCGAGCGAACCGACTCGGCAAAGTTTTCGGCAAAAGCTGCGTAGCGGCGAACTCGACGACAAGGAAGTCGAAATCGACCTGCAGGACACCGGCGGCGGCATGCCGACCTTCGAGATTCCCGGCGTCCCCGGTGCGCAAATGGGCATGATCAACCTGAACGAGATGCTCGGCAAAGCGCTCGGCCCGCGCTTTCGCAAGAAGCGGATGACGGTGTTGCAGAGCTACGAAGTGCTGATCGCCGAAGAAAGCGATAAGCTGATCGATCGGGACAAGATCGTCAAAGAAGCCATCGATCGGGTCGAACAGAACGGCATAGTCTTTCTCGACGAGATCGACAAGATCAGTGCCCGCAGCGAGCGCTATGGCGCCGACGTCAGCCGCGAAGGGGTGCAGCGCGATCTTTTGCCGCTGATCGAAGGCACCCAGGTGTCGACCAAATACGGCACGGTGCGGACCGATTTCATCCTGTTCATCGCCTCGGGCGCATTCCATCTGGCCAAGCCGTCGGACCTGTTGCCGGAACTACAGGGGCGCCTGCCGATCCGGGTCGAGCTCAAGGCCCTGACTCTAGCCGATTTTAAACGCATCCTGACCGAGCCCGAAGCCAGCCTGATCAAGCAATACACCGCGCTGCTCAAGACCGAGAATGTAGCGATCGAGTTTACCGACGAGGCGATCGAAGAGATCGCCACCGTCGCCGAAGAAGTAAACAGCGGCGTCGAGAACATCGGGGCACGGCGTCTGCATACCGTCATGGAGCGTCTGCTCGACGAGATCAGCTTCAACGCGACCGACCAGCCGGGAACCATCCTTCGCATCGACGCCGACTACGTCCGCCAGCACGTGACCGGCCTGTCCAAGGACGCCGACCTGCGCAAGTTCATCCTGTAGGGCAGCAGTCACGCGCCCGGACGCGTAAGGCGGGGGTCTATTCGCTCGCCCCTTGCCGGACGCGCCAGCGCGCGTATATCGGCGCATGACTTTCGGGTTGCCGTTCGTACTGCAGGACGTCCGACGGTGAACCCAGGGCTGCCGCGAACTAGTCCATACGTGGGCCACCGGAACGACCCAGCGCGTATCGTCGAGCGTGCCGGGCTTGACGTTGACGACGTCCGGATTGCGCGCCGGTTCATGGAACAGCCGCGTGCCACACTGCAGGCAGAACGCCGCTCCGACTTGGCGTTCGCTGGCGGCCATGCGGCTGTAGCGCGCGGGCTCACCCCGGGTCAATGATACGCAGTTCGCGGCGAACCGGCATCGACAGTCCAAAGGCCGATGTCGATTGCCGCTGGCACTCGGTGCAGTGACAGGCGTAGATCGCCCACGGTTCGCCGCGTATTTTGTAGCGGATGGTGCCACACTGGCAGCCACCCAGATAGGGCGGACTCGTCATCCTATTGGTCCAGTTCCTGCAACAGCCGGTCGATCGTTTCTTGCGGCAGCTTACGGATGTCATGGGCGATGCGATTGGCCAGTTCGGTCGCACGCGAGGACAAGCCGCGGGTATCGACGACGACGCGCGGATGCGACAGCGCCGCCAGTCGTTCGATCTCCTCGGCTTCATCCCAAATGACGTTGAAATAGAGGCAGATTTGGCGCACCAGCAGCTTGGAGGGTCGTCCCCGCTTGCCGTGTTCGAGCGCCGACAGATAGGCTGAGGACACCTGCAGACCGTGCGCCATTTGGGTCAGGGCAATACGGCGCTGCCGGCGCAGCACGCGCATGCGCTCGCCGAAGGGCGTCATGCCGGCGGCCGCCGACGGCGCAACAGGACGTAGAGAGCGCCGGCGCCACCGTGGTAGCGGCCGGCCGGACCGAAGCCCATGATCGTGTCGCGAAGGGCGGGCTCGGCCAGCCAGCGCGGCACCGCGGTTTGGAGGACGCCGGGGCGGGGCGGCGCCGACCCTAATCGCTCGCTACCTTTGCCGGTAATGACCAGTACACAGCGTTTGCCGGCGGCGGCGCAGCTCGTCAGAAAGTGCGCCAGCGCCGCATGGGCCTCGTCTTGGAAAAGGCCGTGCAGATCAAGCCGCGCCTCGAGGCGGATCTGTCCCCGCTTCAACTGCTCGGCGCGGCGTCGGTCGATGGTGAGGCGCCGGCTGGCCGCCGCCGGTTCGGCGGCATTGGCCACCGCAAGCGGGCGGGCCGCGGAACCGGGAACGGTTCCCCGCAATGGCTCGGGGGCCACCGTAGACTTGGCCGATCTCGCCTTTGCCCCGGCGCTGCGCCCGAGTGGCTTTGCCCCCCGCACCGCCGCCCGCCAAAGCGCCCGCTCTTCGGCGGTAGGCATCCGCACCGTCGCCCGGCGACGTTGATCGGACGTCGTCACTTTTCGTCCCGGGCGCGGCGCTGCAACAGTTCGCGCGGTAGCAGCGCGTAGTAGCGACCCCATTCCCGCATTACTCCAGCGGCGGCGGCAGCTTCGTCGCCGGAGCCCCAAAACACATCGCCGCGAACGATCCCCTTGATCGCCCCGCCGGTGTCCTGCGCCACGAAGAGGCCGCGCAACTTCGTCGGGCCGGGATTCTTCTCGTCCTGCTCCTTGACGAACGTATCGAGCCAGATCGGGATTCCGAGCGCGATCCATTTCGGATCGACCGCGAGCGAACGACCGGGGGTCAGCTCGACCCCCATGCTGCCGATCGCGGCGGCGCCGTTGATCGGGCGGAAGAAGACATAGGAGGCGTTCTCGTTCATCAGCGCTTGGGCTTGTTCCGGGTTGGCCCGGAGCCATTGCCGGATCGCTTGCATCGACATCTGTTCGAGCGGGACCTCGCCGCGGGCGACCAGGACGCGCCCGACCGCCGTATAGGCGTGGCCATTGGCGCCGGCATAGCCGACGCGCTGCCGTCCCCCCTCGGCCAGTTCGACTATCCCGGAGCCCTGGATATGAAGGAAGAAGACGTCGATCGGGTCGTCGACCCAGAGAAGGACACGGGCCTGTTGCTCCAGTGCGCCGGCGTCGATTTCCGCGCGAGTCTCGGGCGGGCGCAGCCGGTTGCCGATAACCCGACCAACCACCCGCTGGCCCGCCCATTCTTTCTTGAATTCGCCGAGGTCCGCCGACACGTAGTGCTTAGGAACCTCGTAGAGCGGATAGCGATAGCGTTCGCTGCGTCCGCGGCTGCCGCGAAGAATCGGCTCGTAGTAGCCGGTGAAGGTACCGAATTCATCGCCATTGTTGCGAATGTTCGTCGGTCGGAACCAGGTCTGAAAAAACCGGCGCGCCGCTTCGTTGTCGCCGTCGGGTTGGTTCTGCGCCGCCGTGCAGGCCGACCGCCAGTCGCCGACGGTACCCGCCATCCCGTCGGCGCCTAAGCTGCGCTCGTCCGGCCCGCTCAAGAGGCTCGCACACGACCGCCGAAAGGCGAGAAACGCCGCGCGCTGATCATCCTCGGTCCAGCCCTTGAGCGACGAGAAATTGGTGAGTTTGGTGACCAGCTGGTCGGGCGGTGGCGGCGGCGGAAACAGCGCAAAATAGGCGATCCCGAGGACGATGACCGCCAGAAGAAACAGCAATCCCGCGGTGCGGCCGATAATCAATGCTCGCTTCGCGTCGCGATCAATTTCCAGTTCGGATCGGACGACCGGGTATCGTGCGAGAACGTCCAGAGGTCGGTGACGTTCTGCACCTTGCGGGGATCACCCGAAACCAACTCGCCGTCGGCCGAGCGGCAGACATTGACGAGCTCGGCCACGAATTTGACGGTCACTTCCGCTACCCGCCCATTGGCCCGTGTCTCGACCACGTCGGCCGACTGCAGGGCGACGAGAGTCGTCTCGAGCGTTTGCTTCTTTGCCTCACGGTCGGCAATCGCCCGGCGGAACTTGTCGTAGACATCGTCGTCGAGCAGGGCGCGGAGCGTGTCGGTGTCGCCGGAGGCAAACGACGAAAGCACCATGTCGTACGCGGTGCGGGCGCCGCTCAGGAATTGTTTGACGTCGAAGGCGGCGTCGATCGTGCGAATCTGCCGCAACCCGGCGGCGACGGCATCGTCGGTACCGGTAACCGCCTCGGCCGGGACGTCCACCCGTCGTTCGGGCAGCTGGACGACGTTGTCCTGGGCTGTTTCAGCCGCCGCTGCCGGCACGTTCTCGACCGGTCGACGCACCGGCGGACGTTCATGTCCCGTGCGCCGGCCAAGCACGCTGCGCAGCCGCAGGATGATGAACACCGCGACCATCGCGAAGATGACGATTTCGAGGAACTGAGATCCTTCGCCCATCTGAACCGCTTGACCGTCGCCGCGGCACGACCGCCGAATTCCTTAGTTTCTCTAGACTAATGGAGTGGGCCAACGGAGTCCAACGGCCGGCGGGCGCTTGTGGGCCGCGGCGCTTCCATGCTAGCGACGGCCGCCAATGAGGAGAATGCCATGACCGACACGTCAGGTCCCGCGACCGCGACCGACCGGCCCGCAATCGGGATCGTTGCCCAATACCTCAAGGACCTGTCGTTCGAAAGCCCGAACGCTCCGCAATCACTGTCAGCCGGTCAGGCCTCGCCGCAAATCGAGGTCAATCTCGACGTCCAAGCCAAGCCGGTTGGTGGCTCGCGCTTCGAAGTCGCCCTGCGGATCACCGCCACCGCCAAGCGGGAGGAGAGCGCCGTATTTGTCGCCGAAGTGGTTCACGCCGGCGTGTTCGACGTGGGCGGACTGGCCAAAGAACAATGGCAGGCAGCCTGCCTGATGGAATGCCCCCGGTTCATTTTCCCCTACGCCCGGCACATATTGGCGAACCTGACACGCGACGGGGGCTTCCCGCCGCTGATGCTGGATCCGATCGATTTTGCCGGAATGTATCGCCAGCAGCAGGGGGCGCCTGGAGCGCCCGCACCGGCCACGGTCGCTTAGATCTGGGCCGGGGCACCGACATCTTTCAGCCAAATCGGGTTGTCGAGCGTTTGCACGAACGCGGCGTGGGCGGCCAGTTCCTCGGGAGTCGGCTCGAACAAGCGGTCCGGCCACTGGCGCGGCGTCACCGGGCTGTCGGTCGGCAGCATCGGTTCCTCGGCGCCTAGTACCAGCGTGGCCTGTCGACCGCCCAACAGTTCGATATAGACCTCGGAAAGCAAGGCCGCATCCAGCAGCGAACCGTGCTTGGTGCGTGCGCTGGTGTCGACATTGAAGCGTTTGCACAGGGCGTCGAGGCTGGCTTGCGCCCCGGGAAACTTTCGCCGCGCCAGGTCGACCGTATCGATGACGCGGGCCGGTCGCAGCGGCGGTCGGTCGAGCCGGCGCATTTCGGCATTGATGAAGCCAAGATCGAACTTCGCGTTATGGGCAACGATAGTGGCGTCGGCGACGAAGCCGAGAAATTCGGCGCTCACCGCGGCAAAGACCGGCTGTTTCGCCAGGAATTCTTCGGTCAATCCGTGAATGCTCAAAGCATCGCCCGGCATGTATCGCTCGGGGTTGACGTAGGTGTGGAA
Organism: Alphaproteobacteria bacterium; assembly: GCA_009694165.1. The sequence continues at coordinate 14,434 of SHVP01000010.1, forward strand.
GGTCCGGCCGGTCGGAACGTGGTTGAGCAACTCGAGGCAGCCGATTTCGACGACCCGGTGGCCCTCCGCCGGGTCGAGCCCGGTCGTCTCGGTATCAAGAATAACCTCACGCTCCCGCGTCAGCGTTTTGTCCTCCGTCGGTGCGGCATTCTGACGATATGGCGAATCGCATTCAAGGTGAACCGGCGCCCCAGCCCGGAGGGAATGACAAAATCGGCTCGCCGGCGTTTCTCGCCATCGGATGTTTGCCGCGCGAGGATTCCCAGCAGCTTGTCCGCCGTCATCCCGCTGCGTGCGAGCGCGCGCTGGCGTTGAACGAAGGCCGGTGCCGATATTACCACGACGGCATCGCATTGCTTTTCGCCGCCCGTCTCGAAGAGCAACGGCACGTCGAACACGACGAGCGGTCGACGCCTCGCTCGCGCCCGGCGGACGAACGCCACGCGCGCTTGCCGCACTAGCGGATGCAGGATGTTTTCCAGCCGGCGAAGCGCCGCCGAATCGGCGAAGACCGTCCGGCCAAGGGAGATGCGATCGAGTACGCCATCACGCACGATTCCGGGAAAGGTCCGTGCGATGGCCGGCAGCGCCGGACCGCCAGGCCGGGTCAAGACATGGACGCAGGCATCAGAATCGAAAACGGCAACGCCGAGACGGCAAAACATCTTGGCTGCTACGCTCTTGCCCATGCCGATCGAACCGGTCAGACCAAGGACTATCACGGTGCAGAAAGATCCCTCAGCATGTGTCGGCGGAGACCGTCGTCCACCTCTGGCTCGCGGCCAAACCACGCTTTGAAGCCCGGGCGCGCCTGATGCAGCAGCATGCCGATGCCTTCCACGACGCTGTTGCCCCGGGCCCTCGCCTGGCGCAGCAATTCGGTCTCGAGGGGAACGTAGACGATGTCACTGACGACCGCGTCGCCCGCCAGGCGCGACAAGTCGAGGTCCAGCGCCGGCTGACCGCTCATCCCGAGCGAGGTCGCGTTGACCAGCAAGCGGGCGCCGTCGAGCGCGCGGGTCCGCTCGGCCCAGGGATGGACTCGGGCGCGTGGGCCGATCCGTCCGGCCAGCGCTTCGGCCTTGGCCGGTGTGCGATTGACGATACGCAATTCCGGGGCGCCCGCATCGAGGAGGGCAAACGCCACCGCCGCCGCCGACCCGCCGGCGCCGAGCACGACGGCCGGACCGCGATCCACCGCGAAGGTAGGCACACCCTGCTTGAGATTCTCCAGGAAGCCGAAGCCGTCGCTGTTGCTCCCATACAGGCGCCCTTGCGAGTCGACGACAATGGTATTGACCGCCTGCAATCGTAGCGCGTTATCGTCGTACCGGTCCAAGGCCGCGAAGGCCGCTTCCTTGTGGGGAATGGTGATGTTGCAGCCGACGAATCCTAGAGCAGCCAAGCCGTGCAAGGCCTCGACGATCCGGCCGGGTGGCACCGGCAACGGCACGTAGGCACCGTCGATGCCATAGCGATCAAGCCAATGGCCGTGCAATCGCGGCGATCGCGAGTGGGCGACCGGCCACCCCATCACCCCCGCGACCCTTGCTTTGCCCGTGATCTGTAGCGGCATGACCTTAAGCAAGGAGAATTTTCTGGGCGCGAAGGAACTCAAGCAAAGGCAGAAGCGGCAGACCCAAAATCGTGAAAAAGTCGCCTTTGACGTCGCTGAACAATTGCGCGCCGCGGCCCTCCAGGCGGTAGGAACCGACCGACATCAGGACCGCATCGCCCTCGTCGTCGAGGTACCGCTCGAGAAAGGCGGGGGAAAACGAGCGCATGGTCAAGGCCGCACGGGCGACATGACGCCACAGAATTGTTCCATCTCTGGCGGCGCAGGCAGCTGTGATCAGGTGATGGGTCCGACCGGCCAGGGCGGCGAGCTGGGCGGACGCCGTAGCCCGGTTCGTCGGTTTGTCGAACCAGCGGCCGGCGCAAAAGAGCATTTGATCGGCACCGACCACCAGACTGCCTGGATGTCGCGACGATGTTCGCCGGACCTTCAGGTCGGCGAGCGCCTGGGTTACGTCCTCGGCAGCCGATTTCTCGGCAAACATGCTTTCTTTGACCGTCTCCTCGTCAATCGCCGCAGGGTCGACCACGACCGTCACCCCGGCGGAGCGCAGGACGCGCAGGCGGCTTTCGCTCGCCGACGCCAACACGATGGCCGGGGCATCCATGGTCACTTGGCCCCCTGGTGCGTGGCGAGCAGCTTCAAGATCGTCGCCGCCGTTTCTTCGATCGAGCGACCGGTCACGTCGATGGTCGGCCATTTCATGCGCGAGAATAGTCGCCGTGCCTCGGTCACTTCGGCTCTGATCGAATCTTCATCGACATAGCTCGATTCCCGCTGCTCCTTGAGGAGGAGTAGCCGATTGCGCCGGATCTGTGCCAGGCGGTTGACACTATTGACCAGTCCAACCACCAGCGGACCCTTGAGCGTGATCAGCTCCTCGGGCGGCGCGCGATCCGGAACCAGCGGCACGTTGGCAGCCTTGGCCCCACGGTTGGCCAGATACATGCAAGTAGGCGTCTTCGACGTTCGTGATACGCCCACCAGTACCACGTCGGAAGTATCGAGGTCGTGCAACGATTGGCCGTCGTCATGGGCAAGACAAAACTGCATCGCCTCGATGCGCTTGAAATATTCTTCATCGAGCACATGTTGCCGCCCGGGCTGACCTTTGCTTTCGGTTTGCAAAAAGTCGCGCAACGTCGAAATGGCCGGGTCGAGTACGTCGATCCACGGCGTTTCCATGCTGCGACAGGCGTTGATCAATCCGCGCTGTAGGTCGCGATTTACCAGCGTGAACATGACGACACCCGGATTGGCCTGCAAACCGTCAATGACGACCTGTAGCTGCGCGGGCGTTCGCACCATTGTCCAGACATGCTCGATCGGCTGGTACCCTTCGAATTGGGTGATGACTGCCTTTGCCACCATTTCGAGCGTTTCACCCGTCGCATCCGACACTAAGTGCAGATTGAACTTGGTCATCGCCGCGGTGCCGTCGTCTTTGCATAAAGCTCGGGATCACCCTGTGGACAACGTAGGATGATCGCTGTGGGCGAAAAGAACGCACCAATGAGCGACGGTTCACCCCCCGACCTGACCATCCGAAATAACTTGCGCCGGCCGTATCTAACAACGTGAAAAACTTTGTAACAAAGTAAAAGCATCCAGATTACTCAGGCTCTTCGTTGTCTTCAAAAACGGCCCTTTGGGACGCTTTGAGGTCGGTTATTGGATTCACAGCGTCATCACCAACGTTATCTGTAAGCACCGGCTTCTATCAGCTAACAAAGATAATCCCCGACAAATCGTCGACATATTCTACTACTACCTAGATTCTTATATGAGTAAGAGAAGAGCTAACGTGTCGGTCTGATGTCGGTATCTGAAAAACCCCTTATCGATGCTCTGACGGGAAAGCAGCCAGCAGCACTGCCCATCTGGCTCATGCGCCAGGCTGGCCGATATCTGCCCGAGTACCGTGCCCTTCGCGACCGGGCAGGGTCATTTCTTGATCTCTGCTATACGCCGGCACTGGCAGCAGAAGTAACGCTTCAACCGGTTCGACGGTTTGGTATGGATGGCGCCATTCTGTTCTCAGACATCCTGGTTTTACCCCATGCCCTTGGGCAGAGTGTCAAATTCGTGGATGGAGAAGGCCCGGTTCTGGATCCGATCCGGACGACCGACAAGCTTCAGACGTTACGGCTGGATCGTGTGGCGCTAACGACTGCGCCGGTGATGGAAACTATTCGGCTGGTTTGCCAATCGTTGCCCTCGCATTGCGCGCTTATTGGTTTTGCTGGCGCACCATGGACGGTGGCGACCTATATGGTCGAGGGTGGATCAAGCCGAGCCTTCGAAACAATTAGGAGTCTCGCCTATGGCGATCGCCCGTTCATCGCTGCGCTCATTGATTTGCTCGTCGCCGGTACGATCAAATATTTGATTGATCAGGTCCGCGCCGGCGCCGAGATCGTGCAACTGTTCGACACATGGGCCGGTGTGTTGCCGGAAAATGAATTTAGAATGTGGTGCATTGCGCCGACCAAGCTAATCGTCGCCGCGCTGCGAGCGGAAGATCCGAGGGTTCCCATCATCGGGTTTCCCCGCGGCGGTGGGCGACAGTTGGAACGATACGTGGATGAAACCGGGGTCGATGCCATCGGGCTCGATGCGACGGTCCCCCTTGACCATGCGAAGCAACTCCAGCAACGCACGACGGTGCAGGGTAATCTTGATCCGCTACTGTTGCGCCAGGGTGGGACGGCGCTGACTGACGAGGTCAACCGCATCACTGGCGTCCTTGGTCGCCGCCGTTTTGTATTCAACCTGGGACACGGCATTGTTCCCGACACGCCACCCGAGCACGTAGCCGCGCTAGTCCGTCAGGTTCGCGAGCAAGGGGCTGGCTAATGACGCGGGCGGCGGTCGTGCTCTTCAACCTCGGTGGCCCGGATCGACCCGAGGCCGTGCGCGCGTTCTTGCACAATCTTTTTAGTGATCCCGCGATTCTTCGGGTACCGGCATGGGTGCGACCGTGGCTGGCCCGGATCATCACCGCCAGACGGGCGCCGACCGCGGCCCGGATCTACGCCGAGATCGGCGGTCGCTCGCCCATCCTCGAGCAGACCACCGCCCAAGCGAGGGCGTTGGAAATAGCGGTGGAGAATGGGTCCTGGCAGGTCAAAGCCTTCATTGCCATGCGCTATTGGCACCCGATGAGCGAGGCAACGGTCCTGGCCGTTCGCGACTACGACCCCGAGCGGATCATTCTGCTGCCGCTCTATCCCCAATATTCGACCACCACCACCGCGTCCTCCTTGGCGGAGTGGGCCAGGGTGGCGACCCGGCATGGTCTACGCGTGCCGACGACCGCCGTCTGCTGCTATCCGGACGATGCCGGCTTCATTGCCGCCCAGGTTCGTCTGTTGCAGGCGACGTTGAACCGTCTGGACGACCGTGACCGCGCCCGGGCGCGGGTGCTCTTTTCCGCCCACGGACTACCCAAACGGATCATCGCTGAGGGCGATCCCTATGCCTGGCAGATAGAACGGACAGCCAACGCCATCGCCACCACGGCGGGCCTGACGCCGGGATCAGCCGTGGTCTGTTACCAAAGTCGGGTCGGACCTCTCGAATGGCTGGGTCCCTCCACCGAGGCCGAGATCGCGCGAGCCGGCGGGGATCGCGTCCCACTTGTCGTCCTGCCGATCGCGTTCGTCTCCGAGCATTCTGAAACATTGGTCGAACTCGACCGCACGTACGCGGCGCGCGCAGCGGCTTGCGGAGTTCCTTGCTATCTCCGCGTTCCCACCGTGACCACCGAGCCTGAGTTCATCGGCGGTCTCGCCCATCTGGTGCGCGATCGCCTGCACCACTGGCCGGCGGCGGCGGTTACATCGGGTGTAGGCACACGGCTGTGCCCTGCCGAATGCCGGGATTGCGGCTTGGCTGCGTGAGGAGGGAAGCGAACGATGGATATTCTTGCCGACTTGCGCCCCTCGATCCGCGCTTTTCACGTCATCGCCGTCATCGCCTTCATGGCGGGCATGCTCTACCTGCCACGATTGTTCGTGTATCACGCCGAGGCGCCGCCAGGGTCGGCGCAGTCGGAAGTGTTCAAGGTGATGGAACGGCGTCTTCTGCGGGCCATTATTAATCCGGCCATGATCGCGCTGATCGTGCTCGGTGTGCTGCTTGGCCTTACCCCGGGGGTCGTGGACTGGGGTGCCGGCTGGGTTTGGGTGAAGATTGCGGCGTTGGCGGCAATGTTTACGGTGCATGGCTTTTTCGCCCGCTGGCGGCGCGCTTTTGCCGAGGATCGCAACCGGCATTCGGTGCGGTTTTTCCGGCGGATGAACGAAGTTCCGACCGTACTCATGATCGTGATCGTCGTGGTCGTGGTCACCAAGGCCTTCTGACGACGCCGGGCGACCCCTGTTTTTGTTGACTTATGGCGACGAATCCATAAGCTAGCGAGATTCGAACGGTCTCGGTCCGAACAGGGCCGCGTCACATCCACGTTTCGCCATCGGGTTTCGGACCCGTCGGTCGCCCGACCGACCCCTCCTTGGCGAACGTTATTCCTCCAGCAGCGCATTTTCCGAGTTTCCATGAATCTCCAGGAGCTTAAAGCCAAGACGCCAACACAATTGTTGGAATACGCCGAAGAACTCGAAGTCGAGAACGCCTCCGCCCTGCGCAAGCAGGACATGATGTTTGCGATTCTGAAGCAGCTCGCTGAAAAGAGAGTCGAAATCAGCGGCGATGGAGTGCTTGAGATTCTGCAGGACGGATTTGGATTCCTGCGTTCGCCCGAGTCCAACTATCTGCCCGGTCCCGACGACATCTATGTCAGCCCGAGTCAGATCCGGCGCTTCGGCCTGCGAACCGGCGATACCGTTGACGGGCATATCCGCGCACCGAAGGACGGCGAGCGATACTTCGCTCTGCTCAAGGTCCACACCATCAACTTTGAGGATCCCGAGGCCGCGCGGCACAAGATCAATTTCGACAATCTGACGCCGCTCTATCCCGACGAACGCCTCAAGCTCGAACGCAAGGACCCGACCGTCAAGGACCTGAGCTGTCGCGTGATCGATCTAGTGTCGCCGTTAGGCAAGGGCCAGCGCGCGCTGATCGTCTCGCCGCCGCGGACCGGCAAGACGATGTTGCTGCAGAACATCGCGCATTCGATCACCGACAATCATCCAGAGGTCTATCTCATCGTCCTGCTGATCGACGAGCGCCCCGAGGAAGTCACCGACATGGATCGCTCGGTCAAGGGCGAAGTCGTCAGTTCGACGTTTGACGAACCGGCGGTTCGCCACGTCCAGGTGGCTGAAATGGTGATCGAGAAAGCTAAGCGCCTAGTCGAGCACAAGCGCGACGTCGTCATCCTGCTCGATTCAATCACTCGTTTGGCGCGCGCCTACAACACCGTCGTGCCGTCGTCCGGAAAAGTGCTGACCGGTGGCGTCGATGCCAATGCTTTGCAGCGGCCGAAGCGGTTCTTTGGCGCCGCGCGCAACATCGAGGAGGGTGGCTCGCTCACCATCATCGCGACGGCGTTGATCGATACGGGCAGCCGAATGGACGAGGTGATCTTTGAAGAGTTCAAGGGCACCGGCAACTCGGAAATCATTCTCGATCGCAAGCTGGCCGACAAACGGGTATTCCCCGCCCTCGACATCACCAAGTCGGGAACGCGCAAAGAGGAACTGCTGGTCGATCGCGGCACCCTGTCGAAAATGTGGGTGTTGCGGCGTATTCTGATGCCGATGGGGACGATCGACGCGATGGAGTTCTTGATCGACAAGCTGAAGCCGACCAAGAACAATCACGACTTCTTCGATTCGATGAATACCTGAGGAACGGCGAACGCGGCTCCTCACTCAGCCGTCCGGCGCTCGAAATAGGCGGCGATGCGTCCGCCGCCGGACAAGCGATCGCACCGCACCTCGATCGTATGATCGTCGGCCAAGTCGATCGTTACGGTTGCCCCAGGTTCTGGCAGCAGGATCGCTTCGGCGGGGCCATCGACGGCGCCCAGCCAGCCCAGTGTTTTCATCTCGTCGGCAAAATCGTTAGCGGCACGACCGGGGCGGATGACGTGCGGGGCTAGCTCAAAAAGATCGTCGAATCGGCTGTTCGATGCCTCGACCATGCCGGCGCCGTCGACCGCCAGCACGCCCACCGGGAGCACCCGCACGAATTCGCGTTGCCGGTCGAGTTCGCGCAAGCGCGCCTCGTCCTCGCGACCGTGGATCTCAGCGAACCGCTCGATTCGGCTCTGCGCATAGTTGCGGAAGCGGGCGGCGTAATTGCCTTGGGCGGCATATTGCATGGCGACGCCGATGACGATGGCGAGCACAACATCAAAACCAAATGCCCGCGGGTCAAAGCCGACTACAACGGTGGCGACAACAGCTCCGCCCGCCATGATCACGAAGCGGTGGGGCGCCAGGTAGACGAGTATGAACGCCGTAATCAACGTGCTGTTGCGCGTCAACTGACTCGGGTTGCCGATGGCGACGTTGATGGCGAGAAATTGCGCCGCCAACAAGGCCACGGTCAGTACAACCGCGAGGCCGATCATATGTCGCGACAATTGTGTCAGTGTGAGCACAAATGTCGCAATGAGCGCCCCGATGGCGCCGCCGACGACCAAGCGCGTGCGGCGCGGGATCGAACGACGGGCCGCTATCTCGAACTGATGTTCCTCTTGGCGATCACGATACTCGCAACCCAACGTCGTTAGGCGGAGCCGGAAGGCTGTTTTGGAACGACTGACGTCCGCCGCCGACATCGAGGCTTAGACCGTCAAGACCGTCGAACCAGTGGTCCGGCGTGCTTCTAAATCGCGATGGGCCTGGGCGGCGTCGCGTAGCGCGTAGGTCTGGTTGACCTCGATCTTGACCGCGCCCTTGCGCACGACCGCGAAGAGGTCCTCGGCGCAAGCCAGGAGTTCATCCCGCGTCGCGGTGTAGTGGCCGAGCGTCGGTCGGGTCAGGAATAGTGACCCTTTGGCCGAAAGGACGCTAGTGTTGAGCGGCTCAACCGGTCCCGAAGACTGGCCGAATGTGACCATCAGCCCGCGCGGCCGCAGACAGTCCAGCGACTTCATAAAAGTGTCCCTCCCTACGGAGTCGAATACCACCGGCAGGCCGGCGCCACCTGTGATGGCTCTCACTCGGGCGGCGAAGTCTTCCTTGGCATAGTTGATGACGTGGTCGCAGCCATGGGCTACCGCCAGACGACCCTTTTCATCGCTTCCGACGGTGCCGATGACAGTCGCACCGAGGTGCTTGGCCCATTGGCAAGCAATGAGCCCGACGCCGCCGGCGGCGGCATGGAACAGAATGACGTCGCCCTTCTTGACCGGGTAGATGCGCCGAATGAGGTATTGCACGGTGCAACCTTTCAGCATCATCGATGCCGCCTGCCGGTCGCTGATACCTTCGGGAATCTTGACGAGTTGCCACGCGGGAATGAGGCGCTGCTGGCAATAGCCGCCGAGCGCCGAATGGTAGGCGACGCGGTCGCCGGGTTTAACCTCGGTTACACCCTCGCCGATGGCTTCAACGATGCCGGCACCCTCGGAGCCGAGAATGGTCGGCAGCGCCATCGGATAGAGGCCGGAACGCTGGTAGGTGTCGAGATAGTTGAGACCGACGGCCGTGTGGCGGATCAAGGCCTGGCCTTTTGCCGGGGCGCCGACCGGCACGTCCTCCCAATTCAGGACCTCGGGCCCGCCTGTCTTGTGGATGCGCATGGCGTTGGTCATGTTGTCTCCTGTGTGTATGGGACGTGTGCAGCGTTAGGCAGGAGGCTCAAACGGTGAGGACGAAGGCTGCCGTCGAGCGACGGGACTCGAGGTCGGCGTGCGCCCGGCCCGCGTCGCGAAGCGGCAACGTCTTGCCAATCGGGACGCGGATCACGCCCGCCTTGATCGCGGTAAAGAGGTCTTGCGCGGTCGCCAGCAAATCGGCCCGCGTGGCGGTGTAGCCCTGCAAAGTGGTGCGGATCACGTAGCGATCGTAGAGAATCTTGTTGAAGTCCTCGGCGGCCACCGGCCCGGAGGCGCCACCGAAACAAACCAAGACACCGTGCGCTTTCACACTGGCAGCCGAGGCGACGAAGGTGTCCTTGCCCACCGAATCGTAGATGGCGTCGACGCCGCCCCCGCCGGTCAGCTCGCGCACGCGGGCGGCCACGTCTTCGCGCGTATAGACAATGGCATGGTCGCAGCCGTTGCGCATTGCTAACTCCGCCTTGGCGTCGGTGCTGACCGTTCCGACCACCCTGGCGCCGAGATGCTTTGCCCATTGGCAGACCATCAGGCCGACGCCACCGGCGGCGGCATGGATCAAAATCGTGTCGCCGGCTTTGACGGCATAGGTTTGCCGCACGAGATACTGAGCCGTCATGCCTTTGAGGAATCCGGCGGCCGCCTCCGCATCCGATACATGGGCCGGCAGCGGAACGGCGTCCCGCGCCGGCAGCAGCCTAACCTCGGCATAGGCACCGCCGGGCGGAGAGACATAGGCGACCCGGTCGCCCTTGTTCAGGCCTTCGACGCCGGAACCGGTCGCATCGACGATGCCGACGCCCTCCCAGCCGATGATGCGCGAGGGAGGCAGCGGAATGACACCGCGGCGAAAAAGTAGATCGAGGAAATTGACGCCCACGGCGGTTTGCTGCAGTCGAACTTCACCCTCGCCCGGTGAGGGAACCGCCACTTCCTCCCACGAGAAGGCCTCCGGTCCGCCGGTGTTATGAAGGATCAATGCTCTTGTCATGGCTCACCATTTTTCCGAGGAAGCATGCTGCCGGTCATGGCGTCAATGGCCGGGCAGGGTATCGCGCGGCTGGCGGTCAGACGATAAGGACGGCCGCTCCCAAGATCTTGCGGCCCTCGAGATCGCGATGGGCGGCGACCGCGTCGCGCAGCGCATAGGTGCGATCGATCCTCGGCCAAATGATGATGCGGGCCAGGGCATCAAAGTAGGCAGCCGAGGCGGTCAACAGTCGCGCTCGTTCGGTAGTGACGGTCCGGACGGTGCCGCGGGTGATGAAAGCCGCCTGAGGGATTTCGCCGAAGGTAACCGGCGGCAATGGCCCGGAAGCGAGACCGTAGGAAACGACACAGCCATAGCGTGCGACGGAGGCGAGCGACCCTTTGAATGTCGTCGCCCCGACGGCGTCGTAGACGTAGGTCACGCCGCGTCCGTTTGTGATGTCCTTCGTGCGGGCGACGAAGTCCTCGCTCGAATAGATGATCGGGTGGTGGCATCCGAACTCACGGACGACCGCGGCTTTTGCTTCGGTGCTGACGGTGCCGATCACGGTCGCGCCGAGATGGCGCGCCCACTGAACCAGAATAAGCCCAACGCCACCCGCTGCCGCGTGAACGAGCACCGTGTCGCCGGCCTTGACCTTGGTGATATCGCACAGCAGGTGCCAGGCGGTCAGGCCCTTCATGAAGGTCGCCGCCGCCACCTGATCGCTGACGGCGTGGGGCAGCGGCACGACATCGTCGGCGCTGATCAGACGTGCCTCGGCGTAGGCACCCGGCGTGAGCGGATAGGCGACGCGCTGACCGGCTGCGAGGCCGGCCACGTTCGCTCCGATGGCCTCGATGATGCCGGCCGCTTCGACCCCCAGGATCGTGGGCAACGCCAGCGGCATGAAATGGGTGCCCGCCCGGTGGTAGGTATCGAGAAAGTTGACGCCACAGGCCGTTTGCCGGATCCGGACCTGACCGGGGCCGGGATCGCCGACCGCGATGTCCTCCCAACGCATGACCTCCGGGGCGCCGGTTTCACGAATGACGACGGCCTTGGTCATTCAAACCTCTAATATGGTCGAACCGGTGGTCCGCCGCGCTTCGAGGTCGACATGGGCCTGGGCGGCATCCCTGAGGGCATAACGCTGACCGATCCGCACGACAACGATGTTCTTGCGCAGGACGTCGAACAGCGCGGCCGCCGCCGCCAGTAGATTGGCGCGACCGGCGACGTGGCCAGGCAGGGTCGGATAGATCAGGAAACGGTCGACCGGCAACTTGGTCGCGACCTCGCGTGGTACCGAACCGGAGGCCGCACCATAGGAGGCGATCGTACCAAACGGCGCGGCCACCGAAAGAGACTTCTCCAAGGTTGCCTTGCCGACCGCGTCATAGATCGCCGACGCGCCTTTGCCGGCGGTGAGGTCGCGCACTCGGGTGACGAAGTCTTCCTCGCTATAGACGATCACATGATCGCAGCCATGGGACTTGGCGAGGGCTGCTTTTTCGCGCGATCCGACGGTTCCGATCACGGTGGCGCCGAGGTGCTTGGCCCACTGGCAGACGATCAGACCAAGTCCGCCGGCCGCCGCATGGTAGAGGAGCGTGTCACCCGGCCCCAGACGGCGTACGCGCGTCACCAGCATATGCGCCGTCATGCCCTTGAGGAGTACGGCCGCGGCGATATCGTCGCCGATGTCGTCCGGCAAGGGGACCAGTCGCTCGGCGGGAAAGAGCCATGCCTCCGAATAGGCGCCCATCTGGGAGGCGTAGCCCACCCGCTGGCCGACCTGCACTTCGGTCACCCCTGGGCCAATCGCTTCGACCACACCGGCTCCCTCACGGCCGAGCACGGCCGGCAAGGGACCCGGGTTGTACTCGCCGCGGCGAAAGTGAATGTCGATGTAATTGAGGCCGGCAAAACGGTGGCGCACACGGGCCTGCCCTGGCCCTGGTTCACCGACGGTAACCGGTTCCCAGCGCAGATTCTCCGGCCCGCCCGGTGTGTGCAATCGAATGGCGTGCGGCATGATGGTCCTTTGTTGCCGGAGGGCGGACGCCCGCCGGGTCGCGCCAATGTGGTGGCGCCCTCCCCTCGTTCATTACCATCAGGGCTTCAGAATGATCGACCCGGTGGTCTTGCGTGACTCGAGATCGCGATGGGCCTGGGCGCCGTCCTTGAGCGCATAGGTGTGGTTGACGCTGATCTTGAGAATGCCCTTGGCAACCAGGTCGAAGAATTCGCCGGCCGCGGCCCGATATTCGTCGCGCCGACCGACCAGGGTCATGATCGACCCCTTGGTGTAATGAATGGACGGCGGCAGGTCGGCGATGGTCATGTCGGAGGCACCCGATGCCGAACCGAACGTGCACAACGTGCCGTAGGTAGCGACACATTTGATCGAGTCCTTCGCGGTCGTCTTGCCGACCGCGTCGTAGACGGCGATGCAACCGCCGCCGCCGGTGACCTGCTTTACCCGATCGACGAAATTTTCCTTGGTGTAGTCGATCACTTGGGCCGCGCCATGGTTCTTGGCGAGTTTCGCTTTGGCGGCACTCGACACCGTGCCGATCAGCTTCACGTTCAGGTGCCGGGCCCACTGACAGGCGAACAGTCCCACGCCACCGGCGGCGGCGTGGAACAGAACCCAATCGCCCGGTTTCACTTTGTGCGAACGGTTGAAGAGGTGTTGCACGGTCAGTCCCTTGGTAATCGCGGCCGCGGCCTGCTCGTCGCTGACCCCATTGGGGACCTTGACCAGAATGGCCTCGTTGATCAGGCGCCGTTCGCAATAAGCGCCGCGGGCGAGCGGGTAGCAGACGCGATCGCCGACCGCGAAGCCGCTCACCCCCGCTCCAACCGCCTCGACGATTCCGGCTCCCTCGACACCCAGGATCGATGGAAAGACTGAGCCGGGGTGGAGACCGGCACGATGGTAGGTGTCGATGTAGTTGACGCCGATAGCGGTGTGCCGCAGCCGCACTTCGCCGGCGCCGGGCTCACCCACCTCGACGTCATCCCACGACAGTACCTCCGGACCGCCCGCCTTGAGGGCGCGCAATGCCTTGACCATGATCGCTCCTACCCGATGTGTTTTTTGAAGAACGCTAGCGTCCGTTTTTCGGCGAGGTCCGCCGCGGCCTTGCGGTAGGCGTGTCCTCCCTTGCGGGCGAAAGCATGATCCTCGCCCGTATAGTCGTGGATCGTCACCTTCGCATTCTTGTCGAGACCGGCGTGGACCTTCTTTTGCGCTTCCAACGGCACGAACTGATCGGCGCTGGCGATGTGAAGCAGCAGCGGACCCCGCATCCGGGACGCCTCCTCCAACTTGGTCTCGATGCCGATGCCGTAATAGCCGACGTTAGCATCCGCGTCGGTGCGCGCCGAACAGAGATAGGCGAGAAAGCTGCCGAGACAAAACCCCATATCGCCGACCTTGGGACAACCCTCTTTGTTACGCAGGTGGTTGATCGCGTCTTGGATATCGGCCACGCCCTTGTCGACGTCGCACTTGCCGTAGAGTTCGAACGCCTTGGCGAACGACGCTTGATCTTCGCCGTTGATCTGGAGCCCCGGTTCGATGCGCCAAAACAGGTCCGGGACCAGCGTCACGTGGCCGGCTTTGGCGATATCGTCGGCGATGGCTCGCATCCAACTGTTGACGCCAAAGATTTCCTGGATACAGACCACCCCTGGGCCGGGGCCCGACGCCGGCTTGGCAAGATAGCCCATGAAATTGCCGCCACGCCCTTTGATGGTGATTTCCTGGCCCATGCTTCCTCCGCCTAGTTGTTGGTGTTCGTTGCCGGAACTCTAACGGGCCCGGGCGAGGCCTGTCACGGCGCCGCGGCCTGAATCAAGCGAGCAGCGCGCCCTCGAGCCGAAGCAGGGCTTCCTTGGTGCCATGGCCGTCGCCGCCCGAGAAACCTCCGAGACGGCCGCCCGCGGCGAGCACCCGGTGACAAGGAACGATGATCGGAATCGGGTTGCGTCGGCAAGCGCCGCCCACCGCGCGCGGCGCCGTGCGCAGGCGGCGGGCGATGTCGCCGTAGCTTTGCGTCCCACCGTAACGAATGCCGCGAAGGGCACGCCACACCGTCTGCTGGAAGGTTGTTCCTTGCGGCGCCAACGGCAGGTAGAACGACCGCAGATCGCCGTCGAAATAGGCGTGCAGCTGACGTATCGCCTCGCGCAGGAGCGGAGTCGCCGACTGGATTGCGCCGCGACCCCAATCGAGCGCCACGATGACGTCCTTTTCGGCGCTGACGGTCACTTCGCCGAGCGGCGTATGCAGCGATAACTGGTGGGCAACGGTCCGATCTTTGCCGATGGCGACCGCGAGCGGGCGCATCGTCAAAAGCGTCGCTCGGCGCGGGCGCAGTCGAGGGCGGCGCCGAAAAACTTGCCGTCGGCGGCAAACCGTCCCTGTCCGAGCACTCGGTTGCACTCGAGGATGGCGCTATCGCCTTCGCGTTGGGCGACGATCAATACGTCATCCGCCCGCGTGATGCGGAACGCCGTCTGCGCCGTGTCGAAGGCGCTGACCGTCCGGACGGTGCGGGCATCGAGATCGATGCGGTAGACGATCCCGGGGTCGGGCGACTGGGGAACCTGGCAGGCTAGCACGATCGGCTCGGCGGCGAGCGCCACCGAGGGCAGGCACAGGCAAAAGGCAATAAGGGCGAACCGATGCATGGCGACATTATAGCAACGACGCTGGCCGGGAGCGATTTCACCCGTCGGAAAGTTCCCCGGCGAGCGCTTCGGCATCGGTCACCGGCAGCGAGCAGGTCGTGCCGATACAAACATAGGCGGTCGCCTTGCCCGCCACTTGGCTCTTGCCGAAGGCCGGGTGACCCGCGGGCAGGGCCTCGCCCGGGCGGACCACCTGCAGAAGACGATTGATGCAAGGGGCGCCAAGAACTGCCTGGACCATCGCAGCAGCCGCGGGTTCCGTACGCTCGCCGACGATGACCACTTGCACCGGTCGCATCAGGAAGTCGATGCCCGATAGGAACGTCGTGAGGGGAAAGAAGTTGCGCGTCACCTCCGGCGCGAAGGCGGCAATCAGCGCGTCGACGCGAGACTTGAACCGTTCCTCGCCCGTCAACAGCCAAAGGCAGGCCAGCATGCCGACCATCGTTCCGTTGCCCGCCGGCACCGCATTGTCATGGGCCGAGCGCGGCCGCACGATGAGGACTTCGCCGTCGCTTGGCGTTTGGTAGTAGCCCCCCTGCGCTGGATCCCAAAAAAAGGCATCGAGCGTCGTGGTCCAGGTCACCGCCCATTTCAGGTAGATGACCTCGCCAGTCGCCTCGTACAGGGCGATCGCCGCTCGCGCCATGTTTGCATAGTCCTCGAGCATGCCAAGGTTGCGAACCTTGCTGCCGCGCGCCGCGTGCCAGAGCCGCCCGCCCTTCGCCATGGTGCCGACGATAAAATCGAATGCGTGGATCGCCCCGGCGAGCCAGCCGCGCTCATCAAACGCCATCGCCGCGTTGACGATGGCCGCGATCATGAGGCCGTTCCAGTCGGCGAGAACCTTGTCGTCCCAACCAGGCCGCACCCGGCGATCGCGCGCCTCGAGCAGGACTTGCCGCCGGCGGGCGAGATCAGCCTCGCCCTCGGGGTCGCGCAGTCCGGGACGCTGGCTGCGATTGAGGATCGACGCACCCTCCCAATTACCGCCGGCCCGCACGTCGTAAACGGCTTTGAAGTCTTCGGCATCGGGCCCGAGCAACCGATCGATTTCCTCGGCTTGCCAGACGTAGAACTTGCCTTCCTCACCCTCCGAATCGGCGTCGAGCGAGGCGGCGAATCCACCGCCCTCGGCCACCATTTCACGAAACACCCAGCCGATCGTTTCGCGAATTCGGTCGGCCAACAGCCGGCCGCCATCCTCGCGCCAGACCGTGGTCATGAGATCGACGAGCAGGGCGTTATCGTACAGCATCTTCTCGAAATGCGGGACGAGCCAGACCTCATCGGTGGAATAGCGGGCGAAGCCGCCGCCCAAGTGGTCGTAGATTCCACCCTGGGACATGCGTTCGAGCGAGATCTCGATGGCCTGGCGCAGATCGCCATTGCCGCTCCGGCAATAGCCGCGCCAGAGGAATTCAAGTCCCGTGGTCTGGGGGAACTTTGGCGCGGATCCGATGCCGCCATGGACGCGGTCGACGGCTTGGACCAGGCGCGCGGCCATCGCATCGAGCAACCCGGCGTCGAGGGAGGGCATCCCTTCGCGCGGCGGCAGGTCCGCCAGGCGCTGCAGCGCCCCAGTGAGCGACTGCGTATTCTTGCCGACCGCTTCTTCGCCGCTGCGATAGGTCTCGGAGATTCGTTGCAGCACGACGGCAAAACCTGGGCGACCCCAGCGGTTCTCCGGTGGAAAATACGTACCTCCGAAGAACGGCTCGCGCTCCGGGGTGAGAAACATCGTCAACGGCCAACCGCCGCTCTCGCCGAGTAGGGAGAGGGCATGTTGGTAGATGACATCGATATCGGGGCGCTCCTCGCGGTCAACCTTGATGTTGACGAACAGATCGTTCATGAGCTTTGCGGTGTCGGGAGCCTCGAAGCTCTCGTGGGCCATGACGTGACACCAGTGGCAGGCGGCATAGCCGACCGACAGCAGGATGGGACGATTGGTACGCTTCGCCTCGGCAAAAGCCTCGTCGCCCCACGGCCACCAATCGACAGGATTGTCCTTGTGCTGCAGGAGATAGGGACTGGTCTCGTGGGCGAGGCGATTGGGCATGATGACCGTGCCGATGGGGCCCGGACCATACCATCCGGACTCGCGGGCAACACCCGGCGCGTACTAGGGCTACGTCGTCGCGCCGATGGCGCCGGCGACCACCAATTCCGCTATAAAGAGGCGCCCAAATTTTGGAGGGCATCGTGAAGTTTCATTTCGACATCGATTGCACGCCCGAAGAGGCGCGACAATTCCTTGGTCTGCCGGACGTGGCGACCCTCCAACAGGAGGTCGTCGACCGCCTGCGGGCAAAGCTGCTGGCCAACATCGAGGTTATGGACCCCGAGGCGCTGCTCAAACAGTGGACCCCAATGGGCAGCGCAGGTTGGCAACATTTGATGAAGACATTTTGGGGTCAGATGGGCGCCACCAAAAAAGAAGGTTAGGAGTTCCGACCGTGGACGACATTGCCAAGACCATCGCGGAGGGCAAAAATCCGGCGGCTGCCGCGACGGACCCCAGCCCCTATTACTACCGTCACGTGTTCTGCTGCGTGAATGAGCGGCCCGACGGCCATCCGCGCGGCTGCTGCAAGGCCAAGGGGTCCGTTGCCCTGCGCGACTACTTCAAGGACAAGGCGCGCGAACTGAAGCTGAAGCGGGTCAGAATCAACCAGGCCGGGTGCCTCGATCGCTGTGAACTCGGCCCCACCATGGTCATCTATCCGGAAGGTGTTTGGTACACCTACCAGACCGAGGCGGACATCGATGAGATCCTGCAAAAACATCTACTCGAAGGGAAACGGGTCGAACGGCTGATGCTGTTCACCGACCAGAAGGCGCTTCGTCCCTGACCGCTGTAGCACCACGGGTGAGCGCGCCGCCGCACTCGGTTGGCGCCGGCGCGACGATTGCGGTCAAATGACGCTATGCGCGACGACACCATTATTGCGGTCGCCAGCGGCGCGGGCCGCGCCGGCGTCGCCGTCATTCGCATCTCTGGTGCGGCCGCAGGGGACGTGCTGGTTCACCTCGGCGGCCGTGGGCTGCCGCCCGCCAGGCGGGCGCGGCTGCAAGATTTTCTCGATCCGCACACCGGAACGGTCATCGACCAGGGCTTGGCATTGTGGTTCCCGGCGCCGCGCAGCTTCACCGGCGAAGACGTCGTCGAACTGCACATTCATGGTGGCCGGGCGGTCATCGCCGCCATCATCGCTGCCGCGACGCGCCTTCCGGATTGCCGGTTGGCGGAGCCGGGAGAGTTTTCGCGGCGGGCCTTCCAGCACGGGAAGTTTGATCTCACGCAGGCCGAAGGCTTGGCCGACCTCGTCAATGCGGAGACCGAGGCGCAGCGCCGCCAAGCCCTGCGGCAATTGGATGGAGAGCTGGGGGCGCTCTACGAAAGTTGGCGTCGTGAGTTGCTCGGTTGTCTGGCTCATGCCGAGGCCGATATCGACTTCGTAGAAGAGGAGTTGCCGTCCGACCTGGCTGCGGGGATAGCGTCTCGCGTCCGCGCCCTGATCGCCCCCATCCGCGGCCACCTCAATGATCGACGGATCGGCGAACGCACGCGAGATGGCCTCTATGCGGCCATCGTCGGCGCCCCGAACGTCGGCAAATCAAGCTTATTGAATCGGTTGGCGGGCCGTGACGCGGCGATTGTTTCGTCGACGGCGGGGACCACCCGCGATGTGATCGAGGTGCGTCTCGATATCGCCGGCTATCCGGTTACGGTGGCGGATACAGCGGGCCTTCGGGAAGCCAGGGATGCGATCGAGGGCGAAGGGGTCCGACGGGCGCGGGCGCGGGCGGAACAGGCCGACCTGATGATCGCGGTGTTCGATGCCCAGACATGGCCCGAACGGGACGCGGCAACGCTGGCGCTGATGGACGAGCGGACGCTCAGCGTCGTGAACAAGGCAGATAAGGTTGGGCCACGCGCCACCGACCAAGCTTGTGTCGTGTCGGCGCTCACTGGCGAGGGCATGGCAGAGTTCTTTCGCGAACTCGAGCGTCGCGTCGACACCCTCATGACCGGGCGTGGGCCCGGCGTGCCGCTGACCCAGATGCGTCACCGCCTGGCGCTCGGGGAGTGTTGCGCGGCCCTCGAGCGCAGCCTTGCGGCGCCTGCCGCGGAGCTGCAGGCGGAGGACTTGCGGTTAGCGGCGCGGGCGCTTGGGCGGATAACCGGTCGTGTCGATGTCGAAGAGATTCTCGACGTTGTCTTTCGCGAGTTCTGCATCGGGAAATAGGCGTCGTCGCTTTACTGGGAGTGAGGCGGGGGATACATTTCGGGCCCTCCGGAGGGCCCGATGATTCAGCCGGTCTATGATGTGATTGTCGTTGGCGGTGGGCACGCCGGTTGCGAAGCGGCGGGCGCCGCCGCCCGGCTGGGTGCCCGCACGCTGTTGCTCACGCATCGGCGCGAGACGATTGGCGAAATGTCGTGCAATCCGGCGATTGGTGGGCTCGGTAAGGGCCACCTGGTCCGCGAGATCGACGCCCTCGACGGTGTCATGGGCCGGGTCGCGGATGCGGCGGGAATTCAGTTTCGCTTGCTCAATCGTAGCAAAGGGCCGGCGGTGCGTGGGCCCCGGGCCCAGACCGATCGCCGGCTGTACCGTGCGGCGATGCAGGCGGCGCTGGCCGAGCAGGGCGGACTCGAGATCGAGGCCGCGGGCGTCGAAGGACTCGAGATCGTGAATGGCTCGGTAGCGGGCGTGCGCTTGGCCTCGGGAGCGGTGGTCCGTGGCGGGCGGGTGGTGATCACCACGGGAACGTTCCTGCGCGGCGTTATTCATTTGGGCGACGAACGCGTTCCGGCGGGACGGGTTGGCGAGGCTCCGGCGCAAGGCCTGGGCGTCGCGCTCGAGGTGCTGGGTTTCGCGATGGGGCGGCTCAAGACGGGAACCCCGCCGCGGCTCGATGGACGCACGATCGACTGGTCGAAGACGGACGAGCAAAACGGAGATGTCGATCCGTTCTTTTTTTCGTACCTGACTGAGCGGACTATGGCTCGGCAGGTTTCGTGTTTTGCCACGCATACGACCGCCGAGGGCCATGCGCTGATTCGCGCTAACCTGCATCGCGCCCCGATGTACTCCGGCCAAATCAAGAGCAGCGGGCCCCGGTACTGCCCATCGATTGAGGATAAGGTCGTTCGGTTCGCGGATCGCGAGAGTCACCAGATTTTCTTGGAGCCAGAAGGGCTTGACGACCCGACCGTTTATCCGAACGGAATATCCACGTCCCTGCCGCGGGACGTGCAGGAGGCTCTGTTAAGGACCATCCCCGGTTTGGCTAGCGTACGGATGGTGCGGCCCGGCTACGCCATCGAATACGACTACGTTGACCCACGCGAGTTGGAGCCAACGCTTGAGACACGCCGGCTTCGGGGGCTTTATCTGGCAGGTCAGATCAATGGCACGACCGGCTATGAAGAAGCCGCAGCGCAGGGTCTGGTGGCTGGCCTGAACGCGGCGCTGGCGGCCGGGAATGCAGCTCCTTTCGTGGTCGACCGATCAGAGGGCTATATCGGGGTGATGATCGATGACCTCGTGCTACGTGGAGTGACCGAGCCCTATCGAATGTTTACGTCGCGCGCTGAGTACCGGCTCACTCTGCGCGCGGACAACGCCGACCAGAGATTGACCCAGCGTGGGCTAGATATTGGGTGTATCGGCCAAGCTCGGCGCAATTTCTTTGAGCGAAAGCTGCGCTTGTTGGACGAGGCTCGAAAGTGCCTTCAAGCACTAGCGATGACACCCAAGGAACTTGCCAGGGCTGGGTTTGACGTTCGTCAGGACGGTGTTCGGCGTACGGCCCTGGAGTTGCTCTCCTATCCAGGGATGGACTTTGCCCGGCTGGCCGGGCTCTGGGATCAGATCCGGGAGCTCGATCCAGGCATCGCCGGGCAGTTGACGGTCGAAGCCCATTACGCCGGGTATCTGCCGCGGCAGGAGGCCGATATCCGAGCCTTCAGGCGAGACGAGGAGCTTGCGCTTCCCTCGGACCTTGATATGCAGAGGATCGGTGGGCTTTCGAATGAGGTTCGCCAGTTGCTGTCGCGACACCTGCCGAGGACGCTCGGCGCGGCCTCGCGCCTTCCAGGGATGACGCCTGGGGCCCTGACCGCACTGTTGAGCCATGTCAGGCGCGCGGGCTGAGGTTGTAGGCTGACCAGCCTTTGGGGTAGTGTTTCACGTGAAACATGACCCCCGAGGAATTTGCCGCTGCGACGAGTGTTTCACGTGAAACACTGGATCAACTCCGAGCCCACGTCGATCTGCTGCGGAAGTGGCAGACGCGAATCAACCTCATCGGTGATCGTACGGCCTTGGATGTATGGAACCGCCATGTTATGGACTCGGCCCAGCTATTTCCGTTCATCAGGGTAGGGTCATCGATCGCCGACGTCGGTTCAGGTGCCGGCTTCCCCGGGCTCGTGCTGTCGATCATGGGCCTGCCCAACGTGTCCCTGATCGAATCGGATACCCGCAAGGCGGTCTTCCTCCGCGAGGCCATCCGCATCACGGGCGCGCCCGCATCGGTGCTGAACCGTCGGGTGGACGATCTCGAGTCCGCGCCGTTCGACGTTATCGTAGCCCGCGCTTTCGCACCCTTGGCGCGCCTCTTAGCGTCTGTTGCTCGCCTGATTGGCCCTAGCACGGCGCTGCTTCTTCTGAAAGGACAAGATATCGAGTCAGAATTGACCGAGGCCTCTAAATATTGGAAGATGACCACGGAGGTTCTGTCAAGCGCTACGGACCCGTCTGGCCGGATCCTGCTTATAAGGGAGATCAATCATGTCTGAATCAGCGGTCCCGGAAAATCCCGAGCGAGTTCGTAGGATATTAGCAATCGCCAACCAAAAGGGTGGCGTCGGCAAGACGACTACTGCGATCAATCTGGCGACTGCCCTCGCGGCGGTCGACCGGCGGGTCTTGGTGTTCGACCTCGATCCGCAGGGCAACGCCAGTACGGGACTCGGCATCGACCGGCGGGAGCGCACGCTCAGCACTTATGAGGTGCTCTCCGGCGCAGCGACCATTCAGCAAGCGACCAAACGTAGCGAAATCCCCGGCCTCGACGTCGTGCCGGCAACTGCCGACTTGCTCGGGGCGGAACTCGAACTAATCGACGTGGAACGCCGCAGCTATCGTGTGTCCGATGCGATCGCGGCTGCCAACCTCGACTACGACTACGTCCTCATCGACTGTCCGCCGGCGTTGGGTCTGCTGACGCTGAACGCGCTGACCGCTGCGGACGCCATTCTTGTTCCGCTGCAATGCGAGTTCTTTGCCCTCGAGGGACTGAGTCAGCTGCTGCGGACCGTGGAGCGGGTGAAGCGCACCTTCAATCCGCGCCTGGAACTCTACGGCGTCGTTCTCACCATGTTTGATCGCCGCAACAACCTGTCGGAACAGGTGGCCGCCGACGCCCGCGGCGTACTAGGCGACAAAGTGTTTCAGACCATCATTCCCCGCAATGTCCGGATTTCCGAGGCGCCGTCGCATGGCAAACCGGCGCTACTCTACGATCACACCTGCGCGGGCAGCCGCGCTTACATGGATTTGGCACGCGAGTTCCTGCGGCGGGAACAGACGCCGCTGGTGGCATGACGGCCGAGGCAGCAATGGCCGACGATCATCCGAAGAAAGGCCTAGGGCGCGGCCTCTCAGCGTTGTTGGGCGAGGATAGAGCGCCGGGCGCTGGTGGGACGCGGGCTGGTCGCGACGTGCCGATCGAATTTCTACGACCCAATCGCTTCCAGCCACGGCGGCATTTTGACGCCGCCGACCTTGCCGACCTTGCTGAGTCCGTACGCGAACATGGTGTGCTGCAACCGATCCTGGTGCGTCGGGTGCAGGCCGAGATCGACGCCTATGAAATCATTGCTGGCGAACGCCGGTGGCGGGCCGCCCAGCAGGCGCAACTCGCCCAAGTTCCGGTCATCGTCAAGGATCTGAACGACAGTCAGGCCCTGGAAGTAGCCCTAGTCGAAAACGTCCAGCGGGCCGATCTCACCCCGATCGAGGAAGCCAAAGGCTATGAACGCCTGATCGAGAACTTCAACCATACCCAAGAGCGGATCGCCCAGCTTGTCGGGCGCAGTCGCAGCCACGTCGCCAACACGCTTCGTCTTCTGGCCCTGCCGCCCGAAGTGCAGACCATGCTGGACGATGGTCGACTTACCGCCGGCCACGGGCGAGCCTTGCTGTCGGTCGACGACCCCAAGGCCACTGCCGAACGGATCATCGCGGAAGGCCTCAACGTTCGAGCGGCCGAAGCGCTTGTTCCGGACTCGAAACGATATCGGCAGGTAAAAAACCAGGAAAAAGACCCTGATACCGTCGCGCTGGAGCACAATCTGTCCACCGCTGTCGGACTTAAGGTTGAAATTTCGCACTGCGGCGAAAAAGGCGGTGTCGTGCGGATCAATTACAGCAGTCTCGACCAACTTGATGACATTTACCGACGCCTGATCCAGAATGGCCCAAGCACTCGCTTCGACCATTCGTAACGGTTCCGAAACTATCAACGACCTGCCGCGCGTGCGGCGGTGGCGACCCGCATAAGCGCACGCTCGCAAACCGCCTCGGCTGGAATGCCCGTTGTCTTGCAATCTAGTTCCGACATCGTAATGATCACGAAGGCGCGGGCAATCAAGCTCGGGCGCCAATGCTGGACCTGGGCGACGAAATCCGCCCGCCGACGGAAAAACACCGGTGGTCGCAGCTGATCAACAGCCGTCTGCACCGACGCGCCGTCGGCAACCGCAGCGGAGGCCAGATGCAGCCGCTGCAGGTGCCGGAGCACGGCCCGCAGAATCACGATCGGGACGATGCCTTCGCGGGAGCACCGCTGCAGCGCCCCATCGAGCCCGGCTTGGTCGCCCGCTCCGACGGCAAAGACCACATCATCCAAGGACGCGGCCGTGGCGTCCACGAGGATTGCCTCGACATCCTCAAGCGTGATCGTTCCCGTCCCTTTGTAGACCGCGAGCTTCTCCAGCTCGCGTCGGTTCATCAGCCGATCGCTTCCCAACCTGGTGGCGATTTCCTGGATCACCTTTCCGTTGGCCCGGAGCCCGTATGTCGCGAGCGTGGTGTGGACCAATCCTTCCAACGCCTCGCCGCTGTCCTCGTAGCAGGGCAGCGCCGCCCCGGCCGCGGCTCCCTCAAATCGCCTGCGCAACCCCGACCCAGGGCCAAGATCGCCGGCTTCGACCACGACAAGCGTGTCGCTTCGCACGTCGTTCAGCAGATCCGCGAACGCCTTGCTGTGCCGGTCGCCGGCATCCCGAACGACGACGACCCGCCGCCCTCCCGACAGACTCAACGCCGCGACCTCATCGCCCAAGCGGGCCGGATCCTCGATCAACGTATCGGCAGCGAGCTCGGTGACACGAAAGGGGTCGTCGTGCTCACCGACCACGGCCCGGCGCAAGGCCGACACGCGCTCGGCCACCAAACCCAAATCTGGTCCATAGACCAGCACCGCCTGAACGTTCTTGGGCGGCCGAGTGACGAACCCATCGGCCTGCCTCGCCGCAACCTTCATCGCTCGATCCTAGAGGCCGCTTGGTTTTCGTCCGCCGTCGCCTCGCCCTCGGCTATTCCGACTATACTCAGTTCAGTAGCAACTCGATGGTGTCTCGTGCGTCTTTACGAAGTGGGCAATCCCGATCAGCTTGGTCTTGGCGCTGTTGCCAGCCATGGCGTCGGCGCAGGTCGACTGGGCCGTCCACGCCGACGAGTGCTACACCGATTCCGATGTCGAACGTGCGCTCACCTCCTGCACGCGCGCCCTCGCTTCGATCGCCGTCCCCGGACCGATGCGCGCCGAACTCTACATCCAACGCGCGCACCATCGGCTGGCGCGCAAGGATCCGGCCAAGGCCGTCGCGGACTTTACCGCTGCGCTGTCCTACGACACGCACTACCCCGCCGCCTTTTTTGGCCGCGGGATGGCGCTCATCCAGACCGGCGACGATGAACGCGCCATCGCCGATTTCGATCGCGCCATCGAACTCCAACCGTCCGCCCCCTACAACTTCCTACACAGGGCTGCGGCATGGGAGCAGCGCGGTGCCACCGAGCGGGCCCTCCGCGACTACGACGCGGCGCTTGCGCTGAACGCCGACCTTGCCCCGGCCCAGGACGGGCGGGCTCGCATGCTGCGCGCCCTCGGCCAAGTTGATCGCGCTGTTGACCAATTCAATGAAACCCTGCGGCGCAGTCCGGAGATTGCCCGCGCCTAGCACGACCGCGGCCTGCTTCGCTTGGAACGCAGCGATCTCGATGGCGCCCTATCCGATCTCGACCAAGCCGTGCGATTAGATCCCGAGTCCGCGGCGTTCGTCACCAACCGTGGCCTGGCCTATCAGCTTCGCGGCGACGACGACCGCGCCCTCGCCGACTACGACCTGGCGATCCGCATGCAACCGCGACTGGCCGAAGCCTTTCTCAATCGGGCGATCATCCTGGCGCGTCGCGACGAGCGCCGCCGCGCGCTTGCTGACTGGAACCAGGCGGTCGCGCTCAACCCCGCGTTGGACAAGTCGCCCAATCGCGACTATCTCGCGCGGCTGGTGGCCACCTCCTGACGTCGCGGACCCTAGCCCCCGGTTGGCTTGGCGCTGAGAAAGACGCCAATCCGCAAGCTGATCTCTTCGCCCACTTCTTTTGCCGCGCGGGTTTCTGCGTCGCGCTCTGCGACCACGTTGGCGAATTCTGATTGCACGACGTTATAGGATGCGATGGTCCGCGCCTGCCCGCGGACCAGTACCTTTCCGCTGCCACTTTCGCTCAAGGAGTAGGTTGCCGACACCGTCAGGTTGAACCGGGTCACGGTTTGATCGCGTTGGAACGCCAGCCCTTCGCGTTGCTCCTGTACCGTCGCGTCCAGGCGATATTTTGGCCGTTGCGGTTCGCCGCGTGGATTGAGCCGGTCAAGCAATTCGTTGCGAATGATTTGGCCGACGCGCTCGGGGATCGGGGCCACGGATATCTGCGCCGACTCGGCCGAAGCGATGCTTCGCGTATGCTCACCGTAAAGCGGCTGAAAACCGCAACCCGCCAGTCCCCAGACCAGCGCCATCGCCGCGGCGGCACTCGACCGGCCGAGGAGCTGCTCACACCACAACGTTGACCACCCGATTGGGCACGACCACTACCTTGCGCACGGTGCGCGCGCCGATCGCCCGACGAACGTTGTCGTGCATCAACGCGGCGCGCTCCAGCTCCGCCGCCGCGGTATCGCGAGCCACCACCAGCGTGGCCCGCAACTTGCCCTCAACCTGGACTGCAACGGTCACGCTGTCGTCGATGATCAGGTGGGGATCCACCTCCGGCCAAGCCGTCTCCGCCAGCAGGGTCTGGTGACCGAGCTGCTGCCACAGTTCCTCACCCAAATGCGGCATCATCGGTCCGGTCAGGCGGACGATCGCCTCGAAGGCTTCGCGCACCGCCCATGCCGTGTCGGCCGCTGGCTTGGCGTCCGCCAGCACGTTAGCCAGTTCATAAATCCGGGCGACCGCGCGGTTGAATCGAAATGCCTCGAGGTCATCGGTGATTCCCGCGGTTGCCTTATGGACCGCCCGCCGCAAAACCATCGCCTCGGCGTTGAACGCCGCAGGGGCCGGTGTACCGGGTGCGGGCAGCAGCTCGATCGCTGCGGTCACCAGGCGCCACAGTCGGTTACAAAAGCGCCAGGCACCCTGAACGCCAGAATCGGTCCATTCGAGGTCGCGCTCGGGCGGACTGTCCGACAGAATGAACCAGCGCGCCGTGTCGGCGCCGTACGCCTCGATCACACTGCTTGGCGCCACGACGTTCTTCTTCGACTTGCTCATCACTTCGCGCCGCCCGACAGTCACCGGCCGCCCCGTCCGCGAATCGACCGCCGATCCATCGGCCTGATGGATGACGTCCTCGGGGTACAACCACCGGCCCGCCTCGTCCTTGTAGGATTCGTGCAGCACCATTCCCTGGGTGAACAGACCGGCAAAGGGTTCGTCGAGCGAAACATGGCCGGTCTTGCGCATCGCTCGCGTGAAGAAACGCGAATACAGCAAATGCAGAATGGCGTGCTCGATACCGCCGATGTATTGGTCGACCGGCAACCAGTAGTCGACCGCGCTCCGCGTCAGCGGCTCGTCGGCGCGGGCCGAACAGAAGCGGGCGAAATACCAGGAGGAATCGACGAAGGTATCGCAGGTATCGGTTTCGCGCCGCGCCCGGGCGGCGCAACGCGGGCAGGCGACGTGTTTCCACGTCGGATGATGGTCGAGCGGGTTGCCGGGGCGGTCGAAGGTGACGTCGTCCGGCAGCACCACCGGCAGATCGTTCTTGGGTACCGGGACGACGCCGCATTGCGGACAATGAATGATCGGGATCGGGCAGCCCCAGTAGCGCTGCCGCGAAATGCCCCAGTCGCGCAGCCGAAAGTTGATCG
>SHVP01000011.1 GCA_009694165.1 Alphaproteobacteria bacterium
GCCAGCTTCGCCACGACGTCGGACTGGCGTGGAAGCATACGAGCGGCGGATAAACAGGCCGCGGCGGGCCGATCATGGCGTAGTGCAGTTGGCCGAAACGGCAATCGACATAGCCGCGCCGGACGCCGGCCGGCGTGCGCCAGAATCGCATCGGGTCGTCGGTGGCAGCGGCGGTGCTCATGGGCGTGGAACGGGGGGGCGAGGGCACGGTTGTCCGCGGCTGGATGATAGGCTACACCCAAGAAAATCGCCGCCGGGGGAAGCCAAAATGAAGCTCTACTATACGCCGTTTAAAGGGCTCATCCAGAAGGTGCAGGTGGTGGCCATCGAGAAGGGCGTGTACGACAAGATCGAAGCCCGCCCGACTGTCCCCTATGATCGGTGGGAGGAATTGGTCGCCGCCAACCCGCTGTCGAAGGTGCCGACCCTGGTGCTCGACGACGGGACTCCGGTCTTCGGCGGACCGGCAATCTATGAGTATCTCGACTCGTTGGCGCCCGAGCCGCAGCTTTTTCCCGCGCCCGGCCGGGACCGTTGGATCGACCTGACCCGCCTCGCGCTCGGCGAATGGATTTTCGATCTTTCCAACCAGCGCCTATTTGAGCGTAATCGGCCGGTCGCCCACTGGCGGATGGATCTAGTCGATCGCTTCGAATCGGCGATCGAGCGCGGCCTCAACCGCGCCAACCGCGACGCGTCGGGCTATACCGGCTTCACCATCGGCCAAATCGCGATTGCCTGCGGCCTCGTCTACCACGATTTCCAGCGCGCCCGCGGCACGATCGCCACCGACTGGCGCACCGGCCGACCGGACCTGCAACGCTGGCTCGAGACGATCACGACGCGGCCTTCGTTCACGCCGCGCGACGACGAAATCGTCACCCGCCCGACCTATCCCTACAAGCGACCGCTCGGCTGACCCTGCCGGTGGCGCCCGGGTCGGTTCGACGCGATACCGACGGGGCATCGCCGACCAGCCCGCACGAAAGGGCCGGCATCCCTCCCGGCGCGACGGACTGGAGCGCTATTTCTGGCCGGCCAGCATGAAATAGTGCCGCGTCATTTGCGCGTTGATCGCGTGCTCGGTCCTCGGCTTGGGCCGGTAATGCGACGGGATGAAGGTCTCGAGCACCTTGTCTTTGGCGAACCCGGCCTCGCGCGCCACCTTCTGCAGGTCGGTGTCGTGCAGGGTGCCGAAGAACGGTTCGTTGTTGTAGTGGGCGTCCCACTCCTGCTGGTACTGGTCGAACGGGTTGCCCCTGTTGAAGCGGGCGTCGAGGTGCATCATGACACCGCCCTGCTTCAACAGGCGCCAACACTCGCCATAAATGCGCGGCAACGCCTTGGTCAAGGTCTCGTGCATCATGATGTGCGAGACGACGACGTCAAAATAGCCGTCGGGAAACGACGTGCTCTCGGCGTTCATTTGATGAAAATGGGCTGTCTTGCCCATGGCGACGGCACGCGCGTGGGCGTAGCGCAGACATGGCGCGGCGACGTCGATGGCATCGATTTCGGCGTCGGGAAACTCGTCGCACCACGCCAAAGTGGAATGTCCGATCGTACAACCCAGGTCGAGTACGCGCCGGACCGCGAGTTGGGGGTGCGTCTTCTTTAGCCACCGCGCCGCCGATACGCCAAAGTCATCGTTGTTCGGTCCCATCGACCCCATCAAATACATGTGCACCGTGCGGTCGTATTCGGCGCCGGCAAAAAGATCGTCCTTGGTCAGCTCGGAGTGGTAGCCGCCAGGTTTGCAATGGATGTTAACGGCGGTGTGGTAGGGCGGAATTTTCAGTTTGGGGTCGAGCGCCAGCGACCCTTTACTTGCCGGAATATTTCTTCGCCTTCTTTAGCAGGTCGGGAAGCTGCCGCTCGATCGACGGCCCGACCGTGTCGTAGAGCATCTCCTGCGAGGTGCACAGCAGGGCGCTCCACATTTGGTTATAGGGGTCCTGCCCCATCGCCTCGCGCACCTCGCGCCGGTCTTTGGGCGCGCGGCCGTAGCGGCGCTGGAAGTCGGGCTTGACCTTCGCCTCGTAGAGCGAGCGATTGCCGGCGCCGATGTCGCGTTGCACCGAAAGCTTGAACAGTCGGATGAAGTCCTGCCGCGCCTGTTCGTCGTGGTCGGCGCCGGGAAACATGGGGTGCGTGGCATGAACGGGCACGCAGCTCTCCTGCGGGACGATGGCGCATGGGTACGCCGGACGGTGCGCAGTTTAAGGCATGGCGTCGGACTCGAACAACCGGGGCTCGCCCGGCCGGTGGGACGTGCTAGGGTCGGCGCCGCCGTGACCGCCTATCCGATCATCCCCATCACCCATTCCATCGTCGCTGCCCAGGCGATCGAGGGCGAGGTTGCCCGACGATGGGGGTTGGCGGGCACCGTCTATTGCGAGCTGATGTCGCGCGGGGTCAACGACTACTACATGGTTCGCCACGGCAGCGCGCTGTATGCGGCCCGCCTGATGCGCCACAAACTGCGCCCGCGGCCACGCGCCGAGTACGAGGCGCTCATCGCCCGCTTTTACTTCGACCGCGGTTTCGCGGTCACCGCACCGATCGCGGCTAGCGACGGCAAATTCGTCCACGAGGTGTTGGCGCCGGAAGGAGTGCGGTATCTGTCGCTGTTTACCTGGGCCGAAGGCAAGATGATGTCGCGCGACGGCCGGCCGGCGGTAGCGGAGCGCCTGGGCGCGACGGTGGCGCGCATGCACCTGGCAGCGCCCGAATTCCGCCCACCCCACCCGTTCGTAGTCGACGTGCCGAGCTATCTGCGCGAGCGCGTGTCGGCCCTGATCCGGATGGTCGAAGACCATCCGGAGGACCGGACGTATTACCCCCCACTCATCGAGCGGGTCGCGATCGCCTTGGCCGCGATCGACCGGCAGCGCATCCCCAACGGGGCGACCCACAACGACATCCACGTCGACAATGTGTTGGTGGCCGAAGACGGAACGCCCACCATCATCGATTGGGACAATTGCGGCGAAGACTTCTTTGCCAGGGACCTCACTCATTTCCTGTGGCGCAACATCTATTCTGGCCAAGGTGCGGATATCAGCACGGCCTTCATGCGCGGCTACGAGGCGGTCCGCCCCTTGACCACCGCCGAACGGGACCTCATGCCGCTGCTCCTCCTCGGTCGCCACCTCGGCATTCTCGTCGGCATCGCCGGACAGGTGAACGTCGTCGGGCACACCGCGGTCGGCTATGCCCATAGCCTGCCGCGGTTTCGCACCCTTGTCCGCGACGCCGCGCGCGCGGCCGGTTTGTCCTAGTCGAGGATTTTTAGCAGGGCGGCTGCCCACTCGGACGGCGAATCGGGTACCGCTTGAAAAGGTTTGCCCGCGGCATCCGCCAACTGTCGCGTCCGTTCGGCGTGGGCGCCGCCGGCGGCGGCGGCACAGCGCACCACCGCCTTGCTCGCCCGCAGACATTCCAGCAGCGGGTAGCAGACAACCGCCTGGGCGGCCGCCGTGGCGATCGGCATGGCCCTCATCAGCGCCATTGCCCGCTCGTGGACGGCAAGATCGTCGACATCGGGCGCGTTCCGCAGCATGGCGCCAGCGGTCTGCCGATACCACGGCCAGAAAATTCCCTGATTGCGGGCGGCGTGCCAAGCCGTCAGCAGATGGGCGCCGTCCCAGCGCGGCGTCAGGTCGGGAACGACCTGACGCACGAGGTCGGCACGCTCCGCGTCATTCAAGTGCCAGGCGTCGAATACAACCGCATGGGCAATCCGTTGCGGTCGCGTCGTCGCCAGTTCGACAGCGACCGGGGCGCCGCCGCCCACGCCGATGACGTCGGCCTGGTCGATCTGCAGCGCCGCTAGCGCGCCGTCGACGGCCGCCGCCCAGGCGGTGACGGAGGGATCGCCCGCGTCCGAGTCGCCGTGTCCGGGCAAGTCGATGGCGACTACGGGACGCGATCCGATGAAGCCGTTGGCAAGGCGATCAAGACAGCGCGCTGACTGCAGGAAATCATGCAGGAGGAGGACAGGGCGGCCGGTCCCGTCGTCATTGCCGCGCAAGTAGAGTTGGGCGCCGTTCACGTCGACGAAGTCGGCCACCAACTGGCCGCGCGCCGCAGCAGCGACCGACGGCGCCGGTGGCGCGCCGGCGGCGGCCCCGCGCAGCAGGTCGAGGGAGCGCTGCCACATCGGCGCCCGATCTTGACCGAAGCGCTCGATCGTCACCGCGTCCGGCAGGCGACCGAGGTCGCCGAGGTACTGGGTGATCGGGTCAAAATCCATGACGATCACGTGCGTTGGCGCCGTGATCTCGGCCAGGACCTTTTCGCCGTGGAAGCGAAAGGCCGCATCATAGGGATTTCGATAGTGGTCGCCTGCCCGCAGCAACTGCATCACTTCCTCCTGCAACATGGCAGGGGCCTTTACGTCACGGTAGCGGCGCGACGCCTGGGTGTGGCGGAACCAGGGAAAGAACATGATCTGTTCACGCAAGCGGAACCACGCCCACACCAGGTGGCTGCCGTCCCACTTGGGAAACAGCGGCGGCGTGTAGTGGGCCAGCAAATCGCGGCGCTCGTCCTCCGGCAGCATCACCACCCCTTCGAGCACGGCGATGAGGGTTCGTTGCGGATAGAGGCGGGCGAATTCGGCGGCGATGCAGGCCCCGGTGTGGTCGCCAAACAACGCCACGCGATCGAGACCGAGCGCGGTCAGCGTTTCCGCCAGGGCCCGCGCATAGTCGGCGATCTCGGGTTTGTCGATCGGCAGCGGGTCGGACTCGCCGTTGCCCGGGGTATCGGGCGCGATCACCGTGAACTCGGCGGCAAATCGCTCGATATGGGGCATCGCCCACTGCGAACTCATCGGCGACTGATGCAGGACGACGACTGGCGGCCCCGACCCCGCGCGCCGGTAGTGGACTTGGCGTCGACCGATAGTGACGAAGTGACGCGTGACGCGGACCCGCTCGGCCATTTTCAGCTCCCTACATTGACCATCGCCGCCGACAAATCTAGGGTCCGGCGAGCGGCGCGACCAGGGGAGGATAGCGCATGAAGGCCTACCGGATAGTGGACACGAATCAGATGCCGTGGGGCGCCTGGCACCCGCAGTTTCCGGGGACCTTTGCCAAGGCGCTGTTCGACGATCCTGACACAAAGGTGAACCTTCGGCTGGCCTTCCTGCCCGGCAATTTCCGCATCCCAAAAGCCGAGCGGCACCATCACGGCAAGACGCGCGAAGGAGTGTTCGTGCTGTTCGGCAACGTACCCTATCGGGAATACGACCAGCCGAGCGACCTCAACGGGCGCTTCTTCGATTTTCAATCCGGCTTTCTGCTCGACCGGCCGCCGCGCTCGATCCATGGCATCTCCGTTGACCCAACGTCGAAACTCGGCTGCATGGTTCTCGAATGGGGGACGGGTCCACTCGAATTCAACTACGTGCCGTTCGAGAGCGATCTGACGTCGTTCGGGACCGACTACGCCGCACCGCATGTCGCCGATTCGCGCGCGATGAAATGGGCGCCCCACCCGATCGTTCCGGGCTGGAAGATCAAGGTGCTGTCGTCGGGCGGAGAAAATCCGGTGGCGGGCTACCACCCGTCCTGCCTCGTCCACGTGCCGCCGGGTTGGCAGCCGGGGAAGGAAGGCCGGCGCGGCAAGGCGGCACCCTACCGGCGCTGGTTCTATGTCGTGCATGGTGACCTGCCGCTGGTCGCCTATGGCCTGGCCGATGTCGACCGCGGTGAAGCGACCACGGTCACGGAGGGCTGCTACGTCGAGTGGCGCGATCCGGCGACGCTCGGCTTTGTCGTCGGTGCAGCGTCGGAGATCGGCTGTGTCGTCTTCTGCTTGGGCCACATGTTGGCCGATTGAGCGTGCTCACGCACCGGGTAGCAGATCGCGCGGTGCGCCGATTCGCTTGAGGTAAGTTTTGAGGGCGGTTTTTTTGGTCTCCTCGAACTGGCGTTCAAGGACGCGGATATCCGCCGTTCGATCAATGCGAAAGTTGCGAAAATCCGCACGCGTTTCGCACCACGCGCACAACGTCCAGCGGGCGCCCCAAAAAAACAGCCCGAGCGGACGCACGCTGCGAAACGACTGTTCGCCATTTTCGCGCGTGTAGGCGAAGGCGACGACTTCGCGGCGATGAATCGCCGCGCGAAATTGATCGAGCGCCAAGCCGGTGGCCAGGTCGGCCCCAAGATCGGGAGAAAATACCGGCGTCCACGCGGCCTCGCCCCGCCGATCGGCCGGCAGCACTGCTTCGATCTTGGTGAGCGCCTGGGAGGCGGCGCGGCCGAGCGTATAGCCGCCCCACGCGCGCACCAACCGCGCGGCCGACGACCAGCGCCGCCAACTCCTCCTTGTTGAAAGTCAGCGGCGGCAGGTCGTAGCCGTGTGCCAAGCGATAGCCGACGCTGGCTTCGCCGTCGATCGGGACGCCGGAGCCGACCAAATCGGCGATATCGCGATAAACGGTCCGTTCGGAAATTTCGAGCCGTTCGGCGAGCCAGCGCGCGGTGGTGAGCCGACGGCCGCGCAGCAACTGTACGATCTGGAACAGTCAGTCGGCGCGGCGCATCGGTTCCTTCTTTCTCCCGGTTAAGAACTGTGGAGACCGACCCGGTTACCTTCGGTGTCGGCGATGATGGCGATGAAGCCGGCCGGAATGGCCGTCTTCGCCACCATGATCGCGCCGCCGGCCTTGGGCACCCGCGTCAGAATGGCGTCCAGATGCCCATCGGCGTTGAGATAAACAAGCGGTCCGTCCGCCGCAGGCTTGAAACGCTTGCTTTGGGTGAGCGACCCGCCGACGCCGGCGTTTTGTTTGTACGGAAACAGGGCGACCTGTTCGCCGCCGAAGGTCTCCTCGTGCAGCGAACAGCCTAGGCTCTGCTCATAGAAACGCTTGGCACGCGGCAGGTCGGTCACGAAGATCTCAAACCAGTTGAGTGCATTCTTCATCGCAGGTTCCTTTGGTTGGTGCGGCATCTGCGCCGCACCCATCCCTATAGGCGCCCCGTCCTGACATGGTTGTGACAGGAGTACTTTTCCCCTCCTGACAGGGTCCTGTCAGGAGTGAACCGCCCCTGACCGGGCGCCTCTCTCGACCGACGCCTAGTCGACGGCGATCCCGTCGTAGTTGAACGATTTGCCGGTGTTGCGGAAGTTGGCTAGCCGGCGGTTAACGCCGACAACCTCGATGTTTTCGATCAACAGGATGTAGGGCGCCAGCTCGCGTTCGGCCGTGAGCAGGTCGCCCAGCGTTTTCCGGCGCTCGGCCACGTCGAAGATCATGTTCGACCGGTCGATCGCGGCGACCATGCCCTCGTCGCAAAAATAGGGGCTCGGCTTGCGGCAGGAATTGAAGACGAGCCAGCGCGAGGCATCGTTATAGGGCTGCGAATTCTGGCCGGAGCCGAATGCCGGACCGTCCCAGGCGCCGGTGGCGAACTTGCGAATCCAGTCGCTCGAGGGAATCGGCCGCAGATCCATGCTGACGCCGACCGCCGTCAGATCCTGCGCCACTTGCTGGAACATTTCGGAATCGCCGGCAAAGGCGCCGACCACCACCTCGGTCGTGAAGCGAAGACTGGTGGTTCCCGCTTCCGCCAGCAGCGCCTTCGCCCGCGCCCGATCGAAGGGGTAAGCCTGCTTGGCCGGGTCATAGCCGAAGGTGTTGGGCGTCGCCCCTTGGGTCGCCACCTTGGCGCGACCGGCATAGAGGTTCTTGGCGATCGCTTCCTTGTTGACGGCGTAATTGAGGGCCTGGCGTACCCGCTTGTCTTTGAAGGGAGACCCGTCCTTGGTGTTGATCATGGCGATGGTCGATACAGTCGAGGACGAGACGACGTCGGCCTTGTGGCCGGCCTTCTCGATCTCGCCCACGTTGTCGAGCGACAGCGACACGGCAATGTCGACCTGGTTCGACACCAGGGCCTGAACGCGCGGCTGGCGTTCGGCGATCGGGACGATCTCGAGGGTGCTCACCTTGGGTGGGCGCCACGAATCGGACCGCGCCTGCAACGCCACTTTTTCCGGAGTCCACGCCCGCACCTTGAACGAGCCCGACCCGACCGGTGCCCGGGAATAGCCCTCCAGGCCGAGGTCCTTCCACGCCTTAGGGGCGACGAGAAGCACGGAAGACAGCCGCCCCGGCTGGATGGCGTCGGCCGCTTTGGTCTTGACCTCGAGCGTCAGCGCATCGATCGCTCGCACCGAGGCGACCTCGGGGATGCCGCGCGCGACGTTGGTGACTTTTCCTTTGTCGTCGTTGAGAAGCCAATCGAAGCTGGCGGCGACCGCGGCGGCGTCGAGCGGCTCGCCGTTGTCGAACTTGACGTTCGGACGCAGCGAGAATTGCCAGGTCGTCGCGTCCACGTTCTTCCAGGCAACAGCGACCTGCGCTTTCACGCTACCGTCGGTGTCGACGACCGTCATCGCGTCGAACAGCGTGGTCCAGGTATGCCAGGCCGGAAAAATTCCGGCGCCGAACGGATTGCCGCCGGAGGCGGGCAGCGACGTGGCCGCCACCCGCAACGTCTTCTCCTGCGCCGCCATCGGCGACGCCAACAGCAGCAAAGCCGCGGCGGCAAGGGCGCCGCCCGTCAATGTGGAAGTGCCTGTCAGCTTCATCGGTTTCTCCCCTAGCGGCTCAATCGGCGGCCGCGCTCGCCTCGTCCCAGTGCACCATGCGCTCGCCCAGCAACCGGCCGTAGGTCAGCGCCGGCATCAGGCCCATGCCACCCACGAACGCCCCGCCCGAGTGCAGCCCCATGCCGAGCATCTCGCCGGCAGCGTAGAGATTGGCGATCGGCGAGCCGTCGGCGCGGATGACACGCAGATCACGGTCGACGGCGATTCCCGGAATCGTTACCGACCCAACGCCGTGATGTTTGATCGCGTAGAACGGCGGCTCGGCGATCGGCCGCGGCAGGTGACGGCGACCCGTCGGGTCGCGACCGGCAGCGACGCCGGCGTTGTACTCGGCGATAGTCCGCTTGAGGGCGGCGGGCGCGATACCGGCACGCAGCGCGAGTTCCTCGACGCTGTCCGCCCGGACAAAGGCAGGATGACGATTGAGGTGCGCCTCGAGACCGCCCTCGGGCGGACGGTCGAACAGGGGCGGCGCGGCGACGCGGATCGCCTCGTCGTAGACCACCCAGAAGGTAAGGTCGCGTACCCGGAGTAGCGCGCGCTCGCGTTGATGCGGATCGAGATCGTCCTCGCAGACGAAGCGGTGTCCTTCGGCCGTGACATAGATCTCCCACGGCGGCCGGCGGGCCGGCGCGGTTTCGGTGTAGCGCTCGACGCGCAGTGGATTGAAAGGGTTCGGCACACCGGCGAAGCGCGGCAGGAAGTGGTCGCGATGCTTGAGCACGCCGCCGGCGGCGAGGGCCAGACGCAGACCGGCGCCGCGGCACGTCGGCCACGCCCAGCCATATCCAGGAAAGCCGCCGCTATAGTCGGGAAAATCTGAACTCGCGCCAAAGCCGCCCGTCAGCAACAGCGTGTTCCGGCCGCGAATGCGCTCGCGCTGGCCGAAGCGGTCGCGTCCGATGATCCCGTTCACCTTGCCGCCTTCTTCTTGGATCAGGTCGACGACCTCGGTTTCGAGACGGATCTCGATGCGGCCCTTGCGGACCTCATCCATGAAGACCGGGCGGATGGCGTTGAGGATATCGACGCCGGCGTTCGGCCCCCAATAGGTGCGCGGCACCGAATAGGGGTTGTGCCCGAACAGAACCGGGTGCTCGGGCAGCGGACGCCATCCGAGGTCGAGCAGCCAGTGGAGCGTGTCAGCGGCGTGATCGACCGCAAGACGGGCGAACTCCCTAGTGGTCGTACCCTCCGAGATGCGCAGGATGTCGTCGTAGTGACGGTCGGGGCTGTCGACGATGCCTTTTTCCCGCTGCAACCGGGTGCCGGCCGCCGAAATCTGCCCGGCTGCGACGTGCAAGGTGCCGCCCGGCGCCGGCGCGTGTTCGATGGCGATGACGCGGGCACCCCGACGGGCGGCGAAGATCGCCGCCGGCATGCCGGCCGTACCCGCCCCACAGACGATGACATCCCAGATCTTCGCCACGCCGTTGCTCCCTGCGCCAATAACGACTTCAGGTCCTATTCCTAGCGATTGGCGCGGAAACATGCCGCAAGAAATTCGCCCGGCGTCCTAGCGCCACGTCACGCCGAGCGCGCGCATCCGCGTCTCGGCGTCGGTACGTTCGCGCCACGGCCGCGTGTTCTCGCGCCCGGCGCGCGTACCGCGCTTGCGTTCCTCCGACTGCTGAACGACGGCCGCGGCGGCAAGCCGCGGCACCACCACCACACCATCCTCGTCGCCGAGCACGAGGTCGCCCGGGTAGACGATGACGCCGCCGCAATGCACCGGCACGTTGACGGAGCCCGGCTTGTCGCAGCCCCTGGTGAAGGCGACGAGGCCGCGACAAAAGGTCGGAATCCCCTCGCGCTCGCGGAGATAGCAACCAGTCAGCGCAACGCCGTCGACGACCACGGCGGCGCAACCCTGTTCCTTGGCAGCGCCGGCCATGGTGGCACCGAACGCGGCGCAGTCGGTTTGATCGCCGGCGTCGATGACCAGCACATCGCCCGAGCGGGCGAGCTTGATCGCCACCTCGGCCGTCAGCAGATCATCGCTGTGCGATGGGCGCGCGGTAATGGCGGTGCCGCAAAACGTCCACTCCGGCCGCAGCGGCTTGATCCCATAGTGCATGGTTTGTCGCGGCCCGGCGTATATCCCGGTCAGGCAGACGTCGGTCCTGCCCGCGCGCTCGACGAGAGAGCGATCGGTGCGTTCGAAATCGGTGATGATGGTGTGCATGGAGCCCTCCTCCGGGCCCCATGATAGCATCAAGCGACCTGGTCGAGCGGCGCGCGCCAGGATTGGAGCGCCTCCGTGACCGTGAGAAGGCGGGCGAAGCGGCCGCTCAGGGCGTTGAGCGCGGCTTGGTGGCGCGGCGCCTCGAGTTCGCCGGTCGCATCCACCACGACGAATGTGCGGAAGTCGCGCTGCGCCGCGTCGCGCGCCGTCGACTCGACGCAGATGTTGGTGGTGACGCCGCAGATCACCACGCTGTCGATCCCGTGGCTGCGCAGGTAGGGCTCGAATTCCGGCTGATAGAAAGCGCTGAAGCGATTCTTCTGGAACACCTTTTCGCCCGGGCGCGCCTGGAAGTCGGGGGCGAGTTCGTTCTCCCACGCCGTATCCATCGAACCGCGGACGGCCTTCAGGCTGGGCAGCACCTCGTGCACGATAAAGCCGCCATCGCTGTGGTCGGGCTTGTAGCCATGCATGGTGAACACCACCGGGATGCCGGCGGCACGGGCGCCGGCCAGTAGGCGCTTGGCACCGGGGACCGCGCTGCGGCAGCCGGCGAGGTCGAATCCCGCCTTGGCCAGCGAGCTGCCGTCCGTAAAATAGGCGTTCTGCATGTCGATCACGATGAGCGCCGTGCGCTCGCGTCTCAGTTCGATCATGGTCCCTCCAATGAGCCTCGCCAAGCCAAGCGTTCCACTATATTACATCGGAGTCGGGAAGGACACGATGGGGCGACTACGCCGCGCGCAACACCGCGGATCGCGACGAGCGAACCATAGGTTGGCGTCGTGGTAGCGATCCGCCGCGGTTTCATCCGTATCGCCGAAGGCCAGGTGCATTACCGCGCCGCCGCTGGTGACCGTTCGCGCCTACCCTTGGTGCTGATCCACATGTCGCCGGTCGCGTCGGGATCGCTGGTCCCGCTCATTCAAGGCCTCGGTGGGGCGCGCCCGGTGTGGGCGCCCGACACGCTCGGCAACGGCGATTCCTGTCCTCCCGCCGTCGCACAACCCGAGATCGGCTACTACGCCGACGCGGTGGCGCGCAGCCTGGATGCCCTCGGGATCGAGCGCTTCGACCTCTATGGGGTGCGTACCGGCGCCTCGATCGCCACCGAACTCGCGATCACGCGGCCAGGTAGGGTGCGCCGGCTGGTGCTCGACGACGTCCGCATTCACTCGATCGCCACCATGACGGCGGCGACCGAGATGCCGTGTCCGCCGCCCGACCAAATCGGCAGCCAGCTCGGCTGGGCGTGGCACGTCATGCGCGACCACGCCGTCTTTTTTCCCTGGTTTCAGCCCGATGCCGCCCACCGCATCCAGATGGACCTGTACGACGCCGACTATCTCCATGAGCTGGTGGTCGAAGTCCTGAAGGCCGTGCGCACCTTCTCGATCAGCTACGGCGCCTCGTTCCGCTATAAGCGCGGCGAGCGGGTGCCTCTATTGCGGCTGCCGACGATGGTGATCGACGAGCCGGGTCACACGGTGTTCCCCGACACCAGCGGCACCGCCGCGCTCATTCCTGGCGGCGTCGTCGGTGAACTGCCGCCAGGCGACAAGAGCCCGCACGCCACCGCCGAGGTGATCAACCGGTTTCTCGACGGCTAGGGCACCACCACGTAGTGGATGCCCATCATGCGGAAATCGTCGTCGATGGCGAGGTGGCCCCAGCCCCAGCGATGGCCGTCGATGAATCGCTGCGCGTTGACGCAGGCCTCGCCCTTCCACAACTTCTCCGGAATGTCGCCGAAACGACACTCGTAGACGTCGGTGATCCGGATGCGGCCGCGCCGATGGCGATGGATGTCGTAGATGTCGCAGACATCGCCTACCGCGAACTCGGCGTCGTCATAGTCATGCTTCGGACGGCGCCACGAAAACTTGGGGCGAGCGGTCGCGACTTTCTCGCCGCGCAGGGTCTGGTCGATCAGTTTTTCCAGCGCCATCGGATCGTCGGCCCAGAAAG
The DNA here is from genome assembly GCA_009694165.1 of Alphaproteobacteria bacterium. Next base: position 12,788 of record SHVP01000011.1, read on the forward strand.
AAAAGCGTTTGGTCATATGATCTCCTAGAGCAAGGCGGCAATCGTATTAACGTTCGCCGCCGATTCGATGTGGTTGAGCGCGGTCAGCAACTCCTGGGCGCGCGGCGCGCCGATTACGGTGGCGGCAAGGCGTAGAAATTTTTCCTCGAACATTGCCGGCGTCATCGGATTGCCCGGACTGCCGAGCACGTCGCGGAACGCCATCCGTCCGCGGTGAGCCTTGCCCTTGGCCCGCACCTCGATCCCATTGGGAAGCGCCAACCAGTCGAGCGAGCGCAAGGTGGCCGAGGCCTCGGCGTCGGCCTTCAACTCAACCTTGGTGGCGGCGAAATCCCGACACGCCCGATCGGCCAACCGGGCCGGCGCATACCAGTCCGGTCCCGGTGTCACCCGGTGGGCCACCATCGTCACGCCCCACTGCACCGAATAGATCACCTGCCAGCATTCATCGGGCGCGGGATCCGTTTGGTGGGGCACGGTGTAGAGGTCGGCAAGATGCAGCACGACGTGATCGATGTCGGCGGCCGTCAACCGCTCCTCGTCCATAATCCGCTCCAACATCTGCAATGCGCCATGACAAAGCCGGCTGGTGGGCCAGGGCTTCAGCTGCAGCTGCGTGGCCGTGTAATGGAACGGAGCGGGCGAACGGCCGAGCCGATCGAGGTGGTACTCGCGATCGAGGTAATCGAGCTCGTCGGTGAGGCCGTCGAATCCGTGTAGCGCCATCAGCGCCGCCTGCACGCCGAAGCGCGCCGACCAAAGGTTCCCCATACCGAGACGCGAGACCCGCTTCGGCACCTTCGGCAGCTGGAAGAGGAGCGATTTGCTCGGCAGCTCCCAGGCGAGACCGAGCATCCGATTGATCGCCGGCGGGTCGAGGCGCAACAGGTGGGCGGCCACGATCGCGGCAGCCAGTCCGAGATGCCGAATGTCGCCGTCCTTACGGGCGAAAAAGAAGCGACCGTTGATTTCGTAACCGAGGGCCGCGGCGGTCAGCACGTCCGCCCCGCTGGAACCGATCCGCTGGCCGACCGCCAATGCCGTATGCGCCATGACCGGGCCGGCATGCGGTCCGGGACCGGTCTCCTCGAAATCGGTGTTGCGGCAGACCTGGGCGTTGAACGCGGCCGCCATCTCGGCGCTCACGCGGCTGCCGTCGCCGATCAGCACCGCCTCAGGCGGGCCACCGACATCCCGGGCGTAGGCGGCGAGGGCCTTTCCGGTTAGCGCATAGCCGAGATAGCTGACCCCGATCTGATCGATCAACAGCCGCTTGATCCGCTCGCGCGCCACCGGCGGCACATCGGCGGCCCGCGTGCCGGCGATCTCCTCGGCCAATTGCTGGGTGACGCCCATGGCGACCTCTCCGATCGGCTCGGTCACACCGACCGCTGCGGATCGGGACCGACCCGAACCAGCCACTTGCCGATGTTTTCGCCCTGCAAGAGCCCGATAAAAGTGCGCCGCGTCTGCTCGGGACCGTCGAAGATTCTTTCGCTGCACTTGAGCTTGCCGGCGAGCAGGAGTCGAGAGAGCTGGCGGCGGGCATCTTCATATTCGGCGACGTGGTCGTGGACGGTGAACTGACCCGAGAATTCGTTCGCCTGGTACCATTCCCGATCGGACTTGTTGTACTTGGACACGATACCGCAGCGGGTCACACGCCCGGCCGGCGTCAGCTGGGCATTGATGCTCGCCGCCATGTCACCGCCCACGTTGTCGAAGTGATAGTCGACGCCCTGCGGACAGGCCTGGCGGATGGCGGCGCCGAGATCACCCGCCATCTTGTAGTTGATGCCGGCGGCGAACCCCAGTTCGTCGACGATGTGGCGAACCTTGGCGTCGCTGCCGGTGACGCCGACGACGCGGCAACCTGCGAGGTTGGCGAGTTGACCGGCCACAGCGCCGACGGCGCCGGCCGCTGTCGTCACCACCACCGTTTCGCCAGCCCTCAGTTTCCCCTCGTGCCGAAGCGCGAGAAACGCCGTGAGCCCCGGAATGCCGAGAACGCCGACATGGGCCGATAACGGCCCGAGCGCCAGATCGCACTTGCCGATCCCGGCTGGGTTGTTGCGCCGGTTGTAGCCGCCGGGATTGCACACGGCGTAGTTCTGCCAGCCGAGGAACCCCTCGACCACGTCCCCGACGCGGTAACCGGGCGCCTTCGATTCGACGACCTCGCCCAGCACGGTGCCCGGCATCAGCTTGCCGAGATCGGTGATCGCACCTTCCGGTCGCATCGCCCGGTTGGCGTCGGTGGTGGGATTCATCATCAGGCGCAGCCGGGGTTCGAGACCGATGAAGACGGTCCGCACCAGCATTTCGCCCGCGGCGGGCCTCGGCAGGGGTCCCTCTTCGCGACGGAAGTCGCTCTCCTTCGGTAGGCCGACCGGATAGGCGGCGAGAACGATGCGTTGATGGGCGGCAGGCATGGGAACGGAAATATCGATGAGGGACCTTATCCTAGCGGGAAGTACGACCGCCGTAACCGTCGGTTTGCCGCTTCGGCGTAACCCGGGGCTACAATCTTCATGGCCGGTGGCGCAGAATAGCGACCTATCGGGAGAGGACCATGGCAACCAATCGACCAACGATGCTGCTGCCCGCGTTGCACGACGAGCGGGCCCGCCAGGACTATTCGGCCAGTGTCCGGAAATTCGTGGGCGGTCCGTTAATGACGGGCAGCCGCGAGCTCTACCGCGAGGTGCTGAAACCGGCGTTCGAGCGCAAACACGGGCGCCCGCCGGCGCGCTACGAAGTCTGGGACTGGTTCAAGCGGCAGCCGAGCTACCAGTGGTCGAGCGCACTCCGCCGGACGCACCAGGAACAGATGTGGGATAGCGCCCTCGATCTGGTCGAGCGGCAATACGACGACCTGGTGGCGCTGGCCCGCCGGGAGGCGACCAAGAACCGTCAGCGCGGGTCGCTGCGCCTCGACGATCGCGTGACCGCCCCCCGCTATCTGACGGCGGTCGACATCCACTGCATGCCCGGCAACTACCACACCGATCGCGGTGGCGAGGACGTCGCGGCCGGCGCGCTTTACGATCGGGCCATCGCCAGCCACGGCTATATGGGACCGGATTGCGCCGACGTCGGGGTGGCGGTCGCGGCCTTCGCACGACACAACTTCCCGCACCTAAGGGTGAACCGCCTGCTCGACCTGGGTTGTACGGTCGGCCACTCAACCCTGGCCTATTCCGATGCCTTTCCGCAGGCCGACATACAGGCGATCGATGTCGCCGCCCCATGCCTGCGTTATGCCCACGCGCGCGCCGAAATGGCCGGCAAGGCGGTGCATTTCTCGCAGCAAACCGCCGAGCAGACCGATTTCGCCGATGAGTCCTTCGACCTCGTCGTCTCGACCATCATCCTGCATGAGACCTCGGCCACCGCGATTCGCAATGTCTTCCGCGAATGCCGGCGACTATTGCGCCCGGGTGGCGTGATGCTGCACTGCGAATCGCGCCAGTACTTCGCCAAGGAACCGTTCGACGCGCAGTGGCACGCCTGGGGAGCGCATTACAACGCCGAGCCGTTCATGCGACTCATGCACGAGACCGAACTTAAGGATCTCGCGATCAAGTGCGGATTCCGGCCGGACCGCTCGTTTCCGCAAGTGCCGATGCTGGCGACCCTGGATCGGCGATTGGCGATCAAGCACTGGGGTCGGGCGCCGACCAACTATCCCGAGAGCCTGTATGTCTGCGGTGCCGTGAAATAGCGGCCCGCGGCGGGACCGGCGAGCCGACGCGGCTTAGTTCACGTCTCACCCGGCATTGAGGAGACCCGCCATGAAGGCCACTGCGCGGCTGCGCCAACTGCTTGCTGAACCGGGACTGATCATGGCACCCGGCGTCGCCGACGCGCTCAGCGCGCGGCTGGTCGCGAGGCATGGATTCCCCGCCGTCTACATGACCGGCGCCGGTACTAGCGCGGTGCGGCTCGGCATGCCGGACACTGGCCTGATGACCCTGCTCGAGATGGTCGATAACGCCGGGCACATCGCCGAGGCCTCAGGGTTGCCGCTGATCGCCGACGCAGATGATGGTTATGGCGGCGTGCTGAACGTGCAGCGGACCGTCCGCAGCTACGAACGCGCCGGGGTCGCCGCCATCCACATCGAGGACCAGAAATGGCCGAAGCGCTGCGGCCATCTAAGCGGCAAGACCTTGGTCCCGGTTGAGGAAATGGTAAGCAAGGTACAGGCCGCGTGCGATGCGCGCGATGACCCGGATTTCGTCGTCATCGCCCGTACCGATGCCCTGGCAGTCGAGGGGTTCGAGGCTGCGCTGCAACGGGCCCGGCTCTACGAACAGGCCGGCGCCGACATGGTGTTCGTCGAGGCGCCGGGCACGCTGGAGCAGATCGCCCGCATCCCGCAAACGTTGTCCAAGCCGGCGCTGTTCAATATGGCCTCGAGCGGCAAGACCCCGTTCTTGCACGTCGACGAGATCGAACGCCTTGGATTTAAACTGGCGATCTATCCGATCTTCACCTTGTTGTCGGCGGTAACGGCGGTGTCGGCGACGCTGGCCGAACTGAAGGCCACCGGAACCGTCAAGAACCTCGTTGGACGCATCACCAGCTTCACCGAACTGTTCGAGCTGTTGGGATTGAAGGAAATCCAACAACTCGAGGCGCGCTACGGCGTCGCGGCGGAGAAGCGCGCGCGGTTCTGAGAAGCAGGCCTGGGCCGATGCCGGTCATTATACGCACGTTGATCTTCAGCATTTTTGTACCAGGTTCGGTAACGATCCTGGTCCCCCTGTGGCTGCTGTCGCGCCGGGGTGTGTCGCTGCCAATCTCGAATTGGTCGTGGCTCGGCCTCTTGCCGGTCGTGATCGGATTTGCCGGCTATTGCTGGTGCGCCCGCGACTTCGCGTTTTCCGGGCGCGGGACGCCGGGTCCATGGGACCCGCCGGAGCAACTGGTCGTACGCAGGCTCTACCGCTTCGTCCGCAATCCCATGTATGTCAGCGTCATTCTGGTGCTGGCGGGCGAAAGCGTTCTTTTTCTGTCGCGCGACCCCCTGTTGTGGAGCGCTCTCTTCTGGATGGGCACCCACCTGTTCGTTATGCTCTATGAGGAGCGGACGCTGCGACGCCGCTTCGCCACCTCCTATGAGCGGTATCTCCGCTCGGTGCCGCGTTGGATCCCTCGCCGGCCCGTCGGCCTGGACGCCGGGTCGGCGACGCGCTGAGAGCCGCCTATTTCCAACAGCCGAACGCGTTCCACTGACCGCGGTAATATTTGACGCCGGCCCGCACACTCGGGACCCGGTCGAAGAAGATCTTGGACTCCTGGAACCCGGCGGTGCGCGCCACCGCCTTGAGGTCGATTTTGTCGAGCTTGGTCTTGAACGGCTCGGCGTTGTAGTGGGTTTCCCAGTCGAGCACCGACTGATTGAACGGATCGTTCTCGGTCGCCCAGTTGGTCTCGATCGACACCATCAAGCCGCCAGGCGCTAGCAGCCGATGGCCCTCTTGCACGATGTTGCGGTGTGCCGTCGTCGAGGTTTCGTGCGTCAGGATATGAGCGACGATCAGGTCGAAATGGCCCGACGGAAACTTGGTGTGCTCGGCGTTCTGTTGCGAGAAATGAATCTTGGCTCCAAGAGCCTCGGCGCGGGCATGGGCGTACCGCAACTGCGGCGCCGCCACGTCGATGGCATGGACCTGCGCCTGCGGGTAGGCGCGGACATAGGGCACCGTGTTGGTCCCGGCGGAACAACCAAGATCGAGAATCCGCCGCGGCCGCAGGCCGGGAAACTTCTTCTTGAGCCAGCTCGTCATCGAGTTGCCCATGTCGTCATTGTGCGGACCCAGCCCGCCCATGCCGTAGAGATAGATCCCGCGGTCGAACAACGCACCGGCGTAGACGTCGTCCCTGGCGATCTCGCGATGGTAGTTGCCCGGCATACAGTGGATGTCGACCGCCGCGAGATAGTGCGGCGCCGCGACGGCCGGATCGAGCTGCAGCAAGCCGAGCGGTTTCTTCTGGTCTTTGGCCCGCGCGATCAGCCGAGGCAACTGTCGTTCGACGCTTTCCCCCACCGAATCGAACAGCATTTCCTGCATGGTGCGTTTGAGTGAGCTGAACAGCTGCCAGTAGGGCACGCCGTGCATCGCCCGGCGTACGGCGATCCGGTCCGGTGCTAGCTGCGACCGTTGGCGCAACGCGGGCGCGACCATGCGCTCGTAGATCAGTCGCGTGCCCGGTTGTACGCCCTGGGCCAGGTGTCGCGACAACGTCACGACGAAGGCCTGCCGCGATCCCTCGTCGTGATTGGGGGCGGCCAGCATGGCGTGGTGGTACTGCGCTTCCATGGGAACCTCGGCGGACGAACAGGCGCCTTATATACCGCCATCCGGCGCCGTTGCGTAACCGTCGGCCGGCCTCCGGCCTACCCTGGCCGCCGCCCGGCACCCGGGCGCCCGGGCGCCCGGCCGCAACCGACACGCATAGTGACTGGGGCGCCCCCTGGGGCATAATGCAGCGCTCCCGTAGGAGGGTGCCGTCATGTCGGTCGAGAAAATCATCCGCGCCAAGAAGCGACCGGTCGTTACCCTCGTGCCGGAAGCCCCGGTCATCGAGGCGGCGAAGCTGTTGGCCCAACATCGCATCAGACTGGTGATGGTGGTGAACAGCAAAGAGGTTTTCATCGGCGTGGTGCGTAGCGGTCGTGCGGTTTGGTCCGCGAGTCCGCCTTAGCCTGGTAAAGGAGAAATACGCCGACGCCGGGCTTCTTCCATTTGGCCTGATCCGGTGCCGACGGCCAGCGCTCATAGCGAGAAACGCTATCAGCACGTCGTAGAATGCTGCCGACTCCGCCAGGTCACGCACGCTGAACGCGACGTGATTGAGGGCGCCGAGGGGCATGGTTCGTCTCCGATTGGCGCGGCAGCCGACCGCACGGTGCGATAGTCTCTCAGGCTGCTATTTCCGGCTAGTCTCGTGAGGAGGACTTCATGGCCAAACGCCCTCGGACCCGCCCCGCCGCTGTCACGGCCGAGGGAACCTGCGACAGCCGTTTCTTTCGGCTGAAACGTGCCTTTGAGGCCAATTTCAGCGACGGCGACATCGGCGCCGCCATCTGCGTCTATCTCGGCGGCAAACCGGTCGTCGACCTATGGGGCGGCCGGGCCGACCCCAAGAAGAACAAGAAATGGCAGGCCGACACACTATGCGCGTCGTTCTCGGTGTCGAAGGCGTTCGTCTCCACCATGGGTCACATGCTGATCGATCGCGGTCAGCTCGACCTCGAGGAGCCGGTCGCCAAGTATTGGCCGACCTTTGCCAAGCACGGCAAGGATGGCATCAAGGTCAAGCACCTGTTCGAACATCGGGCCGCGCTGGTGAACGTTGACCAGGACCTGAAGCCCGGCCAAATCTACGACTGGAAGCTGATGGTGCGGGCGCTCGAGAACTCGCGACCCAACTGGCCCTACGGTCGCGCGCCCACCTACCACAGCATGACCTTCGGCTACCTGCTCGGCGAAGTGATCCGGCGGATCGACGGTCGCCCCGTCGGCCGATTCCAACGCGAGGAAATCGCCGGCCCGCTCAACGTCGATTTCCTCTTCGGCCTTACCGCGGCCGAACAACGCCGCTGTGCGCGGGTGGTAGCCGAGGCGCGACCGGACGACTACCTGCCGCCCTTGCCGCCCAATCCGGCCGCGGCGGCGCGCTCGCTACAAGGTGTCGCCCGTGGCGACCGCTACAACGCACCGTCCTTTCGCAGCGCCGAACTGGGCGCCGGCTCGGGCCACGGCACGGCGCGCGGCGTCGCCCGCTTTTTTGCCTGCCTGGGAGCGGGCGGCGCGCTCGACGGCGCACGTCTTCTCTCCAAACGCATGCGCGATCACGCGATCAAATTCCGCGCCGGATCCATCGATCCCGTCTTTGGTGTGCACAATCGCTTTGCGCTCGGCCTGCAGCTAAACAATCCGCCCGGCATGCCGATGGGCAACAATCCGCGCGCCTTCGGCCATCTCGGCGCCGGCGGCCGCATCGGTTTCGCCGATCCCGACCGCCAGATCGCCTTTTCGTATCTGCCGAACGTCATGTGGTACGGCAGCGGCCTGGGGCCGCGCGGGACGCGGCTAGTCGATACGTTGTTCGACTGCCTTTAGCGCCAGCTAGGCGAGGAGCGCGGCGCGATCCTTAGCCGGCAGTTTCGCCGCGGCCGCACGCAGCGTTCGCAGCGACAGCCCGGCACGGTGGCGGCGCAGGAACGCCAGCGCCAGCGCCGGTTCCTTGCGGCTCACCTCGCGAATAGCCCAGGTGACCGCCTTCTCGACCATAGGTTCGGGATCGGCGAGCAGCGGTTCACAGACCCGCAACGCCTCTTCATGCATCGCCCGGCCCTTCTGGTTGAGCGCGGCGGCGGTGGCGACGGCGAAGCGGCGCGCCCAGTGGTTCTGATTCGTGGTCAAGCCGAGGAGTTTGGCGAACAGCGCCGGGTTGCCGGCGATGCAGGGGGCGGCCACGCCCATGGCCAACTGGTCACAGGCTTCCCAGTTGTCGACCGCCTTGAGCCAGACGGCGAGGCGTGGCCAGGCCAGGCCGGGGAGCACGCGCTTGTGGCGGCCGACGAGGAACAGGCCCGTCAGCATCTCATCCCGCGACGCCGATGCCCCGCAGGTGTCGAGCAGGGCGCGCGCGGAGGCAAAGTCGAACGCGCGGTGCGCTTTGGCAAAGCCGGCGACGATGGCGCGGATGCGAGGAACGCGGACGCCGATGGTCCGGATGCCGGGAACCAGGCGCTCGATTTGCGTCCGGTAGCGCGGGTCGGCCGCCTCAACAAGAGCGGCGCGAATCCAACGGTGGGCCTCGGCAACCGATGACCGCGCGACCGCCTTTTGCGTCATCGGCGGGTATCCGCCCAGGCGGGTTTGGTCGCCAGCATCGTCGTCGCCATCGACGCGGCCACCGACCGGTTCATGCCCTGGGTGGCGACGAGAAAGGCGGTCATGCCGGCATGCACCTCGTCATAGCTCTTCATCGAGCCGTCCGGCCGGGCGCATGTCGCGCAATAGGTCTTGGCCGGATCACCGGCGGCATGATCGGGCGCGGCGCGAAGGGGCATACCGCAGTTGATGCAGCTGGAGTGGGTCATCGGACTCCCTCGGTTGGGGTGACGAGCGCCATGAAGTGCTCGACCAGCTCACCGCCGCGGGCGGCCAGCACCGGGTCGGCGGCGACGAGCAGATCGCGGTTGACGCAGTAGTGGTGGACCAGTCCGACCCAGGTCGCGATCAGGAGCGACAGGGTCATCGGCCGGATGGTGCCCGCTGCCATGGCAGCGCGGGCGGCGTCGCCGATGTGGTGGGCCACCGCCGACTGAACGCCGATCCAGACCAGGCGGAAGTCATCGGATAGGAGAGGTCCCTCGATGAGCAGATGGCGATAGAGCGTTTCCCGTTCGGCCAGGGCGGCGAGGTGGGCTTGCAACACGGTCGGCAGCGCGGCGCCGCCCTCAACCTGTTCATAGAGGCGGTCGGTGATGGCGCGCCCGAGATCGCCGGCCACTTCGCGCAGCAGCGCCTCGCGCGTCGGGAAATGGACGAAGACGGCGCCATGCGAGAGGCGCGCGGCGCGTGCCACGTCGGCGGTGCGCAGGCGGAGAAACCCCTGGCGCTCGCACAGGTACCGAGTGCGATCGACTAGGCGTTGCCGGGTAGCGACTTTGCGTTCGGGGCGGCGCAGGGGCAGCGGAATGGATGAGCATATACTCACTGAGTAAGTACTTAGTCAAAAGCTGGGTGGTGGCCGCGGGGCTGGCGGCTGCGGCCAACGGTCGCGCGCGTTCGGCTGGACCGCCCCAGATCCGCGGTGGATTTGCTACAGTCGCCGGCAACGAGAGAGACATCCCCAGCCCAGCCGGTCACGGCGGGCGCATCACCGGGCGGGAGCGCCACATGGACAAGCCGCGCAGCGGCAGCAACATCGAGCCGCTGATCAAGAATCTGCAGGCGATCGTCGGGGCCGACCGGGTGATCACCGACCCGAAGGAACGGGCCTATTACTCCAACGACGTGTTCTACCAGCAGGAGTCGGCCGACATCGTCGTGCAGCCGGCCGACAAGGACCAGTTAGCCCGCGCGGTCGCCGAAGCGGTGCGCACCGGCTACACCGTCGTTCCGCGCGGCGGCGGCATGTCCTACACGGCAGGATACGTCCCCGACCGCGCCGCGTCGATGATCGTCGACACCAAGCGTCTCAACCGCATCATCGAGATCAACGCCGAGGACATGTACGTCACCGTCGAATGTGGCGTGACCTGGAAACAGCTTTACGAGGCGCTGAAAGAGAAGGGGTTGCGCACGCCCTATTTCGGACCGTTCTCGGGCATCCATGCGACGGTCGGCGGCGCCCTGTCGCAGAACAGCGTCTTCTTCGGTTCGGGCATTTACGGTCCGGTGTCGGACAGCGTCCTCGGCCTCGAAGTGGCGTTGGCCGACGGCCGCCTGATCAAGACCGGCTCGGCGGCGACCCCGTTCAATCCTTCGCCCTTTTTCCGCACCTATGGCCCCGACCTCACCGGCATGTTCCTCGCCGATACCGGCGCGCTCGGTTTCAAGGTGCAGGCGACGCTCAAGCTGATCCATTTTCCCGCGGTGCAGTTGTTCGCGTCGTTTTCCTTCGACGAGGACGCTCACTTGGTCGGGGCGATGAGCGAAGTGGCCCGCCGCGGTCTGGCGCAGGAATGCTACGGCTTCGACCCCTATCTGCTCGAACTGCGCATGAAGTTCGAAGGCCTGGCGCAGGACATCAAGTCGCTCGGTGCGCTCGTCAGGTCGGGCAAAAGCCTGCTTGGCGGCCTCAAGGACGCCGCCAAAGTGGCGGTCGCCGGCCGGCGCTTCATGGAGGGCGTGTCCTACGCCATGCACGTGACCGTCGAGGGCCGCGACAAGGCCGACGCCGAAAGCGCGCTCAAACAGGTGCGCGAGATCGCCACCAAACACGGCCGCGAAATCGAGAACTCGCTGCCCAAGCTGGTGCGCGCCAATCCGTTCGTGCCGACCAACCGTTTGCTCGGGCCGGAGGGACAACGCTGGGTGCCAATTCACGTCATCCTGCCGCACTCGCGCGTGGTGCCGATGCTGCGCGCCCTCGACCGATATTTCCAGGACAACGCCAAGCTGGTCGAGGACAACGGCATCGAGTGGGGCTATCTGTCGACCGTCATCGGTCCGACGGCCTTCCTGTGCGAGCCCACCTTCTTCTGGCCTGATTCGCACTATCAGGTTCACCAACGCCACATCGAGCCGGCTCACTACGCCAAGCTCAAACGCTTCCCCGAGAACCTGAAGGCGCGCGAGGCGATGGGCAAGATCCGCAAGGACCTCGCCAAGCTCTTCATGGAGTTCGGTTCGATCCATCTGCAGATCGGCAAGATGTATCCCTACCGCGACAGCCGCGACCCGACCACCTATGCGCTGCTGCAGGCGGTCAAGGACTACGTCGATCCGCATCATCTGATGAACCCGGGTTCGCTCGGTCTCACCTGATGCGGGCGATCCAGTGTCACCGCTGGGGCGAACCGATGGACCTCGTCCTGGTGCGGGATGCCGCGGTGCCGCGTCCAGGCCCGGGCGAAGTGCTGATCAAGGTCCGCGCGACCGGCCTCAACTATGCCGACGTCGTGATGATCAAGGGCCAGTACCAGACCAAGCCCGCGTTTCCGTTCGCGCCCGGCCTTGAATGCGCCGGAGTCGTCGATGCGGTCGGCCCCGGGGTGACCCGGTTCAAACCGGGCGACGAGGTGATCGCGAAACTGGACTTCGGCGGATTCGCTGAATACGCCGTCGGCCCTGAATTCGACACCTACGCCAAGCCGCCCACGATGGCCTGGGACGTCGCCGCGTCATTCTACGTGGCTTACGTATCCTCGCACGTTGCGCTCAAATGGCAGGCGCGGCTGGCGCCGGGCGAGAAGCTGCTGGTCTTGGGGGCTGCGGGCGGCACCGGCCTCACCGCCGTCGAGATCGGCAAGGCCATGGGCGCGACGGTCTTCGCCGCAGCCAGCAGCGAGGAGAAGCTGAGCGTCGCCCGGACCCGCGGTGCCGACCACCTGATCAACTATGCCACCCGGCCGCTCAACGACCAGGTGTTGGCACTCACCGGAGACGAAGGGGTCGACGTCGTGTTCGACCCGGTGGGCGGCGACCTGTTCGACCCGGCGCTCTCATCGCTCGGCTGGGGCGGGCGCTACCTCGTCTTCGGCTTCGTCGGCGGCATCCCGCAAATTCCGGCCAACCGCCTGCTGGTGAAACATCGTTCGGCGATGGGCTCCTCGCTGCGCTATTTCCGCGATCGGGCGCGGGACAAATTGCGCCACAGCGTCGAAGAGTTGTTCGCGCTATGGCAGGCCGGCAAGCTCGCGCCCTTTGTCTCGCAACGCTTCCCCCTCGAACGCGGGGCCGCCGCGATCACCGAACTGGCCGAGCGACGCGCCACCGGCCGGGTCGTCATCATCATCGACTCCTAGCGGCGAGCGGCGCGCGGGATGGCGCCGCGGACCGGCGCCGGTGGCGCAGCGTCGCGCTTGCCCGTTTGGCGAAGGCTCGCGGCCCCGTGGTAAAGTTAACGCCATGAGCACAGGACCACACTTCCACCCGCAGGGAATGCATGTCGGGATCGTCGGTGCGACCGGGCTGGTCGGAGAAATCATCCGTTCGATCCTGGCTGAGCGTGCGTTCCCTGTAGCGTCGCTCCGCTTGTTTGCCTCCGCGCGCTCGGCTGGCAGGAGCCTGCGGTGGAGGGAGACAGAAATTGTGGTCGAAAACGCTTCGTCGGCCGACTACGCCGGCCTCGACCTCGTGTTTTTCTCCGCGGGCGCGTCGACGTCTCGGCAGCTGGCGCCAGTCGTCGCGGCGGCCGGTGCGGTGGTCATCGACAACTCGTCGGCCTGGCGCATGGATCGCGATGTGCCGCTGGTGGTCGCCGAGGTCGACCCTCATGCGCTAAAAACGATTCCGAAGGGAATCGTGGCGAACCCGAATTGCACGACCATGGCGGCGATGCCCGTGCTGAATCCACTGCACGCGGCCGCCGGGTTGCGGCGAATGGTCGTCAGCACCTATCAGGCTGTCGCGGGTGGCGGTGTTGCCGGCGTGCACGAACTGGACACCCAGGTGCAGAGCCTCGGCGGCGACTCGGCGGCGCTGGCTCGCGATAACGGCGCTCTCGATTTTCCGCCACCCAAAAAATGGGCGGTCCCCATCGCCTTCAATGTCGTCCCCCTCAACTATCAGATCGTCGAGGACGGCTACACCGAGGAAGAGGTCAGGCTGCGCAACGAAAGCCGCAAGATTCTTGAAATTCCTGAACTGCTCGTGTCGGGCACGTGCGTCCCGGGTGCCGGTCTACACGGGGCATTCCCTTTCGATCAACGCCGAGTTCGAACGGGACCACCCTCTCCCGGTCGCGCTCGAGCTCTTGCGCAAGGCGGCGGGCGTCGTTCTGACCAACGTGCCTAACCCGTTGGCCGCGACTGACCGTGATCTCGTGTTCGTTGGCCGCGTGCGTCGAAATCCAACGGTCGAACATGGGCTCGCCTTGTTCGTCACCGGCGACAACCTTCGCAAGGGTGCCGCGCTCAACGCCGTGCAGGTCGCTGAGGTCCTCCGTTCTTAGAATCGCCGCTGGGCGCGAGGGGACGATGGGACGAGCGCGGGGCTCCAGCGGCACAAAGCGAGTCGCTGACTGGGATCGTAAGATCGTCGCCCCGGGTCCGACGCCGTTCACTCTCGCCCTCGCGCGGCCCCTGCGCCCTCGCCTGCGCCCCTGCGGCGGGACGGGGCCTTAGCCTACGCGAGACGCAGCCAAGCTGACGCGGATCGGCTCGCCGCGGGCGGCGACCCGCGGCTGGTGCGGGTTGTGTTGCGGCCCGGTCCAGGCGACGATCCGCCGCCGCCTCATTTCCGACGTGGGGCGTCGTCTGACCCGCCACGATGGAGCAACCCATGTGCCGCAACATCCGCACGCTCTTCGACTTAGAACCGCCCGCGATTGAGGAAGAGATCCGCACCTCGGCCATCCAATTCGTGCGCAAGATCAGCGGCTTTGCTATGCCGACCAAGGCCAACGAAGCGGTGTTCCATCGCGCGGTCGAGGAGGTGACGCACGTCGCCTATCACCTGCTGCATTCCCTCGAGACGACGGCGTAGCCGCGCAACCGTGACGTGGAGGCAACGAAGGCCCGGGCACGAGCGGCCAAACGCTTCGGCCGCCCCCCGGCAGCGTAACCGAGCGCAAAAGCTTGGCCGACCCTCAACCCGCCATCAGGTGGGCAAAACCTTGTCGCGCCTTCTTGACCTTCGGTGCGACGATCATCTGGCAATAGGGCTGGCGCGGGTTGTCGGCGTAGTAGTCCTGGTGATAGTCCTCGGCCGGATAGAACGTGCCGGCCGCCGTGACCTCGGTAACGATCGCGTCGTCCCATAGCTTGGCGGCACGCTCGATGGCGGCGGCGGCGGCGCTCTTCTGCGCTTCCGAGGTGTAGAAGATCGCCGACCGGTATTGCGTGCCGACGTCGTTGCCCTGCCGATTCAGCGTCGTCGGATCGTGGGTGGCGAAGAACACATCGAGCACGGTGTCGAAGGAGACGATGGCCGGGTCGAATTCGATCTCGACCGCTTCGGCGTGGCCGGTGGTCCCGGTGCAGATCTGTTCATAGCTGGGATTGGCGCGACGACCGCCGATATAGCCCGACCGCAGCGCCTGCACGCCCTTGATCGGCTTGAAGACCGCCTCAACGCACCAGAAGCATCCGCCCGCAAGGATGGCTTTTTCCATGTTCCGATCCTTCTGCTGTCCCTATTCGCGTCAGTGTAACGCGGCCAATCCGCCGGCACGAACCGGCCGCTCAGGCAAGTGGATGTCCGACACAGAGGAGCACGGCGCCGCAGTCGGAAACCGGCTGCTCGGAAAATCCAAGCGTGGCGGGCCCTTGCCACTCGAGATAACCGCCCTCGATCAGGCGCACATCGGTGGTCCGACCCTGCGCGCGGACCTGCACGCCGACATCGCCCGACAGGGCGAACATCCAGCATCGCTCGGCGACCGCGGCGGGCGGCGCCAAGCTGGGCGAGGGCCGCCAGTCGGCCGGGACGTGAACGAGGGCGCAGGCTGGCGCGGCGCCATTCTTCGGCGCCAAGGCCTTCCACCTCCAGCCGGTGACGCGCGAATGCGGCACCCAGGCCAGGGAATCGACGCCAAAGATGCGCGGCGCGACAAATGTTTGGTTGATCCCATGGTAGCCCGCGAAGGGCACCGATTGGGTCTCGTCGCGGGCTTTCGGGTCGTCGAGGCCGACACCGCCGCCGCTCGCCCACGACAACATCGTGGCGCCGATCTCCGGACGCGGCTCGGCGTGCAGGCCGTGCAGACTGAGCGGCGGGCGATCCATAAACGTGCCCTTGCGGAACACCACGAGCTGGCCCGTGGTGTCAGCCGGCGCACCGAATTCCCAGTGCGGATAATCGCCGCCGAGGCAGAGCGCGCGTTCGACCACGGTGCGATGAAAATGGCGGGTCGGACGGCGCGGCGAGTTGGCGCCGTAATCAGGTGGAATGAACATCAGGTGAGTCGCCGCTCCGCTCGCCGGGTCGATGTGCAGCGTCTTCGAGAACATGCCACGGATGGTGGGTTCGGGCTCCCATGCCATCGCCTCGGTGTCGACGTGACGGAAGGTCATGATCAAGCGAGTGCGTGGCCGACGCACAGCACCGTGGCGCCAATTTCGGACACCGGTTCGGTCGAAAAGCCGATCGTCGTCGGCGAGTACCATTCGAGGTAGCCGCCCTCTTTCAGTTTGAACCGATGGCTGTTGGCGCCGTCATAGACGGTGATCGCGAGATCGCCGTTGACGACGAAGACCCAGCGCCGTTCATCTGAGTAGCTGAGGATGGTGCCCGGGCGCGGCGCACTCCAGTCGGCCGGAACGAACACCAGCGAACATTTTGGCGCCGATCCGCGTGCGGCGGCAAGCGGCTTGTGTTTCCATGCCGCCAGGGCTTGGTGCCGCTGCCAGGGAATCGAATCGGCGGCAAAGATGCGCGGCGCGGTGAAGGCGACATTGTGCCGCCGTGTATCGTTCTCTTCGAGATGGACGGTTTCTTCCGCATAGCGCGGGTCGTCGACGCCGACGCCGTTGCCGGTGGCCCACGAAATGGTCATCGCCCCCGCCTGCGAGCGTGGTTCGTTGAGGAGCCCATGCACCGTGTTGGGCGGGCGATCCATGAACACGCCGCGGCGAAACATGACGAGATCGCCCACCTTGTCGGCCGGGTCGTCGAATTCCCAGTGGGGAAAGTCACCCGCCAGGTAGAACGTCCGTTCGATGACGCTGGTGTGGTAGTGGCGAAACAGACCGCCGGCCGGCAACCCGAAACCGGGCGGGACGAAGCGGATCATCGTGCTGGCGCCGGTCGCCGCGTCGACATGCAGCCGCTTCGATTTCATCCCCTTGATCGTCGGTTCCTGCTGCCAGGCCATGGCGGCGGTATCGATGTAGGTATAGTTCGCGGCCATGGGCTTCCTCGCCAATCCGGGACGGAGAATGGGGGCGTCCGGCGAAGCTGTCCAGACTCCCGCGCGATGACGGACGAAGAATCCCGTTGATTTATCGCCCCAGGGTGGTGTTCGCTCGGCACATTCGAACCAAGGGAGGACATCCCTGCGTAGTGGAACGATCGGCCTGCTGGCAACCGCGGCGTTTCTGCTGGTCGCCGGCTCGGCGCTGGCGGCGGAGACCCTGAAGGTCAGCGTTCGCGAGTTCCCGCCGGGCCGCGGTAGCCCCTTTGTCGATCCAGGCGTGCCGCACGTGTTCGTGCTGAGCGCGATCTACAACCAGATGATGAAGATTCGGGAGGACTACTCCTCCGGTCCCGACCTCGCCACCGAGTGGAAGGTGGTCGACCCCACGACCTGGGAAGTGAAGGTCCGCGCCGGCGTGAAATATTCGAGCGGCGAGACGTTCAACGCCGCCGCCGTCGAGGCCGCCTACAAGTATCTGCTGACCGAGGAAGGCCGCACCCAGGTCACCGGTCGCGATCTCACCCCAATCTTCGAATCGATGACGGCCAAGGACGACACGACGGTGGTCATGAAGACCAAGACGCCGTTCCCGATCGTGCCACGGGTCCTCGGCGGCCTTCGCATTCCCGCTCCCAAGGCATGGGCCGACGGCGGCCTCAAGGGCATGTCCGACAACCCCGTCGGCACGGCCGCCTACAAGGTAGCCAGCTGGGCGCCGGGCAAGATCGTCCTCGTCGCCAACGAGACGTCTTTCCAAAGCCGGGCCGACATCGGCCAGGTCGAGATCTACGACATCGGCGAGGGCGCCGCGCGGTCCCAGGCGCTGCTGTCGGGTCAGATCGACATCGATACCGCGCTCAATCTCGACTCGGTCGATCAGGTGAAGCGTGCCGGACTCAAAGTCTTTCATACCCCCTCCACCCGTACGCTCGGCATTTCGCTAGTGTCCTGGCGCAAGCCCTGCGCCGACGGCAAGTGCGACCCGCAACCGACCACCGGGCCGATGAAGGACCTGCGCGTCCGCCAGGCCCTGAACTATGCGGTGAACAAGCAGACGATCGTCGACAACATCTACAAGGGGGCGGCGTCGGTCGCCTCGCAAGCGGCGGTGCCGCAGGCGGTCGGCTTCAACAAGGAGCTGAAGGGCTACGAGTACAACCCGACCAAGGCCAAGCAGCTGTTAAGCGAGGCCGGCTTCGCCAGCGGGTTCGACATGGAAATCCGAGCGATTACGACCGATGCCACCATCAAGCTGGTGTACGAATCGGCGGTCCAGGACCTCAATGCGATCGGCGTCCGCGCCAAGCTGATCTCGCAACCGTTCCCCGATTGGCTGAACGCCTATCTCAACGGCACCTGGACCTGGGACGCCTTCGGTTTCGGCCATGACCTCACCGGCCAGCTCGATGCCGGCCGGTCGTTCAACTCGTTCACCTCGTGCGTCAAGCCGGGCGGCCCCTATTACTGCAACCAGGACGAAATGCCGCTCGTCAACGCCCAGGCGGCCGAGATGGATCCGGTGAAGCGTGAAGCAATTCTCAAGGAGCTGTTGGCCAAGAATTCCGCCAATGCACCGATCATCTTCCTGGTCGCCGGCAGCGAGAGCATGGGCTACCACGCGAAGCTGACCAATTTCAGCCAGTTGAACCTGCATCTCAATTACAACGAGATGAAGGTTCAGAAGTAGGCGTGCACCCGAGGGGCTGGATCGCGATCCGGCCCCTCGTTCTCTCCGCGAGGCAACGATGACGGCCGTTACCACTGCCGACCTGGTTTCCCGCGCGCGCGACCTCGTTCCGGCGCTTGGCCATCGGGTGGCCGAGACGCAGTCGCTGCGCCACATTCCGTCGGCGACAATCGCGGACTTCAAGGCCGCCGGTTTTTTCAAGTGCATGCAGCCCAAGCGCTACGGCGGCTACGAGCTCGAGTTTGGCGCCAACGCCTTCATCGCCGGCGAGATCGCCCGCGCCTGCGCGTCCTCGGCCTGGGTGCAAACGGTGATCGCGAGCCACCATTGGGTGGTGGGGATGTTTCCGCCCGAGGCCCAGGACGACGTTTGGGGCGACGATGCCGACGCCGTGGTCGCCTCGGCCTATGCCAACAGCGGTGCCCACGCGGTGCCCGAGGGCAACGGCTTCCGCCTGCACGGCACCTGGCATTTTGCCAGCGGTGTCCATGCCGCCGACTGGATCATCGTGCTGGCGCCGGTCGACCGCGGCGGGCCCAAGCCGGAAAACACCACCGTGCTGGTGCCGAAGCGAGATTTCGCGATTCTCGACACGTGGCACGCCAGCGGACTGCGCGGCACCGGCACCCACGACGTCCGCGTGCGCGACGCCTTCATTCCCGGCCATCGCGAGCTGCCCTTCGCGGCGGCGAGCGGCGGCCGCTCGCCCGGCAGCGCCGTCAACCCTTCGCCGATCTATCGCCTGCCGATGATGGGCGTCGGCTGCTTCACCGTCGTCGGCCCGGTTACCGGCGTCGCCCAGGCCGCGCTCGAGACCTATACCGACCAGGTCCGCGGCCGCACGGCGATCCTCTCCGAGAACAAGCTGGCCGACGCCACGCCGCTCCAGCTCAAGGTGGCCGAGTGCGCGGTCGAGATCGACTGCGCCCGCCTGTTGCTGCGCCGCGACCTCGAGGAGGTGAACCGGCTCGCGGCCGAAAACGACCCGATTTCGGCGGCCAACCGCCTCAGGTACAAGCGCGACGTCGCCTTTGCCGCGCAGCTTTGCCGCCGCGCCGTCGACCGGTTGGTAATGGCGCTCGGCGTCACCGGGCAGCGCGACGACCACCCGATCCAGCTGGCCTCGCGCGATATCAATGCGCTGGCCTCGCACGGCCTGCTCAGCTGGGACGTGAACGCCATCCCCTACGGCCGCGCCGCCTTTGGCCTCGACCCGCAGGCGAAATACGTCTGACGTTGGCGCGCTCAGCGGCCGATGTCGCCCCACAGGTCGGTCAGGATGTAGTCGCGTTCGCGCAGGTCCCAATGCGCCTTTGCCAGCTGGCGGTCGGGGCCGAATACCCAGAGTTCGAGTGGCGACCAGTCGGGACGATTGCTCAACAGGCGATAGTGGCGCGTGTCGAAGGTGCCGGCCGGCACTGTCAGGCGCTCCTCGCCGACATACTCGAAGCGCTTGGAGCTGACGCCGATCATCGGGCCCGAGCCGCCGTGGGCGTGTGGCGAGGAATGCGCACCGCCGTCGATCCGCTGAACGCGATCGGCTTTGGCGTGATCGAAAGTGCCGGTCTGCCAACCGTCGGTCACCAACGGGTGGGGGACGAACACGGTCGGCCGGTGGCCGAGCGTGACGCGCTGACTCAACCGCCCGGCATCGGCGGTGAAGGTTTCGCAGGCAGCTCCCTCGTCGTCGAAGCGGAACCAGCCGCTGCCCTGGAACCGGTCCTTGATCGTCAAGCGCACGAAGGCATCGACCGGGCTCCAGTCGCCATCGACGGTATAGGTCACGTCGCGCAGCACCTCCTCGCCCTCGAGTTCGCATACCGCCCGCACCGTGCGCTGGTCAGTATGCACCGTGATCGTGAAGGTTTCGCGGCCGATTTCCCGACCCGAATCATGAATGTGCAGAATCGTTCCGCCATAAGACCGGTGTTGCATCGGCTCCCCTCGCCGCTCGCCCCTGGTGCGAGCTAAGATGGCCAGCGTAGCAGCTTAGCCGTGGATCGAGGTCGCCATGCCGCCCATCACGTCCCACTTCAAGACCGCCACCCATTGGGGTCATTACGAGGCTGAAGTTTGCGACGGTCGGCTGGTCGGGCTGACGCCGATCGCCAAGGATGCCGACCCCTCGCCGATCGGGCCGGGGATGGCCAAGGCGGTGCAGGACGACCTGCGCATCCGCCAACCGATGGTGCGGGCCGGCTGGCTCGACCAGGGCCCGGAAGCCTCGCGCCAAGGCCGCGGCGGCGAACCGTTCGTGCCGGTCAGCTGGGAACGGGCCTGGGACCTGGCTGCCGCCGAGATCAAGCGCATCAAGGAGAAGTTCGGCAACCAGGCGATTTATGCCGGCGGCTACGGCTGGGCCAGCGCCGGCAAGTTCCATCACGCGCAAAGCCACATGCGCAAGTTCTTCAACCTGATCGGCGGCAACGTCAAATCGGTCAACTCCTATTCGTTGGCGGCTGCCGAGGTGATCGTGCCGCGCGTCGTCGGCACCTGGGGCGAGATCTACGAGCAGACGACGACCTGGCCGGTGATCGCCGATCACACCAAACTGTTCGTGATGTTCGGCGGCGCGCCGCTCAAGAACGCGCAAGTCGACGGCGGTGGCATGGCGCGCCACACGGCCAAGCAATGGTTGCAGCGCTGCAAGGAGGCCGGCGTCGAGTTCGTCAACATCGGGCCGGTCCGCGACGACGCCGCCGAGTTCCTCGACGCCGAGTGGATCGCGGCGCGCCCGAACACCGACACCGCGCTGATGATGGGCCTCGCCCATACGCTCGTCAGCGAGGGACGCTACGACCAGGCCTTCCTCGATCGCTATACCGTCGGCTGGGACCGGTTCCGTGCGTACCTTATGGGCGACACCGACGGCCAGCCCAAGTCGGCCGAGTGGGCCGCGCGGGTGACCGACCTCGATGCCAAGGTCATTCGTTCGCTGGCCCGACGCATGAGCGAGACGCGCACGCTGATTACCGCCGCGTGGTCGCTGCAACGCGCCGAGCACGGCGAGCAGCCCTATTGGATGCTGCCGACGCTGGCCGCCATCCTCGGCCAGATCGGCCTGCCCGGCGGCGGGTTCGGCTACGGCTATGGCGCCGTCAATAACGTCGGCAGCCCCGACCCCAAGATCGCCGGGCCGGCGCCCAATCCCGGCCACAGCCCGATCAACGTCTTCATCCCGTCCTCTCGCGTCACCGACATGTTGCTCAATCCGGGGGCGACGATCGACTACGACGGCCAGCGCCTCACCTTTCCCGACGTCCACATGATCTATTGGTGCGGCGGCAATCCGTTTCACCATCACCAGGACCTCAATCGACTGGTGGCGGCGTGGAAAAAGCCCGACACCGTGATCGTCAACGAACCGTGGTGGAACCCGGTGGCGCGGCACGCCGACATCGTGTTTCCGGCGACGACGCCGCTCGAACGCAACGACATCGGCTCGGGCTATGCCGACAGCTACCTCACCCCGATGAAGCGCGCGATCGATCCCGTGGGCGAGGCGAAGAACGACTTCGACATTTTTTCCGGGTTGGCCACGCATTTCGGCGTCGGCGACGCCTTTACCGAGAATCGCAGCGAAGAAGAGTGGCTGCGCTACCTCTACAACGTCTTTCGCCAGAAATCAGCCGAGCAGGCGATGGATCTGCCCGGGTTCGACGAGTTTTGGAACGGGGATGAACTCAAGCTGCCGGTCGCCGACCGCCGGATTACGATGTTGGAGAACTTCCGCCGCGACCCCAACCAGCATCGTCTGCGCACGCCGTCGGGCAAGATCGAGATCTACTCGGAGAAGATCGCCGGCTTCGGCTACGACGACTGCCCGGGTCATCCAACCTGGATGGAACCGCGCGAATGGCTGGGCGCGGCGCTCGCCGCCAAGTATCCCCTGCATATGATTTCGAACCAGCCGAAGACGCGTCTGCACAGCCAGTATGACAACGGCGGCTACGCCCAGGGGAGCAAGATCAAAGGGCGCGAGCCAATCTGGTTGCACCCCGACGACGCCGTGGCGCGCGGCATCGCCGACGGCGACATCGTGCGGGTCTTCAACGACCGCGGCGCCTGCCTGGCGGGCGCCGTCGTCACCACCGCCGTGCGCCGCCGCGTTGCCATGTTCAACACCGGCGCCTGGTTCGATCCGGTCGAACCGGGCAAGCCCGGGTCGCTCGACGCCCACGGCAACGCCAACGTCCTCACCCAGGACCGCGGCACCTCGAAGCTGGCCCAGGGTCCGAGCGCGCAATCGTGCCTGGTCGAGGTGGAGAAGTTCCGCGGCGTCGTGCCGCCGGTCAATGCGTTCAAGCCGCCGCCGATCATCAGCCGAACGCGAAAGCCTCGGCAATCCTAGCCCCGGCGGCGTTAACTAGCCGTTAACCTTAACCCGTGAGGATGGGAGCCATGCTCCTCTCCTCCCCGAGCATCGATCGCCGGTCCGGCTCTCTAGCCCCCCAAGAACGGGGGTTCGAAGGCCGGCCGGCGGTCGCCCCCGCCTCCGCCTCGGCTACGGTGCGGCGGTAACGGTGACCCTGTCCGACGCGCTCCCCGTCGCCCGGAGCGCCGCCGTCGATGGGGCCATGGTCCGCGAAGCGGCCAGCCCGACGCCCCGGGTGGTGTCAATTCTCCGCGTCGTCGTCGACGCCTTGATCGCGTTGTTGGTTCCGGCCCAGCGCCCGGCGCGCCGCGAGCGCCGGCGGTTCCCACGCCCCCGCACGCTCTCCCAGCACGTCAACCTATACGCCTAGGCGCCGACCGGCCGACGATCACGATTTCTGACTGCAGGGTGCGGTTGACCGGGCACATGTCGGCGACTTCCAGCAGGCGTTGCCGCTGCTCGGGCGTCAGGTCGCCCTGCAGGTCAAGCGTCTTTTCGATGCGATCGATCTTGCCTTCCTTCGTTTCGCAATCGGCGCAGTCGGCGGCGTGGATCTTGTCGTGCGTCAGGCCGCACGGCAACGCGTTCGAGCGGCCACTTCTGCCGCTCGGCGTAAAGGCGAAGCGTCATCGACGTGCAGGCGCCGAGCGCCGGCAGCAGAAACCTGTAGGGCGACGGTCCGGTATCGGTACCGCCGGCCGCCACCGGCTCGTCGGCCAGCAGGTGGTGCGGGCCGATGACGACCTCGTTCTGGAATTTACCAACGCCGGTCTGGCCGACCAGCACCTGCGCGTGATCGGCCGTGCGCGAAGTCGGCAGGGCCGACACATAACGGCCGGCCCAGGCGGCGATTACCTCGGCCGCATAGTCGGCGTCCTCGCGCCGCGACAGCAGATGATCGGCGCGGTCGAGCGAAATGAAGCTCTTGGGGTGCTTCGCGGCCTGAAAGATCTAAGCGGCATTGTCGATGCCAACGGTGTCGTCGACGGGCGAGTGCAGCACCAGAAGCACACGCTTCAAGCCGCCGAGCGCCGCCACGAGCGACTGGCCGACCACATCGGTCAGGAATTGACGCGTGATGGTGAACGGGCGTCCGGCGAGGTTGACCTCGGCGGCGCCACTCGTGGCGATGGCCGCCTCATGATCGGTGAACAAGCCGCGCACGTGTTCGGGCGAGGCGGGGGCGCCGATCGTGCAGACCGCCTTGACTTCGGGAATCCGGCCGACCGCCGCAATAACCGCCGCGCCGCCGAACGAATGACCGATCAGCAGCGCCGGCGCTGACCGGTTCTGCCCCAGCCAATCGGCCGCGCGCACCAGGTCTTCGACGTTCGACGAAAAGTTGGTGTTGGCGAACTCTCCCGCGGAGTGACCGAGACCGGTTAAGTCGAAGCACAGCACGGCGATCCCCTGCGCCGCTAGGCCGCGTGCGATGCGCATTGCGCCGACCAGGTCCTTTGAGCAAGTGAAGCAATGGGCGAACAGTGCGTAGGCCCGCACCGGGCCGATCGGAAGGTCCAGGTGGGCCGCCAAAGCAAAGCCCTGCGAACCCGGAAACGTGATGCGTTCGGGCGACATGCGGATTCCCCCGGTGGCGAAGGGCTTAGCTTACGCCCGAACGGGCGGGTGGGCGAAAAACAGCGGACCTCCGGCACAACGGGCTACGATGGCGACCTCCCTCGCATCGCTCAAACAATCCATGCCCATAGTCAAACGCTTCGCCCCGCTCGTCGTATTGATCGTGCTCGTCGCCGTCATCTTCGCCACCGGGCTGCACCGCTATCTGTCGTTCGAGACGCTGCGGCAGAACCGCGAAACT
Organism: Alphaproteobacteria bacterium; assembly: GCA_009694165.1. The sequence goes on from SHVP01000011.1 coordinate 37,217, forward strand.
CTCACCGCGTTTGTCGCCGACAACCAGGTCGGTGCGGCGCTGCTTTTCGTCCTCGTCTACGCGGCGGCCGTAGCCTGCTCGCTGCCGGGCGCCACGGTCCTCACAGTGACCGGCGGCTTCCTGTTCGGGGCGGTGTTCGGCACCATCTATGTCGTGCTGGCGGCTACGCTCGGGGCGACCCTCGTGTTCCTGATCGCCCGAAGCTCGCTCGGCCACCTGTTGCGGGCGAGAGCAGGCGGCGCCCTGCAGCGTCTTGAAGCGGGCTTCCGTGCCGGCGCCTTCAACTACCTGCTGTTCCTTCGGCTGGTCCCGGCCTTCCCGTTCTTTCTCGTCAATCTAGTGCCGGCCTTCCTCGGCGTGCCGCTCCGCACCTACGTCCTGGCGACCCTCATCGGCATCATCCCGGCGTCGTTCGTGTTCACCGTCGTCGGTGTGGGTCTCGGCAGCATTTTCGACCGACAGGAGTACTTCACGCTCGCTGGCGCGCTGACTCCGGAGATCATCGCCGCGTTGGTGGGCTTGGGCGTCCTCGCGCTGGTGCCGATTGCCGTCAAGAAATGGCGCGACCGGCGGCGCTAGATCACCAGGTATTGCGCAGTTCGCGCAATTTCACGAAGACGGTCTGCGCATCGGGCTCGCGCGCCAGATCGGAAAATCGTTCACGCAGTCTTGCGATCACGGTCGGGCTCGACAAGCGGAAGAAAGTGTTGATCTCCTTCTCATCGCCGATCGTCGTCACCGCGCCGTGCGCGGGATCTTCGCCCTTGACCTTCGCCAGCAGGTCCGCCGCCCGTCGATTGTCGGGCTCGCGGTCGAGCGTAAAACCGAGGTTCTTCTCGATGTAGTGGTGCCCGGGATAAATGCGCGTGGCATCGGGAAGCTTGACCAATTGCTTGGTGAAGGTGGCGTAGAGTTCGAACGGGTGACCACCGCCGTGGCAATTGCCGGCCCCCGCGTTGAACAGGGTGTCACCGCAAAAGAGCGCCGCAGTTTCGCCATGCGCCAGCAGACAGACGTGGCTCATGGTATGCCCCGGCGTATCGAGCGCCTGCAGCTCGACCCGTTTGCCGACCTTGACGACGTCGCCGGCGCGCAAGCCGCGATCCATGCCGGGAATTTTGGCCGACGCGCCGTGATGGGCGAGCAGTTTGGCGCCGGTCTTGGCGATCAGTGGTTGGTTGCCGCCGGTATGATCGCCGTGCTCGTGCGTGTTGAGAACCTGGCGGATGGTCCACCCGCGAGCCGTGGCACGGGCGAGACATTTTTCATGGTCGAGCGGATCGATCGCCAAGGCCTCGCCGGTCTCCGGACAGGCGATCAAATAATTGTAATTGCGGTAGTCGTTAGCGGTCCAAATCTGCTCGACCAGCATGGCCATCCCCTGTGCTGGCGCGCGGCCTGCCCGGTCGGGCAGGCCGACGACGCCGGCGCCGATTAGGCCGGACTCGGCCGTGCCGCGCAAGACGAGCGCAACCGGACGTGGCGATCGATGGCTGGGGCTGCGCTGTGCTAGGCGGCGCGGGCGGGAGGACGAGCAATGACCAAGGCACCTTCGTCGTTTCAAGGCTTCGGCAAGACGATGCCGGCGTTCATAACCGGATTAGTGAGCCACAACACCAAGGCCTGGTTCGACGCCCACAAGGACCAGTACGAGGCGGCGCTGCTCGAACCGGCCAAAGCCTTCGTGGTCGAATTCGGCCAGGCCGTGCAGGGTCGGTACCGGGGCTACGGGCCGAGCCGAAAGTCAACGGCTCGACCATGCGGCTCAACCGCGATACGCGCTTCTCCAAGAACAAGAGTCCTTACAAGGACTATTTCGGCCTGTGGTTCCGGGAAGGAACGGGCAAGTCTCGCGAGTGCCCGGGATTTTTCTTGGCCCTCACCGGCGAAGGGACGCTGGTGCTGGGCGCCGGCATGCACCAGTTCCAGCCGGGCCAACTCGAGGCCTATCGCCGGGCGGTGGTTGACCGCGAGCAAGGCGCAGCCCTCCGCCGGCTGGTCGATCGCCTCGCCAAAGCGGGCGCGACGATCGGCGTGTCGCAATTGAAGCGTGTGCCGCAGGGCTTCGATCCCGATCACGCCAACGCCGATCTGCTGCGTCATGTCGGCCTGGTGGGCTGGCACGAGAGCGCGATACCGCGCGAGCTGTTCACCGCGGCAGCGCCGGCCTATTGCACCCAGCGGGCCGTGGCGTTCGTGCTGCTGCATCGCTGGCTGATCGCCAACGTGGCCTAGCCGGCCAGACGCGGATTACCCGCCGCCAGCACGCCATCTTCGGTGGTGAAGTCGCCGGTGGCGGCGGTGAAGGCGGTGTTGGGCATCAGATCGAAGGCAATATCCTAGCCGCGGGATCTGAGCAGGGTGACCATCGCGGCGTGCGCGCCGGCACCGTGGGTGCCGAGATGAAGCCAGCGGACCTTGCGATCGAGCAGATCCATCGCCGGCGGCAGGACCGCCAGTTCAGCCCCCTGGATGTCGACCTCGAGGAGATCGACGACGTCGAGCGGACCGAGGATGTCCGCGAGGGTCACGGCGCTGACGATGTCGAGGCGAAGGGTGTCCTCGCTGTCGACAATCGGCAGCTCGATCTCCGTCGTCATCTTGCGCAAGAC
>SHVP01000012.1 GCA_009694165.1 Alphaproteobacteria bacterium
CTATATGCCCCCTGAGGTCGCCGCCGCCCTGAAGAAGTCCGGCCAATGGCGCGCTGACGAGAAAGCGGCGCGCCGATGATCAGCGAGATCGGCCATTTCGCCATCGTCCTCGCGCTGGCGATCGCCATCGTCCAAGGGACGCTGCCCCTGATCGGCGCGCAACGCCACATCGGCTCGTGGATGGCGATCGCACCGGCCGCCGCGGTGGCGCAGTTTGCCTTGATCGCGGTCGCGTTCGCCGCGCTCATGCACGCCTATGTCGTCTCCGATTTTTCAGTGCTGAACGTCTGGCAGAACTCGCACACCGACAAGCCGCTGCTCTACAAAATCTCGGGCGTTTGGGGAAACCATGAGGGTTCGTTACTCCTGTGGGTCCTGATTCTTGCCGCGTTTGGCGCCGCCGTCGCCCTGTTCGGTGCCAATATTTCGCCGTCGCTGCGCACGCGCGTCATTTCGGTCCAGGGACTGATCGGAGTCGGCTTTCTCGGCCTGCTGGTGTTCCTGTCCAATCCGTTCCAGCGGCTGTTTCCAGTGCCGCCGAACGGCAACGGCCTGAACCCGCTGTTGCAGGATCCGGGTTTGGCGTTTCACCCGCCGTTTCTTTATCTCGGCTATGTCGGATTCTCGATCGCCTTCAGTTTTGCCGTCGCCGCGCTGATCGAAGGCAAAGTTGACGCCGCGTGGGCGCGCTGGGTGCGACCATGGACGCTGGCCGCGTGGACCTTTCTAACGATCGGCATCACGCTCGGCAGCTGGTGGGCCTATTACGAATTGGGTTGGGGCGGCTGGTGGTTCTGGGACCCGGTCGAAAACGCGTCCTTCATGCCCTGGCTCGCCGGCACGGCGCTCCTGCACTCGGCGATCGTCGTCGAAAAGCGCGATGCGCTGAAAGCGTGGACGGTGTTGCTGGCGATCATCACTTTCTCGCTCAGCCTGCTCGGCACCTTCATCGTGCGCTCGGGCGTCCTCAACTCGGTGCATGCCTTCGCCACCGATCCCAGCCGCGGCGTGTTCATTCTCGCCTTCCTGGTCGCGGCGATTGGCGGCTCGCTCGTCCTTTATGCGTTACGCGCCCCCAGCCTCCGAGCCGGCGGCTTGTTCGCTCCGATCAGCCGCGAAGGCGCGCTGTTGATGAACAATCTGTTGCTGATGGCGGCGACCGGTACTGTATTCCTCGGGACCTTGTATCCGCTGTTCCTCGACGCGCTGACCGGCGAGAAGGTCACGGTCGGCCCACCCTTCTTCAATGCCACCTTCGCGCCGCTGATGACGCCCCTGGTGTTCCTGATGGCGATCGGACCGATGTTGCCGTGGAAGCGGGGCGATCTGATGGCGGCCCTCGGCCGGCTGCGGTTTGCCGCAGCGCTGGCGGCGATCGCCGCAGTGGTCACACTATATTTGACAGAAGGCGTGCCGATGGTGGCGGTCGGCGGCGTCGCGCTCGGCGTCTGGTTGATCGCCGGATCGGTTCTTGAGCTGTTCGGCCGGCTCGGTGTCGGTCGCACGCGGACGGCCGAGACCTTCGCGCGGGTGAGCCATTTGCCGCGCGCGGCCTTGGGAGCGGCGCTGGCCCATGTCGGGATGGGGATTGCCATCCTTGGCATCACCGGCGCCCTCGCCTGGGAAAGCGACGCGCAGCACGTCCTGTTCCCTGGCGACCGGCTGACCGTCGCCGGCTACACCGCCGTGTTCGACGGCGCACGGCCGGAGCGCGGACCCAACTACGATGCGGTTCGCGGCACCTTTCGCATCTATCAGGATGACCAATTGATCGCCCTGATGGAACCCGAGACCAGACGCTTCGCCAATCCGCCAATGGTGACCACCGAGGCGGCCATTCGGCCGCGCCTCGGCGGCGATCTATACCTCTCGATGGGCGATACGGCCGGTGACGGCGGCTTTGCTACCCGCTTCTTTCGCAAACCGCTCATCCATTGGATCTGGGCGGGGGCGTTGACCATGGTCCTCGGCGGCTTGGTGTCGCTCAGCGATCGTCGCCACCGCGTCGGCGCGCCGGCGACGCGTGGCGCGGCATTGCACCCGGCGACGGCCCCCCGGTAGGCCATGCGCTGGCGCTTTGTGATCCCCCTTAGCGCCTTTGCCGTGATTGCTGCGGCGCTCGTCATCGGCCTGACGCTGCGCCCGCATGATATTCCGTCGGCCCTGATCGGCCACCCGGTGCCCGAGTTTGACCTGCCGGCAGTGCAGGGCCGATCCCTCGGGCTGTCGAGTGCCGATTTGCGCCGGGGCGAGCCGGTCCTGGTCAACGTCTTCGCCTCGTGGTGCATCCCGTGCCGGGAGGAGCACCCTCTCCTGATGGAGTTGACCCGCGGTGGCCGGGTCATGGTCTATGGCATCAATCAGCGCGACGATCCCGCCAACGCCGAACGCTGGCTCGCGACGTTTGGCGACCCCTACCGTCGGACGGGCGCCGACCTCAGCGGTCGCGTCAGCATCGATTGGGGTGTCTATGGTGTTCCGGAGACCTTCGTTGTCGACGGGTCGGGGTGTATTCAGTTCAAGCTCATCAGCGTCCTGACCCGCGACATCTTCGAGCGCGAGATCGTTCCCCGGCTGCGCGGCGAGCGGAAAGTGAGCTGCAGTGGCTAGGATTTTGGCTATCTGTGTTGCGCTCTTGATCGCCGTGGCAACCGGTCCGGCTGCCCGCGCGCAAGCGGTCGACCAACCGTTGTCCGATCGTGGTCAGGAGTTGCGGGCGCAAGCAATCCACAAGGAACTGCGCTGCCTCGTTTGTCAGAACCAGGCGATCAGCGATTCCAATGCCGACCTCGCGCGCCAGCTCCGCCAGATCGTCCGTGAACAGATCGCCGCCGGTCGCAGCGACGACGCGGTCCGCGCTTACGTCGTCGAGCGCTACGGCGATTGGGTCTTGATGAAGCCGCCGTTCAACTGGGCGACGGCGGCGTTGTGGCTCGGACCGCTCAGCCTCGCCTTGATCGTTGCCCTGGTCGGTTGGCGCTTTCTGCGACGGTGGCCAGCGGTCGGTGCGGCGGCGCCGCTGAGTGAGGCGGAGGAACGACGGGTCGCGGCGCTGATCGATCGAGTCAACTGAGGCGCCCATGGTGGTCTGGATCGTCGCCGCACTGATGACTCTTGGGGTGGTCACTGTTCTGCTGCGGTCGCTCTTTCGCCAGCACGAGACGGCAACGGGCGGCGCGAACCACGACCTTGAAGTCTACCGCGCGCAACTCCGCGAACTCGAACTGGACGCGGCACGCGGGTTGATCCCGGCGGACGAGTTCGCATCGGCCCGTCGCGAGATCGCGCGCCGCCTGCTGGCCGCCGATGAAGCGGCCCGCCGGGCTGAACCCCCGGCGGCGGGTCAAGCCCGCTGGCGCCGGGCAGCGACGGTGACAATCGTCGTGCTGGTACCGGTCGGCGCCGCCCTCGTCTACGGACTCCGCGGCAGTCCCGAGGCGCCGGGGTTTGGCGGCTTGGCGGAGATGGCTGCCCGCGCGCCCGCAAGCGCCGCCGCGCCCCAACTAACCGAAGCAGTCGTCCGCCTCGAAGCGCGACTCCGGAATGAACGCGCCGACCCAGAAGGCTGGGCCTTACTGGGACGGTCCTACATGATCACGGGCCAACCGGACCGGGCCGTCGACTCCTTTCGCCGGGCGATCGACCTCGTACCCGACAACACCCAGCTGCAGGCTTTCTACGGTGAAAGCCTCGTCATGACGGCGGACGGCGTCGTCACGCCCGCTGCACAAGAAGCGTTTGCCAAGGCCGTCGCGGCGGATCCGGAAAATCCTGCTGCTCGTTTCTACCTGGCTCTGGCCGACGCCCAAGCCGGCCGCCTGCGCGAGAGCTTCGATGCCTGGTTGCGGCTCGCCGAAGCCACGCCTGCCGATGCGCCGTGGCGGCCGATGTTGATCGAACAGCTCGAACGCGCCGCCCGCGAATTGAAAGTCGACCTCCGCACGGTGTTGCCCGTCCCACCCTCCCGCCTGGCCACCGTCTCTCCGCGACGCGGCCCGAGCGAAGACGATGTTCGCGATGCCCAGTCGATGGCGCCTGATGACCGCGCGCGCATGATCCGCGGCATGGTCGATGGCCTGGCTGAGCGGCTGCAACAGAACCCCAATGACATCGAGGGGTGGACCCGCCTCGCCCGTTCCTATCGCGTCCTCGGCGAAACCAGCAAAGCGGACGAAGCCGAAGCCCGTGTTGCCGATTTGCGCGCGGGCCGCCCGCTCACGCCGGCCAATACACCGGCAGCGGGCGCCGTCGATGGCGACGCCGCCGGACTCCCGGCGGGGCCGGGGCAGTCGGCCATGATCGAGTCGATGGTCGCAGGCTTGGCGCAGCGGCTGGGGAGCAACCCGAACGATCGCGACGGATGGCTTCGACTCGCCCGCTCCTATCAGGTGTTGGGTCGGAGCGAAGACAGCCTCAAGGCGCTGGGGCGAGCGGCCGAGTTGTGGCCCGACGACGCCAGCGTCCTGCAGCCCTATGCCCGCGCCACGTTGGCGGCGAGCGGCACGGAGGCCCCTCTACCCGTTCGTGTGTTCAACCTCTATCGCCGCTTGCTCGAATTGCAGCCCGCCAACGACGAGGCGCTGTATTACGTCGGCCTCGGCGAAGCGCAGCGCGGAAACGGGGAAGAAGCCGAACGACTTTGGCGGAGAGCCTTAGCGGCATCGGACCCTGCCTCGGAAGGCTATCGTCGGGTCGATTCGCGGTTGCGCGAACTCCGGCAGAGCGGTCGGCGGTAGTCCGGAAAAAGTAGAAGGCGCATGGGACAATGCGCCTTCTACGGGTCATTACGGACAAATTGGGGGATCGATCCGTAATACGGCGGCCGAAATACCGAACCAAGTCGAAGCTCAGCCGGCACCTCGACCATCTCCAACAACGCAAACCACGTGCCAGCACCTCCCTTTCGCGGGGGACGCGTCAATTTCCCGGTTTCCCAGGGTTTTTCTCGACCGTCGTGGCTCAACCGCAGGGTGGTCCAAACTAGGACTGTGCCGTTTTCGATCAGCCATGTCCCATGCCGGGACGGCGGCAAGGGAGGGGACTTGCAGCCGATCCACGCCAAACCCAATTAACGAATTGATCTTGTTAACTCTTGTCGCCGGCGCGTTGCCTTGACAGTTGAGGTTAACCGCCAGAGACTGCCCGCTTATCGGAGACGACCACCATGGTTCAAATCAGCGCGGTCGGCGGGACATTCACCCCGCCATTGACGAGTGTGGCACCCAACGAGCCCCCCCGGCGCACCGCCGATCAGGACTCTGGGTGGCCGGTTCGCGAGCCAACGCCGAGCGAAGATTCGGGCGGACAATCGGCCGGCGCCAATTCGCTGGTGTCCAACCAGGACCGCACCGATCGCATCGATGCGCGCGCCGAGGCCAAACAGCAGGCCGAGGAGGCCGCCGATAGGCGTGCCGAGGTCGAACGGGAACGGTCGAGTCGAGTCGACATTCGCATCTAGTCCATTTGGGGATCGATGGCGAAGGGCGCCCGCTTGCGGCGCCCTTCGCGTTTCGGGCGACGCTGGAGCCTCCGATCGGGCGGTGCCACAATCGCCGATCATGACCGGACATGTCCCGCGTTTCCCCAACCAGCCCCGCCAACTAGTGTACGCGATCCCGGAGGGGGACACCCGGGTTCGGGCGGTCTGTGAAGATTGCGGCTACATCAATTACGCCAATCCCAAGGTCGTGGTCGGAACGGTTTGCTCGTGGGAAGACCGCATTCTCTTGTGCCGGCGCGCCATCGAGCCGCGGCGCGGTTTTTGGACCATCCCGGCCGGCTACCTCGAGGAGCACGAAACGACCATCGACGGTGCGCTGCGGGAGACCCGCGAAGAGGCCGGAGTGTCGCCGGCCATCGTCGGGTTAATGGCCGTCTATAGCGTGCGCCGGATCAGCCAGGTGCAATTGATCTACAAGGCCCGTTTGCCGTCGCCGACGACCGCACCCGGACCAGAAACGCTCGAAGCGAGGCTTTTTGCCTGGGCGGACATTCCGTGGAGCGAACTCGCGTTTCCGAGCGTGCACTGGGCGCTCAACCATTTTCGCGAGGTTGGTGACACCGATGTAATCGTGCCACGCACCAATCCGGCCGAGGACTGGGGCGACATCAAGCCGGCCGGCTTATGACCGGCGCGAGTCGGCGTTGGCCTTGTACCGCTGCAACAGCGGCAGCTGCGCCAGACTGAAGATCATGGTGAGAACGGTCACCCCAAAAGCCTTGAAGGTGACCCAGGAGTCGGTCGAGACCGACCGCCAGATGATTTCGTTGGCGATGGCGAGAAAAACGAAGAACCCGGCCCACCGCATGGTCAGAATCCGCCAACCAGCGTCGGTCAGCGGCATCATGTCGCCCAGCACTTCCTTGAGGAGCGGCCGGCGGAGGACAAGGCCGACCAGCAGCACCGCGGCAAACAGCCCGCTCACCAAGGTCGGCTTGAGCTTGATGAACACCTCATCGTGCAGCGCGATCGTGAGGCCGCCGAGGACTAGGACCACCACCAACGTCACCACCGGAAGCGGCGCCAGCCTGCGCGTCAGCCAGTAGGACGCGGCGAGCGAGACGACGGCGGCCGGCATTAGGGCGATGGTGGCGGGAATGAGTCCCCATCGCCAATTGACGACGAAAAAAACCACCAGCGGCAGAATATCGATCGCCAGTTTTCGCCAGGGCGGCGGGGCGCTTGGGCCGAAACTATCCATCGTCAACGAGGTTCCAGTCTATCAGGCTCCAGCGGAGAAATCGCCAAGCCCCACGAGCGCGTGCGCGAACGGCCGGGCCTCGAACGGCTGGAGATCATCGATCCCCTCGCCGACGCCGATCGCCACGATCGGGATCCCGAAGCGGGCGGCGAGCGCCACCAGGATCCCGCCCTTGGCCGTGCCGTCGAGCTTGGTCATGACCAGCCCGGTAACCTGGCACGCTTCGCGGAACAGATCGACCTGACTGATCGCGTTCTGACCGGTCGTCGCATCAAGGACAAGGAGGACCTCGTGCGGCACGCCCGCTTCCTGCTTGCGGAGCACGCGGACAATCTTGCTCAGCTCGGCCATGAGTTCGGTACGATTTTGCAGTCGGCCGGCGGTGTCGATGATCAGCACATCGACGGCGGCGGCCCGGGCCGCGACGAGGGCGTCGAACGCCAGGCTGGCGGCGTCGGCTCCCTGTTCGCGGGCGAACACCGCGGCATGACTGCGCTCGCCCCAAATCTTCAACTGATCGATGGCTGCCGCGCGGAAGGTGTCGCCGGCCGCCAGCATGACGCTTAGCTCCTGGGAATGGAGTTGGTGGGCGAGCTTGCCGATCGTCGTCGTTTTGCCCGTTCCGTTGACACCGGTCACCAGCACGACATGGGGCTTGTGCGATCGATCGATGGCAAAGGGCTTGGCCACCGGCGTGAGCACGGCAGCGATTTCCTCGGCGAGCGCACCGCGGATGTCATCGGCTGCGACATCCTTATCGAAGCGCCCGATCGCCACCTTGCCAACAATGGTGCCGGCGGCTGCGACACCGAGGTCGGCGCCGATGAGCAGCTCTTCCAGGCCCTCGACCGTCTCACGATCGAGCCGGCGGCGTATCATCAGGTCGGCAATGCCGTCGCCGAGCACGGAGGCGGTGCGCGATAGACCGGCTTGCAGTCGTGCGAGCCAGCCCGGGCGGCCGCGCCCAGGATCACTCACCGAGCACCCTGCCCCGCAGGCTGCCGGCGGCGGCACCGATGATGGTCGCCACCACCACCGTCCCGGCCGGCCGCGCCTGATCGAGCACGATCGGCGCGAAGTGCTCGGTTCGGCCGCGATCGCCCTCCTCAATGATCACGGCGGCCTCACTGCCGACCATGCGGTCGAACTGCTCGCCCTGAACCTTCTGGCCGACCTCGCGCAGGATCGCCGCGCGCCGACGGCGATCGGATACCGGCACCTGCGGCATGAGCGCGGCCGGGGTGCCGCGCCGCGCCGAATAGGGGAATACGTGAACATAGCCGATGCCGCAGTGCTCGATCAGGTCGGCCGTGCGCCCGAAGGCCTCGTCCGTCTCGGTAGGAAAACCGGCGATGAGGTCGGCCCCGAACATGATGCCGGGCCGCCGCATGCGCAGGGTCCGGCACAGATCGATCACCGTCTGCCGGCTGTGCCGTCGCTTCATGCGCCGTAGGATCAGGTCGTCCCCGGACTGAACACTCAAATGCACGTGCGGCATGACGCGACGCTCGCCGGCAATCAGATCCTGCAGGGGTTGGTCGATCTCGGCCGGATCGATCGACGACAACCGCAGGCGCCCCATCCCGGGAACCTTATCGAGCAGGCGAACCACCAGATCGCTCAACCGCGGCTGACCCGGCAAATCGAGGCCATAGTCGCCGACGTCGACGCCGGTCAATACCAGTTCGCGGAACCCCCCTGCGACCAACTGCTGGGCGTGATCGACGACGGTGCCGACCGGGACGCTGCGTGAATCACCCCGGCCATAGGGAATCACGCAAAATGTGCATCGATGATTGCAGCCGTTTTGTATCTGCAGGAAGGCGCGCGCCCGGCCGTCGAAATTCTCGACAAGATGGCCGGCGGTTTCGCGCACCATCATGATGTCGCTGACCACGACTCGCTCGGCTGCCGGCGCGCCAAAGGTTTCGCGGCGCAGCTTCTCGACGTTGCCGACGACGCGATCCACCTCGGCCATCGCGGCGTAGCCCTGCGGATCGATCTGGGCGCCGCAGCCGGTCACGATCAATTGCGCCGTCGGCCGCCGACGCCGCGCCTTGCGAATGGCCTGCCGCGCCTGTCGCTCCGCTTCGGCGGTGACGGCGCAGGTATTGACGATGACGGCGTCGGTCAAGCCGCCAGCGGCGGCCTGAGCGCGGACGATTTCGGACTCGTAGGCGTTGAGCCGGCAGCCGAAGGTGATGACCTCGACACCGGCGGGCGGATCCACCGGTCCAGTCATGGTTGTGCCTCCGCCATCCGGTCGAGGTCGACGGTTCCACGGAAGGTCGTCGCCACCGGTCCGGTCATTAGCACGTGATCGTCGGCCCGCCATTCGACCTCCAGGCGGCCCCCGGGCAGGTCGATGGTGGCGCGACGCCCGGTCAAGCGCCGCCGATGCGCCGCGACCATGGTTGCGCAGGCGGCCGTGCCGCAAGCGAGCGTGAGTCCGGCACCGCGTTCCCACACCCGGGCCACGATGGCGCCCGCGCCGCTCAGCGCGGCCAACGTCACGTTGGTCCGGGCCGGAAAAAGAGAATGACGTTCCAACTGCGGACCAAGTGTGGCGAGATCAAAGGCCATCGGATCATCGACAAAGAACACGAGGTGCGGGTTTCCCATGCTGACCGCGACCGGATCGCGCAAGGGACCGCTCGGGGTGTCGATGCTCAATTCGACATGGAGGGTATCCATCGCCCGTGCCAGGGGAATGTCGCGCCAATCAAGTCGGGGGTTCCCCATGTCGACCCGCAGGCGCGCCGAATCGGCCCGTTCGACGCGAACCAGCCCGCTCGCCGTCTCGAGCACCGCCTCGGCGAGACCGGTTTCGCCGATCAACATGGCGCCAACACAGCGCGCGGCGTTGCCACAGGCGCCCGCTTCGCCACCGTCGGCATTGTAGATGCGCATGAAGGCGCCCGCCCGTTCGGACGGTTCAATGACGATCACCTGGTCGCAGCCGATCCCATGGTGGCGGTCGGCGATCGACTTCAACTGGCCGGAGTCAAGCCGCAGGGGGCCGGGCCGAGCATCGAACACGACAAAATCGTTGCCCGCCCCATGCATCTTGGTGAACGCCCTGTCCATGTCCCGCTTATATGGCCTGACCTGAGGGAATTCCAACCTTTTGGCCCGACCGGCTACCGACGTCCTCGTCGGCTTGACCGGCCGAAACCCGCGGCGTATCGTCCGCCCGCCTCAGATTCTTAGTGATCTGACTTAGCTGCGCCCTATGGGGTCCGGCCCGCCAGCCCGCGATGTTCGCGCGCTGGCGCCGTCGGCGTTTGGCGCGGCGGTCGAGCGCGAGTGACGATGTTCGAGTCTTTGCAAGAGCGCCTTGGCGGCGTCTTCGACCGGCTGACCAGACGTGGGCTTCTCAAGGAAGCCGACGTCGCCGAGGCCCTACGCGAAGTGCGGGTCGCGCTGCTCGAAGCGGACGTCGCCCTTCCGGTCGTGCGCGATCTCGTGGCGGCGGTGCAGCAGAAGGCGGTCGGTGCCGAGGTGCTGCGCAGCGTCACGCCAGGCCAGATGGTCGTCAAGATCGTCTATGACCAACTGGTCGAGGCGCTCGGCCGCGCGGCGGAGCCGATCAATCTGCGGGCGACGCCGCCGGTGCCGTTGCTCATGGTTGGCCTGCAGGGTTCGGGCAAGACGACGACGGCCGCCAAGTTGGCGCGGCGCTTGAAGGAAAAGGGAAACCGCAAGGTTCTGCTTGCCTCGCTCGACATCTATCGACCGGCGGGGCAGGAGCAACTGCGCGTGCTGGGCGAGCAAATCGGCGTCGCAACGCTGCCCGTCATCAACGGCCAGATGCCGGTCGACATCGCCAAGCGCGCGATGCAGGCAGGAACCCTGCAAGGGTTCGACGTGGTCATCCTCGATACCGCCGGTCGCTTGCATGTCGACGAGGCGATGATGACCGAGGTGGCCGCCGTGCGTGACGCGGTGCATCCACCCGAGATTCTTCTCGTCGCCGACTCGCTGACCGGTCAGGACGCAGTCAACGTCGCCCGTGCGTTCAAGGAACGAGTTGGTGTTACCGGCATCGTGCTCACGCGTACTGATGGCGACGCCCGGGGCGGTGCAGCCTTGAGCATGCGCGCCGTCACCGGCTGTCCAATCAAGCTGTTGGGAACGGGCGAAAAACTCGACGCCCTTGAGGAGTTCCACCCCAGCCGCGTGGCCTCGCGCATTCTCGGCATGGGCGACGTCGTCAGCCTGGTCGAAAAGGCGGCCGAGACGATCGAGCAGGACGAGGCGGCGCGGCTGGAAAAGAAGATGATGAGCGGCCAGTTCGATCTCAACGATCTGGCGCAGCAGTTCCGGCAGATGCGCAAGATGGGTGGAATGCAGGGCTTGATCGCGATGCTGCCGGGCGTGGCCAAGGCCAAGAGGCAGATGGCCGAGGCCAATATCGACGACCGTCAGCTCGCCCGCCAGGAAGCGATCATCTATTCGATGACCGCCAAGGAACGGCGCAATATCAATGTGCTGAACGGCTCACGCCGACGCCGCATTGCCACGGGCGCGGGCGTGCAGATTCAAGACGTCAACCGCTTGCTCAAGCAGTATCGGCAGATGGCCGACATGATGCGCAAGGTGGGCAAATTAACGAAGGGCGGGAAGCTGTCGCCGCAGGCGCTGCGCAGTTTGATGCCGCCGCAAGGTTTTCCGCGTTGAGTGTGTGAAATGACTGCAACCAAAGAGGTCTGACTTGGCAACCCGTATCCGTATGTCTCGCGCCGGGGCGAAGAAGCGCCCGTATTTCCGCATCGTCGTCGCCGACTCCCGCTTTTCCCGCGACGGCAGGTTTATCGAGCGACTGGGGTCGTTCAACCCGCTGTTGGCCAAAACCGATCCGAATCGCGTCAAGCTGAATGTCGAGCGCATCAAGTACTGGCTCGGCCATGGCGCGACGCCGAGCGAGCGCGTCGCCAAGTTTCTTGGCGAAGCCAAGCTCATCGCCATGCCGGCGCGGCGCAACAACCCGAACAAGGCGAAGCCGAAGGCCAAGGCACAAGAGCGGATGAAGGCCGCGCAGGCCGCCACCGAGGGTGCCAAGACCGAGACGCCGGCGGCGCCCGCACCAGGAGGCTGAACAGGTAGGTCGTGACACCGGGTCGCGCACCACCACGCATCTGTCTGGGCGTCATCTCCGGCGCCCACGGCATTCGCGGCGAAGTAAAGATCAAGAGCTTCGCGTCGGATGGCGCGCTCCTGCAGTCGCTTGGCCCACTATCGAACGAGGATGGCACGGTGAACTTCGAGATCGTTCATTGCCGCGAGACGACCAGTGGCTGGATCGCCGCGTTGGCCAGCGTGCGCGACCGCAATGGCGCCGAGGCGCTGCGGGGAACACGTCTGTTCGTCGCGCGATCGGCGCTGCCACCGACGGGCGCCGATGAGTTCTACCAGGCCGACCTGGTTGGGTTGCCCGCCTTCGGACCGGACGGCGAGCTGCTCGGACGCATTGGCGCGGTGCACAATTATGGCGCCGGCGACCTCCTCGAGATCGAACGACCGGCCGGCGTCGCGTTGCTGATCCCGTTCAACGCCGAGAACATTCCCGAAGTCGATCCAGCCCGCGGCGTTGTGGTGGCGGCGCCCGCAACCTGGATTGATCTGGCCGAGCCAGCCGCCGATGAGGCGCGCCATGGGCGCTAACGACAACCAGCCGCCCGCCGCCTGCTGGTCCGCGCAGGTGCTGACGCTGTTCCCGGAAGCATTCCCCGGCGTGCTCGGGCTTTCCCTCGCCGGTCGCGCCCTGCGTCAGCGCCTATGGTCGCTCGAGGCGATCAACATTCGTGACTACGCTGCCGACCGCCATGGCACCGTGGACGATACCCCGTTCGGCGGCGGCCCCGGCATGGTGATGCGGGCCGATATCCTGGCCGCTGCTCTCGACGCCGCCCTGGCGCAAGGACCGGTCGGTCCGCCCCAGCGGCGCGTGCTCTACCTCAGTCCGCGCGGGCGCTTGCTCGATCAGCGTTTCGTCCGTGGTCTGGCCGAGGCGTCGATGGTTACCCTGATCTGCGGCCGGTTCGAGGGCGTCGACGAGCGCGTCCTGGAAACGCGAAACATCGAGGAAGTCAGCGTCGGCGACCTCGTCCTCGCCGGCGGCGAGCCGGCGGCATTCGTCGTGCTCGACGCCACCATCCGCCTGTTGCCCGGCGTCCTCGGCAATCCCCATGGTCTGACCGAGGAGAGCTTCGCCCAGGACCTGCTTGAATACCCGCATTACACGCGACCGCAAATCTGGGAGAGCAAAAACGTACCGGACGTTCTGTTATCCGGCCACCACGACGCGGTTCGACGCTGGCGCCAGGCCCGCGCTGAAGAAATCACCAAGGAGCGGCGTCCCGACCTCTGGCGTCGGCACATCACGCGCCACAAAGCAGGAGTAGAGTTATGAATATTCTTGAACAGTTCGAGAAGGAACAGGTCGCCAAGCGGGCGGCACAGATTCCCGAGTTCCGTCCCGGCGACACACTGAAGGTCAACGTCAAAATCGTCGAAGGCGAACGCGAGCGCGTTCAGGCTTTCGAGGGCGTGTGCATCGCCCGCCGCAACCGCGGCCTGCAGTCGTCGTTCACGGTACGCAAGATTTCGTACGGCGAAGGCGTCGAACGGGTGTTTCCGCTGCACTCGCCGCAAGTGGCGAGCATCGAGGTGATGCGGCGCGGCTCGGTGCGTCGGGCCAAGCTCTATTACCTACGTGGCCTCACCGGCAAGAAGGCCCGTATCGCCGAGCGTCGCGAGCACTTGGAAGATACCGCTGCACCCGAGACGGGCGCGGCAAAGAGTGAAGAGAGCCGTTAGGCGGCAAGATCGGAGGACGCGATGGCTGCCCCGCGCACGCTGTTCGACAAGATTTGGGATGCCCACGTCGTCAGCAAGAACGACGACGGCACCTACTTGATCTACATCGATCGCCACCTCGTTCACGAGGTGACGAGCCCGCAGGCGTTCGAAGGACTGCGCACCAACGGACGCAAGGTACGCCGCCCGGATCTGACCCTGGCCGTGCCCGATCACAACGTGCCGACGACCGCCGACCGCTTGCAGCTCATCAAGGATGAAGAGTCGCGCCTGCAGCTCGAGACGCTGGAGATGAACGTGAAAGCGTTCGGCGTTCCCTACATTCCGATGAGCGACATCCGCCAAGGCATCGTGCACATCATTGGCCCCGAGCAAGGGCTGACCCAGCCCGGCATGACGATCGTGTGCGGCGATTCGCACACCGCGACCCATGGCGCCTTCGGTGCGCTGGCCTTTGGCATCGGCACGTCGGAAGTTGAACACGTCCTGGCAACACAAACGCTGCCATTGAAGCGGCCGAAGAATATGCGCGTGCGCGTCGAGGGCAGTCTGGGCTTCGGCATATCGGCCAAGGACCTGATCCTCGCCGTCATCGGCCGCATCGGTACCGCCGGTGGCACGGGCCATGTCATCGAATACGCCGGCGACGCCGTGCGCCAGCTGTCGATGGAAGGCCGGATGACCATGTGCAACATGTCGATCGAGGCCGGCGCTCGCGCCGGTCTGGTGGCACCCGATGAGACGACCTTCGCCTATGTCCGCGGCCGCCCGATGGCGCCCAAGGCCGGCCTGTGGGAGCAGGCCGTCGCCTATTGGAAGACGCTGGCCTCCGATGGCGGTGCCACTTACGACAAGGACGTCGTGCTGCGGGCGCCCGACATCGCGCCGCAGGTGACCTGGGGAACCAGCCCCGAGGACGTCGTGCCAGTGACCGGCCTCATCCCCGATCCGGCCGACCAACCAAACGAGCAAAAGCGCGAGGCGATGAAGCGCGCGCTCGCTTACATGGGCCTGAAACCCGGGACCAAGGTGAGCGACGTGCGGGTCGACCGCGTCTTCATCGGCTCGTGCACCAATGCGCGATTGGAAGACCTGCGCGCCGCCGCGGCCGTGACCAAGGGTCGGAAGGTGGCGCCCACCGTCAAGGCAATGGTCGTGCCCGGTTCCGGTCTCGTAAAGCACGCTGCCGAACAGGAGGGTCTCGACCAAATCTTCATTGAAGCGGGCTGGGAGTGGCGCGAGCCCGGTTGTTCCATGTGCCTCGGCATGAACCCCGACAAGGTGGGCCCCGGCGAGCGCTGCGCCTCGACCTCGAACCGCAACTTCGAGGGCCGCCAGGGACCAGACGCGCGCACCCACCTGTTGAGCCCGGCCATGGCCGCCGCCGCCGCGGTCACCGGTCGCCTGGCCGATGTCCGCGAACTCTCCCGCTAGGAGCGTCCGATGCGAAAATTCACCGTCCTCAAGGCGACCTCGGCGGCGATGCCGCTGCCCAACATCGACACCGACACGATCATCCCGGCGCGTTTCTTGAAAACGATCAAGCGTACCGGGCTCGGCAAATCGGTGTTCTATCCGCTGCGCTACGACGACAAGGGCAACGAGAAGGCGACCTTCATCCTCAACCAGGAGCCGTTCCGCACGGCCAAGATCTTGGTCGCGGGCGACAATTTCGGGTGTGGATCCTCGCGCGAGCACGCGCCTTGGGCGCTGGCCGATTTCGGCATCACCTGCGTGATCTCGACCAGCTTCGCCGACATCTTCTTCAACAACTGCGCCAAGAACGGGATTCTCTGCATCACCCGGCCGAAGGCCGACGTCGATAAATTAATGAAGGACGCGCAGCAGGGCGCGACGATGACGGTCGACCTCGACAAACAAATCATCGTCCGGCCCGACGGCTCGAGCGTCCGTTTCGACGTCGAACCAAACCGCAAGCACAGCCTGCTGAACGGCCTCGACGACGTCGGCCTCACGTTGCAGCGCGAAGCGGCCATCTCGTCCTATGAGCAACGGACCAAGACCGAACGGCCGTGGATATAAGGCACGCAGGACCCCTATGGCTGCCAACAAGAAACTACTGATTCTCGCGGGCGACGGCATCGGGCCGGAATGCATGGCCGAGGTACGACGGATCGTCGACTGGATGAGCCGGCGTCGCCATATATCGTTCGACCTGGCCGAAGACTTGGTTGGCGGTGCCGCCTACGACGTGCACCAGACGCCGCTGACGGACAAAACAATGGCGGCGGCAATGGCCGCCGACGCGGTTCTGTTCGGGGCGGTCGGCGGACCGCGATGGGACGGCGTGCCGCGGCAGTTGCGGCCGGAAGCGGCCCTGCTCCGGTTGCGCAAGGATTTGGACCTGTTTGCCAACCTCCGGCCGGCGAAAGTTTTTCCCGCCCTCGCTGCCGCCTCGTCCTTGAAGGAAGAGCTCGTATCGGGTCTCGACCTGATGATCGTCCGCGAACTGACGAGCGGCGTCTACTTCGGCCTGCCGCGCGGAATCGAGACCTTGGCCAATGGTCGGCGACGCGGCGTCGACACCCAGGCCTACAGCGAAGACGAAATCGAGCGCGTCGCCCGCGTCGCCTTCGAGCTGGCGCGCAAGCGCCGCGGCCAGGTGTGCTCGGCCGAGAAGTCAAACGTCATGGAAACGGGCGTCCTCTGGCGCCAGGTGGTCACCCAAGTCCATCAGAAGGATTACCAGGACGTCGCCCTCAGCCACATGCTGGCCGACGCCTGCGGCATGCAACTGGTACGGGCGCCGAAGCAGTTCGACGTCATCGTCACGGACAACCTGTTCGGCGACCTGCTGTCGGACGTGGCCGCCATGTTGACCGGCTCGATCGGCATGCTGCCCTCGGCCTCGCTCGGTCCGGCCGACGCAAGCGGGCGGCGACGGGCGCTCTACGAGCCCGTGCACGGCAGTGCGCCGGACATCGCCGGCAAGGGCCTCGCCAATCCGATTGCGGCGGTTCTCAGTCTCGCCATGATGTTGCGCTACTCGTTCGACATGGGCGAAGACGCCGACCTGATCGAACGGGCGGTGAGCAACGTTCTTGACGGCGGTCTGCGGACGGCCGACATCATGCAGCCAGGCAAGGCGAAGGTTTCGACCGGCGTCATGGGCGACGCGCTACTGAAGGAACTGGACAAGCTCGCCGCTTGAGGGGCGGGCGACGGATGAGGAAGGCTATGGGCTACAAAGTTGCGGTTGTCGGCGCCACGGGCAATGTGGGCCGCGAGATGTTGAACATCCTGCTGGAACGTCAGTTCCCGGTCGACACGGTGATCCCGCTCGCCTCGAAGCGCTCGGCCGGTAAAGAAGTAGCGTTCGGCGAACAGCGGCTCAAGGTCAAGGCGCTCGACGGATTCGATTTCTCGACAGTCGACATCGCGCTTTTCTCGGCCGGCTCCAAGGTGGCGGAGGAATTCGCACCCAAAGCCGGGGCGGCAGGCTGCGTCGTCATCGACAACTCCTCGCGCTTCCGCATGGACCCCGACGTGCCGCTGGTCGTACCTGAAGTGAACGCCGCTGCGCTGGCGCGCTACGACCGCAAGAATATCATTGCCAACCCCAACTGTTCGACCGCGCAAATGGTGGTCGCGCTGAAGCCGCTGCATGACGAGGCGACGATCAAGCGCGTCGTCGTCGCCACCTATCAGTCGACATCGGGTGCGGGCAAGAACGCGATGGACGAGCTGTTCCATCAGACGCGGGCGATTTTCGTCAACGATCCGGTCGAGCCGAAAGCCTTCCCCAAGCAGATCGCGTTCAACGTCATCCCGCATATCGACGTGTTCATGGAAGACGGTTCGACCAAGGAAGAGTGGAAGATGGCGGTCGAGACCAACAAGATTCTCGATCCCGACATCAAGGTGTCGGCGACCTGCGTGCGCGTCCCCGTCTTCGTTGGGCACTCCGAGGCGGTCAACGTCGAGTTCGCCAAGCCCATCACCGCCGAACGCGCCCGGGCCATTCTGCGCGAGGCCCCGGGGGTCATGGTGGTCGACAAGCGCGAGCCCGGCGGTTACGTCACGCCGCTCGACTGCGTCGGCGACTATGCGACCTTCGTCAGTCGCATCCGCGTCGACCGCTCGGTGAAGCATGGACTGTCGCTGTGGGTGGTGTCGGACAACTTGCGCAAGGGTGCCGCCCTCAACGCGGTTCAGATCGCCGAACTGTTGATCAACCGCTACCTGAAGAAGAAGGCGGCCTAGTCTGGGGTGACGGCGACGGCGCGCACGGCGGCCGTCGGCGTTAGAAACTCGTCCTGGGCGGCCACCAAGTCGAGGTCGAGCGCCGATCCCGAGAGCGTGATCGTCCGCAGCGCCGCGGCGACCGACTGGGCGAGTGCATCGGCGACGGGCTCGCCCCGCAGATAGCGCACGAAAAAAATCGCCGAAAACAGATCGCCAGCCCCGTGAGCCGGCCCGCCGACAACGGGCGTCGTCGTCACCCAGGCGCGATCCGGCGTGACGGCGAGGGTGGAAATGGCGTTCGGCTGTTCCTCGCTGCGCACCGACGTCACCACCATCAGCCGGGCCCGCCCCGGCCAATGCGCCCGACAGCACGCGAGAACGGAGCGGACGCCCGCGTGCGGCGACGCCGCCCACAAGCTCAGTTCGCTTTGGTTGAGGAAAAGCAGGTCGGCCGCGGGCAGTAGAACGCCGGTGACCGCCCGCACGACCGCCGGCGCCACGAAGGCGCCGCTCTCGTGGGCAAAGGCAGCGTTGCACGCATAGACAATGTCGGGGTTGCGCGACCGCCCGCGGGCCACGGCGCGCGCCACCGCTTCCGCCGTTGCGGCGTCCGCCAGATAGCCCGACAGGATCCCGGCGCAGCGCCCCCAATGCCCGTCGAGCGACGCGAGTAAATCGTCGACGACATCGGCGGCGACGGCGCGACCGCGAAAATCGCCATGCGCCGGGTGGTTCGAGAACAGCACGGTCGGCAGCGTCCATGCCTCGACGCCCATCCGCTCGATGGCGAAGCTGGCGGCGCGGTTGCCAACCGCGCCGCGCACCACATGCGATTGAACGCTCAGGATCGCCATCGGAGCACCTTCGCGCCGCGCTTGCTGCCGGCAAACGCTTCTCGCATAGTTCCGCGGTCCGGCCAACGGAGTAACCGATGCCGCCCACCGTGCGTCCCCGCCGGAGCGCCCTCTATATGCCGGGATCGAACGCCCGCGCGCTCGACAAGGCCCGGTCGCTCGCCGCTGACGTCCTCATTTTCGACCTCGAAGACGCCGTCGCCGCCTCGGCCAAGGGGGATGCACGCGGTCGCGTCGGCGAGGCGATTCGCGCGGGGCGGCTACGGCGCCCGCGAACTCGTCGTCCGCGTCAACGGCTTGGAGACGACGTGGGGTTTGGACGACCTGTTGGCGGTGGCTACCTGCGGGGCGCATGCCGTGCTGCTGCCCAAGGTCGATGATGCCGCGGCCCTGTTGCGCGCCGAGGCGATCCTAGCCCGTTCAGGCGCCCCGCCCGATCTCGCCCTCTGGTGCATGATGGAAACGCCGCGCGGCGTGTTGAACGCCCAGGCCATCGCCGCCGCCTCGCCGCGCACGCGCTGCCTCGTCATGGGGACGTCGGACCTGGCCAAGGACCTGCACGCCCTCCACACGCGCGATCGTTTGCCGTTTCTCACCGGCCTGGGGCTTTGCCTGCTCGCGGCGCGCGCCAGCGGCCTCGCCATTCTCGACGGCGTGCATCTCGACCTCGACGACCTGGCCGGCTTCGAGGAGCAATGCCGGCAGGGTCGGGCGCTCGGGTTCGACGGCAAGACGCTGATTCATCCGCGGACCATCGAGGCCGCTAACCGCATTTTCGCGCCGAGCGCGGACGAGATCGCGTGGTCGCGACGGGTCGTGGCCGCCCGTGCCGAGGCGACGGCACGCGGCGAGGGCGTCGTACTCGTCGATGGCAAGCTGGTCGAGACCCTGCACGTGGACGATGCCCGTCGAGTTTTGGCAATGGCCGACGCGATCAGCGCTCCGGCGGCGGGCGAGAAGTCGGCGCAGCGTTGACTTGGCCTGGGGCAGCGTCTTAAATCAGCCCGCCTCTTTTCCGCCTCTTCGCCCGAGCCCGCGACCGGCGCGACCTCGAAGGACCGCAAGTTGAAGCGGTAAGCCCCAATGGCCCATTCAGATCGTCCGCTTTCGCCCCATCTGCAGGTCTATCGCTGGCAGATCACGATGACGATGTCGATTTTGCATCGGGTCACCGGGGTCGGCCTCGGACTCGGTGCGCTGTTGCTTGCCTATTGGTTGATCGCCCTCGCCAGCGGTCCCGACGCCTATGACGATGCCCAATGGCTGTTCGGCGGATGGATTGGCCGCCTGGTGTTGCTGGGCTTCACCTGGGCGCTCGCGTTCCATCTCTGCAATGGCATCCGGCACCTGTTCTGGGATGCCGGCAAGGGCTTCGCCCTCGGCGTCATGCGCGCCAGCGGCTGGACGGTGGTGGTCGCCGCGGTGATCCTCACCGTCGCGGTCTGGATCCTGGGCTATGTGGCGCGGGGGACCCTATGAGCCTGCGCTCGCCACTCGGCCGCGCCCGCGGCCTCGGCTCGGCAAAAGAAGGGGCAAGCCACTGGTGGCACCAACGGTTATCCGCCGTCGCCCTGGTGCCGCTGGGCGGCTGGTTCGTCGTCTCCATGATCGTCCACAACGGCGCGCCCTACGATCAGGCGTTCCTCTGGCTCGCCCATCCGGTGCAGGCCGGACTCATGCTGCTGTTGCTGCTGTTCACCTTCTACCATTTGAAGCTGGGCCTGCAGGTCGTCATCGAAGACTATGTTCACAGCGAGTGGCTTAAGGTCACGACGCTGATGGCGATGACGGGTGCTTGCCTGTTGGTCGGACTCGCCAGCGCGCTCGCCGTTCTTTCAGTTGCGTTCGGAGGCTAGGTACGATGGCCGCCTACCCGCTCACGGAGCATTTCTACGACGTGATCGTTGTCGGCGCCGGAGGCGCCGGATTGCGCGCCTGTGTCGGCCTCGCCGAAAAAGGGCTGAAGACAGCTTGCCTCACCAAAGTCTTTCCGACCCGTTCGCACACCGTGGCGGCCCAAGGCGGCATCTCGGCCGCGCTCGGCAACATGGGCGAGGACGACTGGCGTTGGCACATGTACGACACGGTCAAAGGGGCTGATTGGCTCGGCGACCAGGACGCCATCGAGTACATGTGCCGCGAAGGCATCAACTCGATTTTGGAACTCGAGCACTATGGCATGCCGTTCTCGCGCACCGAGGAAGGCAAGATCTATCAGCGGGCGTTCGGCGGCATGACGACGCGCTTCGGCGAAGGAACCGCGCAACGCACGTGTGCCGCCGCCGACCGGACCGGCCACGCGATGCTGCACACGCTGTACCAGCAGAGCCTCAAGCATCAGGTCGAGTTCTTCGTCGAATACTTCGTCCTCGATCTGATCATGGACGACGAGGGATCATGCCTTGGCGTCGTCGCCTGGTGCCTCGACGATGGGTCGCTGCACGTCTTCCGTGGACATCAGACGGTGATGGCCACCGGCGGCTATGGCCGCGCCTATTTCGCTTGCACCTCGGCCCATACCTGTACCGGCGACGGCAACGCCATGGTGCTGCGTGCCGGCCTGCCGCTGCAGGACATGGAGTTCGTCCAGTTCCATCCGACCGGCATCTACGGCGCCGGCGTGCTGATCACCGAGGGCGCGCGCGGCGAAGGCGCTTATCTGGTGAATGCCAAGGGCGAGCGCTTCATGGAGCGCTATGCACCGCATGCCAAGGATCTGGCCTCGCGCGACGTCGTCTCCCGGTCGATGACGGTGGAAATTCGCGAAGGTCGCGGCTGCGGTCCGAACAAGGACCACATCTTCCTGCATCTCGACCACCTTGAGCCGGCGATCCTCAACGAGCGCCTGCCCGGGATCACTGAAAGCGCCAAGATCTTTGCCGGCGTCGACCTGACGCGCGAACCGGTGCCGGTCATCCCCACCGTCCACTACAACATGGGCGGGGTTCCGACCAACTACCTGGGCGAGGCGTTGACTCTCGCCAAGGGCAATCCCGACACGGTCGTGCGCGGCCTGATGGCGGCCGGCGAAGCGGCCTGCGTTTCAGTCCATGGCGCCAACCGCCTCGGTTCGAACTCGCTGCTCGATCTCGTCGTGTTTGGCCGCGCCGTCGCCAACCGCGCGGCCGAGACCGTCAAGAGCGGAACCAACCATCGCAACACGCCCAAGGCGTCGGTCGACGAGGCCGTGGCCCGTTTCGATCATTTCCGCAACGCCAAAGGCAAGGCGCCAACCGCCCAGATCCGGCTGCAGATGCAGCGGGTGATGCAGAACAATTGCGCCGTATTCCGCACCGGTCCGGTGCTCGAGGAAGGCAAGAAACTGATCGAAGGCGTGCGCCAGAGCATGAGCGACATTGGCGTCACCGATCGATCGCTGATCTGGAACTCCGACCTCGTCGAGACGCTCGAACTCGACAACCTGTTGGCGCAAGCCGTGGTGACGATGCACGCTGCCGCCAACCGCACCGAGAGTCGCGGCGCCCACGCGCGCGAGGACTTCGCCGCGCGCGACGACAAAAATTGGATGAAGCACACGATGACCTGGATCGACGACAAAGGTCATGTCGCCATCGACTATCGCCCCGTTCACAACTACACGCTGACCAACGACGTCGAGTACGTCGCGCCCAAGGCGCGCGTCTATTAGTCCGGAGAAGGGTCCGTCCATGGTGGAGTTCACACTTCCGCGCAACTCGAAGGTCGGCACCGGCAAGACCGTATCAGCGCCGGCCGGCGCGCAGCGGGTCAAGCGTTTCGCCGTCTATCGCTGGAATC
This sequence comes from Alphaproteobacteria bacterium, assembly GCA_009694165.1. The sequence continues at coordinate 22,358 of SHVP01000012.1, forward strand.
CCGACGACAAGCAGAACCCGCGGATCGACACCTTCGAGATCGACCTGGCGACCTGCGGCCCGATGGTGTTGGACGCGCTGATCAAGATCAAGAACGAGGTCGACGCCTCGCTGGCGTTCCGGCGCTCGTGCCGCGAGGGCGTCTGCGGCTCCTGTTCGATGAACATCGACGGCACCAATACCCTCGCCTGCACCAAGGCGATCGACGATATCAAAGGCGACGTCCGCGTCTACCCGCTGCCGCACATGCCGGTGGTCAAGGACCTGGTGCCCGATCTCACCAACTTCTACGCGCAGTATGCGTCGATCAAGCCCTGGTTGCAGGCCGACTCGCCGACGCCGACTCGCGAGCGCCGGCAGTCGCGCGAGGAGCGTGCCAAGCTCGACGGGCTGTGGGAATGCATCTTGTGCGCATCCTGTTCGGCGAGCTGCCCGAGCTACTGGTGGAACAGCGACCGTTACCTCGGCCCGGCCGTGCTGTTGCAGGCCTACCGCTGGATCGTCGACAGCCGCGACGAGCGCGCCGGCGAACGGCTCGACGAACTGGAAGACCCGTTCCGGCTCTATCGCTGCCACACCATCATGAATTGCGCGCAGACCTGTCCCAAGAGCCTCAATCCTGCCCTGGCCATCGCCGAGACCAAGAAACTCATCCAGCAGCGTCGTTAGCGTGAACCAGCGACGCCCAGTGGTCTTCCCGTTTCCATCGCGCGCCGCCGTCGATGATTGACGTGCGCTCCCCGACCCCGGTGGCGACGGCGTATGACTCGTTTCCCTGCCGAACCCAGGCGCGCCGGCGAACCGACCCCAACCGGCTGGCGGCGCTCGCCACGCTTTTCGGTCTCGAGCCGAGGCGGGTCGCCGATACGCGCGTGCTCGAACTTGGCTGCGGCACCGGCGACAACATCGCGGCGATTGCCGCGGCCCTGCCCGATGCCGAGTGCCTCGGCATCGAGCTGTCCGCGAATCGGATCGAGTTTGGCCGCCGCCGGGCGGAGGCGGCGGGACTGGCCAATCTTCGCTTGACCGTCGGCGATCTTCGCCGCCTCGATCCCGCGCCCGGCCGGTTCGACTACCTGATCGCGCACGGGGTCCTGTCGTGGATTCTGGTGGCGGCCCACGGCGAGTTTTTTGCCGCCTGCAAGCGCCACCTGGTGCCGACCGGAATCGCCTGTGTCAGCTACAACACTTTTCCGGGTTGGCATCTGCGCGCGATCGTCCGCGACCTGATGCTCGCCGCCGGCGGCGAGGAGCAGGACCCACGCCGCCGGGTCGAACGCGCGCGCGCCGCCCTCGATCGCCTGGCTGACGCGCTTAAGGACACCGACACCTCATACGGCGCGTTCGTGCAGGAACAGCGGACGAACGTACGCCAACTCGCCGACCACCACCTGGCGCACGATCTGTTGGAAGCGGACAACGAGCCGCTCTACTTCCGCGACTTCGTAACGCGGGCCAGCCAGGCCGGCCTCCGCTATGTGGCCGAGGCGGCGCTCGACTGGATGGTGGCCGACAACTATCCGCAGCCGGTGACGACGGTTCTGCGGACCGAGCCCGACCTCATCCGGCGGGAACAGTTGCTCGATTTTCTGATCAATCGGACGTTTCGCGAGTCGCTCCTCTGCCATGGCGACCGGAGTGTTGCTGCCGCCCCGCTGCCGCACCGCATGGTGGGGCTGCATTTCGCCGGATCGCTGCGCTCTGAGCTGTCGATCCTCGACCCGCATCAGGGCGGGTCGGCGCTGTTCCTGTCGGCCGGCGGCATCCGGATCTCGATCGAAGGGGCAGTCAACCAGATGGCGATTCTCCATCTCATTGAGCGATACCCCGAACCGCTGATGATGACCGATCTCATCGACGCCGCACGCCGCCGCTTGGGCCGCGATATCGCCGATACCGAGATCGTCGACCTGACTCGCACGCTGTATGCGGCCTACAGCCGTGGTCTGATTGACCTGCTCAGCGCGCCCTCGCGCCTCGTGGTCGAACCGGGCGCCAAGCCGCACGCCAGCGACTGGGCGCGGGTGCAATTCCGCGACGATTCGGTAGTGGCGACTTTGCTGTTCGACAACGTCAATGTCGACGATGACGCCTGCCGGACACTGCTGCCGCTACTTGACGGCACGCGCGATCGCGGGGCCTTGACCGCGGAATTGCAGCGTTTGTCGCGTCCGCACGAGCCGGCCGCGGAGATCGTCGATGCGGCCCTGGCGCGGCTCGGTCGTGTCGGTCTGATGGTCGCCTGATGTCGGCTGGTTCCCGCCCATTGACCGCCTACCAGGACCTCGTGCGCCGCGGCGCCTGGCGACCGGAGCCGTCGCAGGAAAGCGCGGCCAAGGCGCTCGACCGGTTGCACGACCAGTTGGCGGAAAGCAGCAGCGCCCGGGCGGGCTTTGCCCGTCGTCTCGGCCTTTCCCGCCAGACCGAGCCGCCGCTCGGTCTCTATCTGCACGGCGGCGTCGGCCGCGGCAAGTCGGCCCTGATGGACCTGTTCTTCGCCTCGGCTCCGATCGCCCGCAAACGTCGCGTGCATTTCCACGCCTTCATGCTCGACGTCCACGCGCGCATCCACGCCTGGCGCAAGGACCCCGCCAACAAGAGCGGTGACGGCGATCCGATCAAACCGGTAGCCAAGCAATTGGCGGGCGAAGCGGAATTGCTGTGCTTCGACGAGTTCCAGGTCAGCGACACCGCCGACGCGATGATCCTGCAACGCCTGTTCAAAAAGATGTTCGAGCGCGGCGTGATCGTGGTCGCGACGTCGAATCGGCCGCCCGACGACTTGTACAAGAACGGGCTCAACCGCCAGCTATTCTTGCCCTTCATCGAACAGCTCAAGACGAAATGCGGCGTCGTCGAACTCGACGGCGCCCGCGACTTTCGCCTCGAGCGCCTGCAGATGGCACCGGTGTTCTACACGCCGCTCGGCCCAGTGGCCGAGCGGGCGTTGGTCATGGTGTTCCAGCGGTTGGCCGGCACCAGCGAGGTCGAACCGGTGACATTGGAAGTGCAGGGCCGCACCCTGACGCTGCCGCGCGCGGCCAATGGCGTCGCGGTCGCATCGTTTGCCGATCTCTGCGAACGGCCGCTCGGTGCGGCCGACTACCTGGCGATCGCGCAGAGCTTCAACACACTCATCCTGTCGGGCATTCCGCGCCTGCCGCCGGAGAAACGGAACGAAGCCAAACGCTTCGTCACGCTGGTCGATGCGCTCTACGAGCACAAGGCCAAGCTCGTGTGCTCGGCCGAAGCGCCGCCGGAACAGCTCTATGCCGCCGGCGACGGAACCTTCGAGTTCGCCCGCTGCTCGTCCCGCCTTATCGAGATGCAATCCACGCAATATTTGGCGCTCGGCCACATCGGCTGAGCCTCACCAGGCGAGCTGGGTCATCACCGCAGCTGGCCTCCAAGCGGCGGCCGCGAGCACCGCACCCAGGCGCGGGTCGTCCGCCGTGCGGACGCCGGCCAATTCCGCCGCGTGCATGCCGCCGAGGATGAAAATCGAATCGATTCCCTGCGCCGCCGCCCCGGCGATGTCGGTGCGCAGGCTGTCGCCGATGGCGATGATGCGGCGCCGGTCGATACCCGGCAACAACTCGAGACAAGCTGCATAGGCTGGCGGATGCGGCTTGCCAAAATAGGTCACGGGCCCGCCCAGGCGCTCGTAGGCGAGCGCCAAGGCGCCGGCGCACGTGATCATGCGATCGCCGCGCATGACCGCGAGGTCGGGATTGACGCAGACAAGTTCCAGGTTCCGGGCCGCCGCCTGGGCGAGGAAATCGGCATAGTCCTCCGCCGTCTCGCGTTCGTCGTCGCGCGGCCCCGTCACCACGAGCAGCCGCGCCTCGGACAGGCGATCGACCTCTCGATAGGGCAAGCCCTCCATCACCGCGCGGTCGCGATCGGGGCCCACGTAGAGATAAGGGAGGCCGGCGGCGGGCGCGGCGCGACGGCCGAGCGCCCGGTGCGTCAGATCGCCCGACGTGACGAGCGCGTCGTAGGTCGGCCCCGGAATCCCGATCGCCTCTAATTGGTCGACCACGCCGGCGGTGCGGCGCGGCGAATTCGACAACAGTACCAGGCGAAGGCCAGAGGCGCGCATGCGGCGGAGACATTCGACGGCGCCCGGGTACGGCTGCCTGCCGTTGTGAAGAACGCCCCAAAGATCGAGGATGGCCGCGTCGTAGGCGCCAGCCAGCTCGGCCATTCTGCGCAGGAAGCGGAGGCCGGCATCCGGCGCCTCAGCGGCCATCGCGCGCCAGACCCGGTTCGCCAAACAGATAGCCCTGGGCGAGCGCGATGCCGTGGCGCTCGAGCCGCTCGAGCCGCTCGGCCGCCTCGTCGGTCTCGATCCGATCGGCGATCAGGGTGATGCCGCTCCGCCGCATCGCCTCGGCCAGGTCGGGCAGCCGAAAGGTCGATCCGCTCTGCGTCAGATCGCCCAACAGGCGCTCGCCTTCAACCTTGGCGTAGCGGATGCCTTTCTTCGCGAGCGCGCGGAGATCGACCGACAGGTCGGTCACCCGGTCGACGGAGAAACCAAAACCGAGCCGGTGCAGTGCCGTCAGAGCCGGCGCGACGCTTTCGCGCTCGGCTTCGTCCTGGCTGAGTTTGAACACCAGCGTCGAGGCGAGGTCGCGGCGCAACTCCATGTATTCGACAAACTGGTCGAAGAACTCGCGGTCGACGAGGCTCTCCACCGCGACGTTGCAGAAAAAACCAACGGACACGCGGTCGCGTTGCGCCCGCTTAATCATTTGCACGCAGCGAAACAGAAGCAGGTTGTCGATGGTGGTGATCGGCCCGGCCCGCACCACCACAGGAATGCACTGCTCGGGCAGAATCAGGTTGCCCTGGTCGTCGCGCAGGCGCGAGAAGGCCTCGTAGAACCGCACCCGCCGGTCAGGCAGCTGGACGACCGGCTGCAGATAGAGGTCGTCGCGGTTGTTGGTTAACGCCTGGCGGGTGACCTCGAGGATCTGCGAACGGCTCAGGTCGGTGCGTTCGCCGCCGCGCGGAGTGGGCTCGCGCAGTTCGGCCACCGTCGTCGCCGACTCGCTTTCTGCCGCGGTCGGACTCCGCTTCGCCGGATCGAGCTTGGCGAGCAGGCCGCGCATCATCCGCATCTCCGACAGGAGGTCATCGTTCTTGCTCGCACTTCGGCCCAACGTGGTGCGCAGCTGGCCGACCTCGGCCACCAGGGATTCGTAGTCGCGCCAGAGCCGCGTCAGATCGACCTGCAACCCGCGCAACCGCTCGGCATAGCGCTCGTCGGCGAACCAGCGGACGACGACCTCGTGCGTCACGGCGAGCAGCACGAACGACAGCACGGCGACAAGCAGGGCGGCGAACGCCTCGACGCCGGCCACGACGGCGGGCAGGACTAAAAAAACGCCGGCCGCCGGCGCCGCATAGAGCAGAAAAGCCGGCAGACACGTCATCGGCTCGCTCCGGCATCGCAGCCTACGGCGTCGGCGACATTGGCGAAACCGTCGCGCGCCAGCAGCGCGGCGAGGTCGCGACAGATCGTGCGGATCAACCCGGGTCCCTCGTAGATCATGGCGGTATAGAGCTGCACCAGGGTGGCGCCAGCGCGAATCTTGCGGTAGGCGTCTTCACCCGAGGCGACGCCGCCAACCCCGACTAGCGGCAAGGCACCTTCGGTGCGCCGGTACATGTCGCGCAGCAATTCGGTCGCAGGCCCGAACAAGGGCACCCCGCTCAGTCCGCCGCTCTCGCCGCGATACCGTCCGCGCAGCGACGGCGGCCGCGCCACCGTGGTGTTGCTGACGATCAGGCCGTCGAGCCGGCGGGCGCGAGCGACGGCAGCGATATCCGCCCGATCCTCCTCGGCCAGGTCAGGGGCGATCTTGAGCAGCAGCGGCGGTCGCCCGTGTACGTTCGCCCGCGCCGCCAGTACCCGGTCGAGCAGCGCTTCGAGACGCCCGCGCGCCTGCCATTCGCGCAACCCCGGGGTGTTGGGCGAGGACACGTTGACGACGAGGTAGTCGGCCAGAGGACCGAAGGTCTGCACGCCGAGCACATAGTCGGCAATCGGATCGGCGCTGTCCTTGTTGGCCCCGAGATTGATGCCAAGGACGCCACGGCGGCGAATGGTCGCCCGCGCCCGACGTACGTTAGCGGCCATCGCCGCATGGCCCAGGTTGTTGAAGCCGAGACGATTGATCACCGCCCGGTCTTCGCGCAGGCGAAAAACTCGCGGGCGCGGGTTCCCCATCTGGGGGCGCGGCGTCGTGCTGCCCACTTCGGCAAAGCCGAACCCGTGGCCCAGCATAGCGGCGACGGCCACACCGTTCTTGTCGAAGCCGGCCGCCAGGCCAACCGGATTGGCGATGGAAAATCCCCACAGATCGCGTCGCAGCGAGGGGAACGCCGTGGGCGGCCCGAGCAAGCCAAGCGCGCCGGCCCGAATCGAAGCGAGCGTCACGGCATGCGCGGTCTCGGGGGGCAGCAGATGGAGCCCGCGGGTCAGCCAGCGGTCGATCACAGCAACGATCCCTGCCGGGCCGGTGCCGGCACCGGCGCCATGGCCGCCTCCGCCAGTGCCAGGCAGCGCTCGTCGTCGTTGCGCACGTTGTTGACGGTGGGTTGCACTGCCTGCACGTCGAGGGGAACGGCCTGATGCCGTACCTGGTCGAGCAGGTCGGCGCTCTGGTCGGCCGCCGCCCCCAGCCAGGGTTCGAACGAGACGGCGTCCAGCATCATCGGCATGCGGTCGTGGATGGCCCGTACCGCGGCACTCGCCGCATCGGTCGTGAGAATCGAAAAGGTCTCGATCACCTGGCCGGCCGGTCCGACGTCGCGCGGACTGCCGTTGTCCTGCGTCTTTGGTCGTAGCCAGCGTTCCCACAGGCCAGCGAAAACCATCGGCGCACGGTCGGTCCGGCGCACCAGATAGGGCTGTCGCACCTTGCCCTCGACCCGCCACTCGTAATAGCCATCGGCTGGCACGAGGCAGCGGCGCAGTCGTACGGCCTCGCGGAAGGAGGGCTTGTCGAGCACCGACTCGCTGCGGGCGTTGATGGTTCTCGCCCCGATCGACAGGTCGCTTGCCCAAGCCGGCACCAATCCCCACCGCAGCATGGCCATGGCGCGGCTGCCCTCGACCAGGCACACGACCGGCATCAGGTCGGTTGGCGCCACGTTGTAGCGCGCCGGGAAGTTCGGCACGGCGACGACGCCGAACAGACGGCGCATCGCCTCGGGCGGCGACAACAGGAGGTAGCGACCACACATGGCGGCGCATCCTAGCCATTTCGCCGCGGTGAACCGAGCAGCGTTTGACCCGCCGCGGCAGGCATAAGAAAATGTTCCCAATGGTCTCGCATCGCGACATCTGGCGGGCGCTCGATACCTTGGCGGGGCGGCACGGCTATTCGCCCTCGGGTCTGGCGGTGCGCGCCGGCCTCGACTCGACCGCCTTCAACAAGAGCAAGCGCGTGTCGCGCGATGGCCGCCCGCGTTGGCCATCGACCGAAAGCATCGCCAAGGTGCTGGCCGTCACGGCGACGTCCTTCGACGATTTCGCCGGCCTGGTCGGCACCGAGAGCGCGCGGACGGGCGCCCGCGTGCCGGTCCTCGGCCTCGCCCAGACCGGACATAGCGGCTTTTTCGACGACGCCGGCTTCCCGAAGGGTACCGGATGGGAGGAAGTGGACTGGCCGGCGATCGACGCGGCCAACGTCTATGCGCTCCGCATCACCGGCGACAGCATGCAGCCAGTCTACCGGCCCGGCGATGTGATCATCGTCTCGCCCCACGCCGGTGCCCGGCGCGGCGATCGGGTGGTCGTCAAGCTGACCAGCGGCGAGGTGATGGCCAAGCAGCTGGGCGCACGCTCGCGCGAGCGTGTCGAGCTCCTATCGCTCAATCCGGCGCACGAACCCCTCCACGTCGCCGCCGACAAGGTGGTCTGGATGGCGCGCATCCTGTGGGCGAGCCAATAGGCTACTCGGCGGCGGCCGAATGTCCGGCCAGGGTATCGCGGATGAGCGTGACGAAGTTGTCGACGCCGTAGAGCGCCACGAACGAACCCATGCGCGGCCCTTCCTTCTGGCCGAACAACACTTCGTACATCGCCGCGAACCAGTCGCGCAGATTGGCGAAGGCATGGCGCTTGCCGACCTCGTAAATCTCGCTTTGGATCGCTTCGGCAGTGGCGTCGTTCGGCAACCGAGCCAGCGTCGCCGCAAGATCGAGCAGGGCCGCGCGTTCGCCGTCGCTCGCTGGGCGATAGGTCTTGGCCGGTTTGACAAAATCGCGGTAGTAGCGCAACGCGTAGCCGATCAGACGGTCGAGCAACGGATAACGCTCGGGGGTCGCGCCGGCAATGTAGCGGCTGATGAAGCCCCATAGCACCGTCTGATCCTCGGTATTGCACACGCTGACGAGATTCAACAACAGGCCGAAGGTGACCGGCATCTGCTCGGCGGGTGGGTGGCCGGCATGGATGTGCCACACCGGGTTGTCGCGCCGGGCCGCCTCGTCCTCGCCGGCGCTGCGCGCGAGCAGACCCACATACTCGTCGACGGCGCGGGGAATTACGTCGAAATGGAGCCGCTTCGCCTTGCGCGGCGCCTGGTACATGTAAAGCGCCAGGCTTTCCGGCGAGGCGTAGGTCAGCCACTCTTCGATGGTGAGACCATTGCCGCGCGACTTCGAGATTTTCTCGCCCTTGTCGTCGAGGAACAGCTCGTAGATGAACCCCTCGGGCGGTGGGCTGCCGAGGATGAGGCAGATCTGGCTCGACAGCTTGGCCGAGTCGATTAGGTCCTTGCCAGCCATCTCGTAATCGACGCCGAGCGCGGTCCAGCGCATCGCCCAGTCGACTTTCCATTGCAACTTGCAATGACCGCCCGTTACCGGAACCTCGACCAGAACCTCATTCTCATCGCGATAGACGATGGTCCCCGCGTCGACCCGGCGTTCGACCGTCGGCACCTGCAAGACGCGCCCGGTGCGCGGACAGACCGGCAGGAACGGACTGTAAGTGGCGCGTCGCTCCGGCCCGATGGTGGGAGTGATGACGTTCTTCACCTGGTCGTACTGGCGCAGCACCTTGAGCAGGGTCTCGTCGAACAGGCCGCTGCGGTAGCACTCGGTCGCGCTCTTGAACTCGTAGGCGAAGTCGAAGGCGTCGAGGAAGGCGCGCAGGCGGGCGTTGTTGTGGGCACCGAAGCTCTCGTGCGTGCCGAACGGATCGGGCACCGCGGTCAGCGGCTTGCCGATGTGCCGCTCGAGCATCTCCTTGTTGGGGACATTGTCGGGCACCTTGCGCAGGCCGTCCATGTCGTCCGAAAAGGCGAACAGACGAGTCGGGATGTCCGACAGCTTGGTGAAGGCGTGACGCACCATGGTGGTGCGGGCGACCTCGCCGAAGGTGCCGATGTGGGGCAGGCCCGAGGGGCCATAGCCGGTCTCGAACAGGCAAAAACCCTTACCCGGCGGGCCGGCCTTGAAACGCTCGATCAGCCGGGCCGCTTCCTGAAAGGGCCACGCCTTGCTGGCGGCGGTATCGACCAACATGGCGTCCTATCCTTGCTGCAATTCAGGGGGCGGACCCTAGGCGCTGGTCGGTAACCGGTCAACCCACGGCGCTTTTGCTTCGGCCCGAGGCGGCCGTCCATAATGGGCCATGAATCGCGTCGACCGCCTCGCCAAGGTCCCGGCGGCCCCTGCGCTGGTGATGGCGCCGAGTTACGCCCTGTGGCTGAGCCGCGACGGCGAGGTCGAGGAGCTGGCCTTCGCCGATGCCGCGGCGCGTGCCGTGGCGGCGGCGCCCTTCGTCTGCCACGCGGTGGCGACCGCGCGGGCGCTCGCCAGCGAGCGCTTTGCCGCCTTCGATCTGTTGGAACTCTTCGCCTTCGTCCGGCCCGCCGTCTTCTGCCTGCCGACTCCGCGCGGCCTCGCCCAGGCCTTGCATCTGCCCGCACCGGGCGACGCGCTCGCTGCGGCGCTGCTGTTGCCGCGGTTGGCGGCGGCCCTGCTGGCTGAACTCGGCGCGCTCTCCGCCAAGTCGGCCAGCCAGGCCCGCGCGCTCGCCCGCACGATGGACAAGGCCGAGTGGCCGTGGGCCCCCTTCGTGCTCGAACAATTGGCCGGGAAATCCAAACGATCCTCTGCCGGCTTCGACATCTGGCGCACGCTCCCGGCCTGGGTCGAACGCACCGCCGCCCCCGACCGCAACGAAGTGGCGGTCAGCGCCGAGGAAGCCCGCGCCCGCGTCCGCGAGCTGACGGCGGGGGCCGAACAACGTCCCGAGCAGGAAGACTTTTCCGCCGCAGTGGTCGGCGCGTTTCAACCGCGACGCGGCGACGAGCAGCCCGCCATCGTGCTCGCCGAGGCGGGAACCGGAACGGGAAAGACGCTCGGCTATCTCGCCGCCGCCACCCTCTGGTCAGAGCGCAACAGCGAGCCGGTATGGATCAGCACCTTCACCAAGAACCTGCAGAGCCAGATCAGCGCCGAACTCGACCGCATCCTGCCCGAGCGCGCCCGCGGTGCCGTCGCCGTCCGCAAGGGCCGCGAGAACTACTTGTGCCTGCTGAACTACGAAGACGCCGTCGGACGCCTGGCGCTCGGCGGCGCCTCGATCGGGCTCGGACTGATCGCGCGCTGGGCGCAGGCCAGTCGCGACGGCGATCTCGTGAGCGGCGATTTTCCCGGCTGGCTCCGGCAACTGGTCGGTTGGCCGACGACGACGGCCGTCGTGGATCATGCCGGTGAGTGCGTGCGCTCGGCCTGTCCGCACTATTCTAAATGCTTCGTCGAGCGGGCGATCCGGCGCAGTCGCGTGGCCAGCATCGTCGTCGTCAATCATGCCTTGGTCGTGGCCCAGGCGGTGAGCGGCCACCTCGACGGCGATGGGCCGCAGCGCATCATCTTCGACGAAGCGCATCACCTGTTCGAGGTGGCCGACGCAGCGTTCACCGCCCGGCTCAGCGGTCGCAGCGGCGCCCGGCTGCGGCGCTGGATCCGCGGCGCCGCCCGCAGCCGCGCCCGTCGCACCGGTCTGCTCGCGCGCTATGGCGAAACCCTGCAAGGCATCCCGGGGGCGACCGAGGCGCTGCAACAGGCGGCGCGCGCCGCCCGCATCCTGCCGCGGCGCGGCTTCGGCACCGAGACGTCGATGACGGTGTTCGAGCACTTCCTCGCGGCGGTGGCCGATCACGTGCGCGGACGCGACGACCCCGGTTCGTTCTACGACATCGAAGCCGACAAGACGAACCCGCCCGCGGCGCTGCTCGGCCACGCCGACGCGCTCAAGGAGGAACTCGGCAAGCTGACCACGGCGCTCGCCGCTGTCGTCGCCGCCATCGCCTCCTATCTCGAGACGACCGCCGACCTCGATCGCTCGACCGCCCAGCGCCTCGAGGCGATTCGCCGAACCGTCGACCGCCACGCCGCCACGGTGCGCACCTGGACCGCCATGCTGGGCGACCTGGCGCGGGCGACGCCTCCCGCGTTCCTCGACTGGTTCGCGATCGAGCGCGACGCCGGGCGCGACCGCGACGCCGGCATGTTCCGCTCGTGGGTCGACCCGACCGCGCCGTTCGCCGAGGCGGTACTGAAGCGGGCTGCCGGGGCCGTCCTCACCTCGGCCACGTTGCGCGACACCGCGGGCGAGTCGGAGGACTGGGCTGCAGCCGAGGTCCGCACCGGCGCCCATCACCTGGCCTTTCCCGCCATGCGCTCGCGCGTGCCCTCGCCGTTCGATTACGCCAGCCAGACCCGGATCTTCGTCGCCGCCGACGTCGCCAAGGGCGACCGTCTCGCCCTTGCCCACGCCTTTCGCGAGCTGTTTCTGGCGGCGGGTGGCGGCGCCCTCGGCCTGTTCACCTCGATCGCCCGCCTTCGCGACGCGCAGGCGGCGCTGGTGCGGCCGCTCGCCGCGCGCGGCATTCCGCTGTTCGCCCAACATGTCGACGGCCTCGACACGGCGACGCTGATCGACATGTTCCGCGCCGAACCCGACTCCTGCCTGCTCGGCACCGATGCGACGCGGGACGGTATCGACGTGCCGGGACGGGCGCTCCGACTGGTCGTCTTCGAACGTGTGCCCTGGCCGCGCCAAACGCTGCTGCATCGTGCCCGCCGCGATCACTTCGGCGGCGGCGCCTACGACGACCGGCTGATCCGGCTTCGCCTCAAGCAGGCCTACGGGCGGCTTATCCGTCGGCGCACCGACCAGGGCGTGTTTGTCCTTCTCGACAAAGCCTTCCCGTCCCGCTTTCTGACGGCCTTCCCCACCGGCGTGCGCATCGAGCGCGCACCCCTGGCCGAGATCGTCGCCGCCACCAAGGAATTCCTTGCCCCACCGGCGTGAGGGCACTACGGTTGCGCCGCTTTTTCCAACCCCGTGTGTCTGTATGACGGTCCGCCCCGAACACGGCGGGCTCATCTATGTGATGGTCCTGGTCTCCGCTGCCGACAGCGCGATGACCGACCGCGAGCTCTATACCATGGGCGAGTTCGTCCAGCTGCTGCCGGCGTTCCGCGGCTTGAAGGAGAACGCGTTGCCCAAGGTGGCGCAGCACTGCGCCCAGCGCCTCGGCAAGCAGGGTCTCGATCGGTGATCGCCTTCATCGCCAAGAGCCTGCCGCCGCACCTGCGCGAGACCCCCTATGTGCTCGCCTGCGACATCGCCGCGGTCGAGGGCCGCTTGCGCCAGGAAGAGATCAGGGTGCTCGAGTTCCTGCGCCACTCGCTCGGCGTCGGCCGCCTGCCCGCCGCCGCCATCGAACGCGCCGCCAAGGCCCGCTACCAAGGCTTGGCCGCCCACGCCGCCCCCATCCGCACCAAGAAAAAACCAAGCGGCGCTAGCGCGCACGCGCCTCAGGGCGAGGAAGCCGCTACGCCAAGCCGTGCACGAAGGCCGCCACCGCGGCCATCGCCTCGTCGAGGTTTTGTGCGACGGTTCGGCTGGAGGCCTTGCGCGGTTTGCCGTCATGGTCGCCGTCGGGCAGCCAATGCAGACGGATCGATTGGTTGAGGCGATAGCCGGCGACGTCGGCCTTGGTCCCGAACGGATCGCGCGTGCCCTGGACGATTAGCGCGGGCGTCCGCAGCGTCGCAAGATGGGCCGTGCGCAGTTTTGTCGGCTGACCCGGCGGATGGAACGGATAGCCGAGGCAGACGAGGCCGGCCACGCCCGCCTCGTCGGCGACCAGGCTCGCCATGCGCCCGCCCATGCTCTTGCCGCCGATCACCGTGCGCCCCGGGTCGCCGACGAGCACCAGCACCTCGTGCCAGGTTTGCCGCAGCACCGGTTCGCGGTCGGGCCCGCCGCCTTTGCCGGCATCGCGGCGCCGGCGCATATAGGGAAATTCGAAACGGACGACACGCAGCCCGGCTGCGGCCAGGCCGGCGACGACCGCGTTCATGTAGGGCGAATCCATCGGCGCGCCGGCGCCGTGGGCAAGCACGATGGTGCGCGCGGCGCGCGCCGGCCCGTCGATCAGCAGGTCGGACCGTTCCATCAGGCGTTGCGGCCGGTCACCACGCTCAGCACGTTGTGAATGAGGCGGTGACCGACATCGCCCCGCATCGACAGGATCGATTCGGGATGGAACTGCACGGCGAAGATGGGCTCGCGCTTGTGCCGCACCGCCATCACGAGGCCGGTCTCGTTGCGCGCCGTCACCTCGAGTTCGCCGGCCGGGAACGTGGCGGGATCGGCCACCAACGAGTGGTAGGCGCCAACGTCGCATGGGCTCGGCAGGTCGCGGAAGATGCCCTCGCCGCCGTGCTGCACGCTCCAGCGCTTGCCGTGGCGCGGTTCGTCGAGCACGTTGAGGGTGCCGCCGAACGCCTCGACGATGCCCTGGAGGCCGAGGCAGACGCCGAATTGCGGAATGCGCTCCTTGGCGAGCGCCCGCACCAGCGCCGGCACGCCGAACTGTTCGGGCCGGCCGGGGCCGGGCGAGTGGACGACCAGGTCGGGTTTCTCCGCCTTCAGGCGATCGAGCGACACGCCGGCCCGATAGGTGCGCACGCTGGCGCCGGTCTGGCGGAAATAGTCGGCTAGCGTGTGGACGAAGGAATCCTCATTGTCGATCATGACGATCTTCATCTGCGCGAACGGCCGGATGGCATCGGCTGCCCGCGCCGTCGCCCGCGCCTTGGGAGCGAGAATGTTGAAAAACGCCGTCGCCTTGGTGCGCGTCTCGGCCGCCTCCTCGAGGCCGATCGAATCCCAGACCAGCGTCGAGCCGGCGCGATAGGCGGCCTTGCCACCCCGCAGGTGCACGGTGCGGATGGTGATGCCGGTGTTGACGTCGCCGTTCAGCATCAGCGCGCCGACGGCGCCGCCGTACCATTCGCGCGGCGTCGTTTCCTGAGCCTCGACGATCTGCACCGCCGCCTTCTTGGGCGCGCCGGTCAGCGTCACCGCCCACATATGGCTGAGAAACGCATCGATGCCGGTGAATTGCGGCCGCAGCATGCCCTCGACATGGTCGACGGTGTGAAACAGGCCGGCATAGCGTTCAATCAGCCGGCGTCCGAGCAGGCGGACCGAGCCCGGCTCGCAGATGCGCGACTTGTCGTTACGGTCGACGTCAGTGCACATCGTCAGCTCGACCTCGTCCTTGTCCGAGTTGTAGAGCGTGCGGATGTTCTCGGCGTCCTCCATCGGGTTCTTGCCGCGCCGGATGGTGCCCGAGATCGGGCAGGACTCGACGCGCCGCCCCTCGACGCGGACGAACATCTCGGGCGAGGCGCCGATCAGTTGCTCGTCGCCGAGCTGCAGCAGGAACTCGTACGGGCTCGGGTTCACCTTCTGCATGATGCGGAAGAGATCCGAGGGCCGACCACCATAATCAGCGAGAAAACGGCGCGACAGCACCACCTCGAAGATGTCGCCCACCCGCATGCGCTCGCGCGCCGCATCGACCATCGCCGCGTATTGCGCATCGCTGTGGTCGGTGATGATGGTGCCCTCGGCGGGCGCCGGTGGGGGCACGCGCAACGGCGCAAACACCGTGCGGCCAGCACCGGCGGTCGTCAGCGCTCCCTTGGCGAAGTCGTAGTCGTGGCGATAGGCGAGTTCCTTGCGGCGGTCGACCAGGCAGATCGCGTCGGGCAGGAACACGTGCAGGTCTTTCGTCACGGCGCGGCGGTCGAGCCGGAGCGGCATCGTTTCGAACTGGAACAACAGGTCGTAGCCGTAGGCGCCGTAGAGGCCGAGCGAGCCGTCGGTGGCGCGGCCGAAGTCCTCGACCAGGCGGCGGATCGGACTGAACACCGAGGGCTGCAGGCTGCGCTCTTCCTCGGCGAAGCCGCCGGTGGGCACGGCGATGGCGAGCTGCAACTGGCGGGAAGTTTCCGCCACCACCGTGGTGTCGGCGCCGAGCAGGGTCGGCCGCAGCAGCGCGAGCAGGCGTTCGCCGCGCTCGTTCAGCGCGTTGACAGTGAGGCAGCGGCCGAGTCCGATGAACTCGAGTGGCGGGTCGATCACCGCGATGTCCCAGCGCGAATAGCGGTCGGGGAACTCGACGCCAGACGAGAAGAAAGCTCCACGTTCGGTATCGAGGCGGTCGATGACGAAATTCAGTCCGGCGGCATAATCGAGCGGCGTCGTGGCGCGGTGGATCGCGATCCCCGAAGGCGTGGTGGCTGGTACGGTCATAGGAAGCTCCTACCGCCGGTCAGGCGGTCTGCCGTTTGGGCCGGCAGAGGCACGAAATCGTGGAAGGGTCAGGACAGGGCGCGCTGCGACGCCGCGCGCGGGCGAGGGCGCGTCACCAGAGAAACGACACGAATTTCGGAGGATGTCCGACCACGGCGATTGTCCTAATCTACGGCGGCCGACACGCTAACAGACCGGGCGGCGACCCGTCCAGGGCGGCATGGGAAAACCTACAGC
This sequence comes from Alphaproteobacteria bacterium, assembly GCA_009694165.1. The sequence continues at coordinate 38,243 of SHVP01000012.1, forward strand.
AGTCATGACGGCGATCCCGACGCCCCTGCGCGGGCTTTTCTACGCGGCGACCCAGGGCGGCCGCGTCGCCTGGTACCTCGGCCACTACCTGCTGTCGGCGCGGCCGGCGGGCCCGGCGGTGCCGCGCGAGCGCCGGCCCAAGGGGCAGCTGCCGACGCTCACGCAAGTGCTCGAGGACCTCGGCACCCTGTTCGGGCGCGAATGGCGCGACATCGAGCGCGGGCTTTACCGCCTGCCGCACGATGCGCTGCGTTCGCCGGCCGATGTGATCGGCGCCTCGCTCGACTATTTCGGCGACGTGCGCCGCGTGACCCGGCGGCGGCGGCACGGCGAGACGCACCTCGCGGCCACCCAAGCCGGCGCCGGCGTCCCCGATTATTACGCCCAGGCCTTCCATTTCCAGACCGACGGTTATCTCTCGGCGCGCTCGGCGCGGCTCTATGACCAGCAGGTGGAGGTGCTGTTCCTCGGCGGCGCGGATGCGATGCGCCGCCGCGCGCTGCCGGCGATCGCGACGAGGGCGGCGGCGGCAGAACCGCTGCGGCTACTCGATCTTGGCGCCGGCACCGGGCGGCTGCTGGGCTTCATCGCCGACAATTTTCCGCGCGTCGAGCGGGTCGCCCTCGATTTGTCGGCCGCCTATCTGCACGAGGCGCGCCGGCAATTGCGCCGCTGGCCGGGCGGTGCCTTCGTGCAGGGCGCGGCCGAGGCGATTCCGCTCGCCGAGCGCTCGGTCGACATCGTCACCGCGGTCTATCTGTTCCACGAGCTGCCGGCCGAGGTGCGCCGCCGCGTCGTCGCCGAAGCGGCCCGCGTGCTGCGCCCGGGTGGGACGTTCGTCGTGATCGACACCATCCAGCTGGGCGACCATGCACCCTACGACGGCCTGCTCGACTGGTTCCCCGCCGCCTTCCACGAGCCCTACTACGCTCCTTACGTGCGCGAGGATACCGCCGGGCTCATAACGGCGGCGGGCTTCATTCCGGCGACGAGCGAACGGGCGTTCCTGTCGAAGGTGAGCGCGTTCACCAGGGTCGGCTCCTGACCGGCGTGGGGCGCCATTCACTTCCTATTATCGCTGCAGATTCACAGCTTCTCGAATGCGCCCGAGCGCTGGCCCTACTCGGCCCATCCGTTACTGTCACTACTGGCAAACAAAAAGTGGCGGTATAGAAAGGAGTTAGGGGGTTTCATGCCGCGGGATGGATCAGTCGCTGAAAATTGTGCTGCCCCACAAAAAGAACTTCGATTCATCGATCTGTTTTCTGGCCTTGGCGGATTTCATCAAGCGCTGGCTGGACTGGGCCATCGGTGTGTGTTCGCGGCAGAAATTGACCAAAATTTGGCCGCTCTGTATGAGCAAAACTTTGGCATTCCGCCCGCT